>CACPCY010000008.1 GCA_902632575.1 uncultured Alphaproteobacteria bacterium | reverse complement strand
AAGTATTTATAAATCTCAAGGTTTCAATAATACAAATATAACTGTTTCTACAGAAAAATATTCAAGTGATAGAGTAAATTTAATTTATGTAATTACTGAGAACAATCAATCTCAAATTAATAGAATTAAATTTATTGGTAATAGTAATTTTTCCGATAGGTATTTGTTATCACTAATTAATTCAAAATCTAGAAATTTTTATAATATCTTTACTTCTGGTTCTAATTTAAACATCGAAAACTTTAATTTTGATGTAAACAAAATAAAATCTTTTTATAAACAAAAGGGTTTTTTTGATGTAAATGTTGATTTTAACCTTGTTGAAGCTTCATCCAATAAATATACTGTTAATTTCTTTATCAAAGAAGGCGATAGAGTTAAATTAAACGTTATTGAAATCGACTCATCTAATTTAATTGTATCTGATTTAATAGAGAAAAATTTTGAAATACTATTAGAGAAAATATCCAAAAACGACTCTCACTATGATCAAACAATTATTGATAATTTTATAGATAAAACTAATAAAATTTTAATTAAAAACAATATTTACAACACTGTTTATGTGTCTAATTTTGAAAGTGTTTCTAATACAAATAGACTATACTTTAAACAAAAGAAAATTGTCCCCTCTACAATTAATAAAATCGAAATAATTGGAAATAATATTACAAAAGATAGAACTATAAGATCTCAATTATTATTTGAACCAGGTGACTATTTCAATAATAATTTACTTTCTGTAACTAAGAGGGATTTATCAAAAAATAGATATATAAACAAAGTTAACATAACAAGTGAAACAAATAATGATAAATCTGATATTATTATAAGCATAGAAGAAAAGAAAAAGACTGGTAGTTTTCTGGCTGGTGGTACATTTTCTGGTGACTATGGTGCTGGTTTAACGTTTTCTGCAAAAGATGACAATATTTTTGGATCAGGTAATAGCTTTGAAACTACTTTTACTGGCAATGAAGAAGATATTTTATTTCGTATTTCACTTATTCAGTACCCAGTTTCGAATTCGAATATTAAAAATAGTTACTCAATTTTCAATAATGAAACAGATTTAAGTAATTCCTTTGGATTTAAGACTGATGAATTTGGATTAAGTTACAGTATAAATTTTGATTATAACGAAAAGATAAATATATCAACAGGTTTGTCTTATAAAAAATCTGATAGACATTCTGCAAAAAAAGATATCTCTTCTATAAATGATAATATCGGTGAATACGATATTTATACTCTTAGCTCATCAATCAGACAAGATAGTACAAATGATTTTTTATATCCTACTGACGGAACAACTAATAGTATATCCTTTGAATATTCACCCAAAGATATATCTGATGACAGTTATTATAAGTTTGTTATTAAAAATGATATTTATAAAAAGTTCAAAAATTCAAATCGATTTGCATTTTTGTCAAATGATTTAGGCTTTGCAGACTCACTAGATGGAAATCTTAGTACTATAAATTCATTTAGTCTTGGTGGTTTAAATTTTAAAGGATACGATTTTAGGGGTATAGGTCCTAAACAAAGTAATATTTATATAGGAGGCAATAAATTTTTTACTAGCACCATCGGATATGGTGGTTCATTCCTATTTGATGATAAAGATAATATTTATACAAAATTATTTTATACCCTTGGTTCTATTTGGGATAGTGATTATACTGATAATACTGAAATCGATATTAGATCCTCATTAGGCATATCATTTGATATTTTAACAGTAGTAGGTCCAATTTCACTTTCTTATGCAATACCAATTGATAAAAATAAAAATGATAGAACAAGAGAATTTAATTTTTCAATTGGGACCTCTTTCTAAAGACATATGTATAATTTCCAAAGGAAAAACTTTTTTTCTTTAATTAACATTTTGCACTCAAATGATTTAATAAAACTTATTGATAAAAATATAATATCAAAAAGAATAAAAAATAATTTAAAAATTTTAGATATATCTTCTTTAAAAATTATAAGAAAAAATTCAATTTTATTTATCAATAATGAGATAATATTTTCTAAATTAAATCTAGATGAAATTCTTGTGATTACTTCAAAAGAAAGCATTTTCAATAACTCCAAATCTGAAAGCATAATACTTGTCAATGATTTGAGTGAGTCTTGGAATGTAATAATCAATTACATCTATCAACACGAAGATCTAAAAGACTATGATGATCATTTTATTTTCAAAAATAATTCATATATTTCTAAATATGCAAAGGTTGATGCGTCTTCAAAAATTTTTAATAATTGTGTAATAGGTAAAGGTGTTGAAATAGGAAAGAATTGTATTATTAAAAATAATGTTATTATTAAAAATTCTCTTATTAAAAATAATGTAGTTATTTGTGATAATACTATAATTGGAACTACTGGTTTTGGTTTTGATATAAAAAAAAGAGGTTCTTCTTTTTTAAGTCCTCAAATAGGTATTGTGATAATCGATGATAATGTTCATATAGGATCTGGCTGTACAATTGATAGGGGAAAAATTGATTACACGTATGTTGGTAAAAATTCTATGATTGATAATCTGGTTCATATTGCTCATAATGTTGAGATTGGAGAAAATGCATGCATTGCTGCGCAAACAGGTATTTCTGGGAGCGTAGTTATTGGAAAAAATGTAACAGTTGGTGGTCAAGTTGGTTTTGCAGGCCATATTAAAATTGGTCATAACGTAATAGTAGCTGGAAAGAGTGGTGTTACGAAAAATATTTCAGATAATTCTATAGTTGCTGGTTTTCCAGCCATTGATATAAAAGAATGGAAAAGAAAAATAATAAGGCAAAGAAAAAATGGACATTAATTTTATTCAAACAATATTACCACACAGGTACCCTTTTCTTTTAATAGATAGAATTATAAGTTTTGAACCGGATATATCAGCACATGCAAGAAAATGTGTAACTATAAACGAGCCTTTTTTTCAGGGACATTTCCCTGGAAGGCCTCTCATGCCTGGTGTTTTAGTTGTAGAAGCAATAGTTCAAGCAGCTTGTTTTACTGTTGCTATGAAACAAAAAGAGTCAATGAAAAACCCAGGTGTATCTTTTATGACCATAGATAAGTGTAAATTTAGAAAACCTATTATACCTGGGGATGTATTAGATCTCAAAGTTAATCGCTTAAATAAAGTTAAAAATGTTTACAAATTTGAAGGAAAATGCCTAGTAAATGATGTTATACATGCTCAATGTATTTTTTCTGCAATGATTCATGACATCCCTGATACATCCAAGTAGCTCTATAGGTAATTCGGTTCAACTAGGAGATAATGTAAAAATTGGTCCTTACTGTAATTTAGAAGGAAAAATTTCAATAGATAATGGAACAGAGTTAAAATCTCATGTGTCAATAACAGGAAATACAACTATTGGAAAAAATAATATCTTTTATCCTTTTTCTAACATTGGGTGTGACCCACAAGATTTAAAATATTCTGGAGAAGAAAGTTTTTTAGAAATCGGAAACTCTAATACTTTTAGAGAAAATGTGACAATTAGTAAAGGTACTAAGGATGGAGGAATGACAACTAGTATAAAAGATAATAATCTTTTTATGACAGGTGTGCATATTGCTCATGATTGTAAAATTAATAATAATAACATATTTGTAAATCAAGTCACACTTGGTGGACATGTAAATATTCAAGACAATGTTGTTATAGGTGGATTATCTGCGGTTATACAATTTGTAACAATAGGCTCTTATTCAATGATTGGTGGAATGAGCGGCATAGATAAAAATGTATTACCGTTTAGTCTGGCTATTGGTAATAGAGCAAAATTAAGAGGTTTAAATTTAGTAGGAATTAGAAGAAATAATTTTAATAAAGATGAGATTAATAAGATTAACTCAATTCATGAGAATTTTATCAATAAACAAATTAATTTTTCAACTAGTGACAAAGTAGAGGGTATATTTCATGAATATAAATCAATTTCAAATGAAAAACTCGGCCACATTCAAAAATGAAATCTGCCTTATAGCTGGATCAGGTTTATTTGTTTATGAAGTTGCAAATTTTTTAAATAATAAAAATTTATTAAATCAAGTTATTTTAATTAATGAAAACAAACTTATAAAAAAAAAATTTAAGAATAAGTGTAAGTCTTTCAAAATTAAAGATATAGAAAAAATCATAACATTTATTAAGTCTAAAAATTTAAAAAAAATTCTGATTATTGGCTATGTTAAATTTCCTTCCATCGATAAAATCAATTTATCAATAAAATCTAAGCTTTTAATATCAAAGGATATATTCCTTAACAATGTTAATGATCAATCTAAAATTCTAAAAAAGTATTTATCTAATAATAAACTAATACTACTCTCACAAAAAAAAATATTAAAAAATATGCTTGTTACTTATAAAGATGAGTATAACTATAATGAAAATAAAAAAATAATTAATAAATTAAAAACTAAAAAAAACTTTCTAAAAAAAATATTCTCAATGAACATAGCCCAATCATTTGTTTTAAATGGTGATAGAGTTATAGCAATGGAAGATATATTTGGTACAAACGAAATGATTAATAAAATCGGCAAAATTAATCCTAAATTTAATAACTTAATTTTTGTAAAATCTAAAAAATTAAATCAAATTGATGAAATTGATTTCCCTATAATAGGTATGGAAACACTTAATTTACTTATTAAATATAAATTTCGTGCAATCTGTTTATTTAATAATAATATTTTAATTTCAGAAAAAGATGATTTTTTAAAAAAAATACGAACTAATAATATTTCTCTAATTGTATTATAAGATGAAGATTTTATTTATTACTCTTGAACAATCTGGAAGACAAATTGTTAAATCAATACTTGAGGATCATTTTTTTAAAACTAATAAAGATCAAATATTCACTTTTGGTATTGATGATAGCTACTTAGAATTTAGTGATTTAACTAATACAAAGATTACCCCAATTATGGGATTTGTAGATATTGTTTGTAATTTAAAATATCTTTTTAATCTCAGATTTAAAGTCAAACAAATTGTTGATCTACATTTATTTACCCATATCTTTTTTGTAGATTCATTTGATTTTTCAAAATTTTATATTCAAAAATTTAAATCAAAAAAAATAAAATATTGTCAAATTGTAGGCCCATCAGTTTTTATCTGGAAATCAAGTAAAGCAAAATTTATTAATAGAAATTTTGATAAGATTTTTTCGATATTTAGTATTGAAAAAAGCTATTACAACTCAGATGTATATAATTATATAGGTCATCCATTAAAAAACAAAACTTTCTATTCTAATAATAATAATAATGAAATAAATAATATTGGTATTTTTTTGGGTAGTAGACAACAAGAAATATATAGAAATATTCTTATAATTAAGAAATTACTTTTTAATCTTAAAAAATATAAAGAACTTGTTTTTAACTTTTTTGTCACAAATGAATATCATGAATTTATAAAAAACTACTTTAAGGATAATTCTAATATACAAATACATTTGAATGATAGTTCCTACTATAAAAAAATATCTAAATTAGATTTTGCTTTTGCTTGTTCAGGGACTATACATTTAGAACTATGTTTTTCAAATATACCACACTTAATATTTTATAAAGCTAATATTATCAATTATTCTATTTTTAAATTATTCGTGAGATCTAAATACTTATCATTAGTTAATATCTTCAATAAAAAAGAAATTGTAAAAGAGTTTATTCAAAATGATTTTACAGCTACTAACTTGTCAAACTTTTTTACTATTTTAAAACTAAATAAAGATAAATTTTATGATTATAGAAAAAATATGAATAATGGAGTTAAGAGTAGTAATTTTGAGAATTTTCGTTCAAACAAAATTACTGATTATTTAGAAAAGTTTTCTTAAGCCACAATAAGTTAAATATTGATTTTTTATCTCTTTCAGGCACTTTTTTATAGGATCTATCTTTATCTCCTGTAAATAATTGTCTAGGTCTTGTTATTTTAAATTCTTTATCTTCTATCATTTCTTTCCATTGTGACAGCCAGCCTACCGTTCTACCAACTGCAAAAATTGGTGTAAACATTGTGGTAGGTATATTTAGTGCTTTTAAGAGAATTCCAGAATAAAAATCAACATTTGGATAAAGATTTTTTTCTTTAAAATATGAGTCGTTTAAAGCTAATTCTTCAATTTCTTTAGCTATTTCGAGTTCTTTAGATTTAATTTTTAAATCCTTGAATAAATCTTCTGTACTTTTCTTTAAAACTTTAGCTCTTGGGTCATAACTTTTATACACTCTATGTCCAAAACCCATCAATCTTATTTTATTTTTTTTATTTTTAACTTCTTCTACAAAGTCTTTAGGTTTTAAATCATTTAAAACTATTTCATCAATCATATCTATTACAGCTTCATTTGCACCACCATGTGATTTTCCCCAAAGTGATGAGATACCAGCTGATAAACAAGCATATGGGTTTGCCAAAGATGAGCCCGCAGTTCTTACTGTTGATGTTGAAGCATTTTGTTCATGATCGGCATGAAGAATAAAGATTTGATCCATTATTTTTGAAAAGAGTGGATTTATCTCATATTCTTTTGTTGGTGTTGCAAAACACATATGTAAAAAATTATCTGCGTAATTAAGTTTATTTACAGGATAAACAAAAGGTTGACCTACAGAGTATTTATATGCCATCGCAGCAATAGTTGGCATCTTTGCTAAAATTCTATGTGAAGCAATCATTCTATGCTCAGGATCTTCAATATTTAAAGAGTCATGATAAAATGATGACAAAGCTCCGACAATTCCTATCATCATGGCCATAGGGTGTGCATCTCTTCTAAAGCCTCTATAAAATTGAATTATTTGTTCATTAAGTAATGTGTGGTTTTTAATTATTTCTTCAAATTCATTTTTATCACTCTCTGATGGCAACTCACCATGCATGAGTAAGTAACAAACTTCTAGATGAGAACTATTATTTGCGAGTTCCTCAATAGGATAACCTCTATATTGAAGAATACCTTTTTCACCATCAATATATGTTATTTTAGAGTTACAAGCTGCAGTTGATGTAAAACCTGGGTCATAAGTAAATAGACCTGTCTTCTTATATAGTGATGATATGTTAATTACATCTGGCCCAATAGATCCTTTGATTCCATCGAATTCATACTCTTTACCAGTTTTAGTATCAACTAATTTAAATCGTTTTTCATCAATCATTTAAATATAATAATAACTTTTCTTTCACTTTTTCAATACCAAAGAATAAAATAATCTTCTCAATTGGTATTTTGGACTCAAAATTTACTGTAATTTTTCTAATAATCTTACCTATTTTCTTAAGAGGTAAGTCATTTTTTTCAAGCATTGATAAAACATTATCATTATCATGCAAACTATTAATAATTGAATAAATTCTTTTAATTAAATCTTTTTCATTTTCATTAATTTCAAGGATAATGTTTTTTTCAAAAAAGTTTAAAAGTTTAGATACTTCTATATTGATATCTGTATATTTGTTACATCTTTCTAATATGTCCTGGAAAACAAGTTCCAACTGAAAATTAGATACTTGTTTTTCTATATCTTTGTCTAAAAAATTTTTAAATTTTATAAAAGATAATTTGTTTAAATAATGACGATTAATGAAATCTAACTTTTCAATATCAAATTTAGCTGGTGATAAAACTACTTTAGATAAATTGAAATTTTCAATTGCATCTTCAATATCTAAATATTCAATATCATTGAAATTATTACCTAATTTAATTATAAAATTAAATATTGAGTCTGAGAGGTAACCTTCACTCAAATAATCGTTTACGTTGGTTATATTATTTCTTTTTGATAATTTTTTGCCATTGATGTCATGTATTAGGGGTATATGTGCATATTTTATATCTTTAAAATTTAGAGCATCGGATATCATAATTTGTTTAATTGAATTAGTAGTATGATCGTTTCCACGAATGACATTAGTTACATTCTCTAAATTATCGTCAACTAAGTTTGATAATATAAAAGTTGGGCTTTTGTCAGATCTCGCAATTGAAAAATCTTCTATAGTATTAGATGGTACTTTAATTTTTCCTAAAATTAAATCATCATACTCAAAAAATTCATTACCTCTGTTCACTTTGAACTTATAAGGACCATCCTTTGAACGATATGCCATATCATTTGACATCAGTTTTTCTAAATACTCTTGATGAATACTTAAATTTTTAGATTGATAACTAAGATTGTCATATTGAAGTTTAAATGTATTAAATATTTTTAATATTTCTTCTTCATATATTTTTTTTGATCTTTCCTTATCTGTGTCTTCTATTCTTAAAAGAAATTTTCCTTTATTTTTTCTAGCATATAAAAAATTGTAAATTGCAGTCCTTAAACTTCCCATATGAAAACTTCCAGTAGGAGAGGGGGCAAATCTAGTGATTATCATTAATATTTTCTGACTAAATTAATCATCTTACCCAATATTTTGATCCTATCTTTTTTATACTTGATTGATGAAAAATTTTTGCGATCACCAAATATTTCAATTTCATCTTTGACTAATTTAATTTTTTTTAGAGTTATCTCACTATCATCTATCTGAATAGCATGAATGTCATTTGAATTATAATTTGTAACTTTTTCTAATATAATTATATCATCTTCAAAAATACCATAAGACTCCATTGAATTACCACTTACTTTACAAGCGACACAGTTCCTTTTATTTGATTTTATGAAACTGTTTACATCAATATATTCTATTTGTTGACAGAAACTATCTATAGGTTTACCCGCAGATATCTCATTATAAAAAGGAATTAAATTATTTAATTCAATAGACCTAGATTTTAATTTGTCTTTTTTTATGTGACCTTGTTCTTCTAAATATTCTAAATATTGAAATATGGATGATTTAGATTTTAAACCCATGTGTTCTTTCATTTCCTCATAATTAGGAGATATTTTATTTTTCTCAATATATTTTCTCAAAAAATCTAAAAGCTTTTTGGCGTTTTTAGTCATTTATTTGATATAACCTTAGTTTATTAGTTCTATCATAATAAATCAGACAGTTTGCATATAATATATTTTTTAAATTAGAACTTTCTTGATTATTAAATACTTTGATACTTTTCTGATCTCTTAAGCCAAATAAAAAAGATTTTCTTTTTAAAATTTTAAAATTAAATTTTACTTTATTGATATCAATTAAATCATATTTAATCTGCGATTTTCTATTATTATAAATCTCGATTAATGATTTAATAATTATATTGGTCAATACAAAGGAAGAGCATGGATTTCCAGGAAAAAACATATAAATTTTATTTTTCTTTATAAATAATTTAAAAGGTCTACCTGGTTTTAAATCAAGACCATCAATAATTAAATTAAAATTTTCAAAATTGATGTCATCTTTACTTTTACCTGTGCCCCCAATAACAACTGTAATATCTGATTTTGAATTATTTATTTCTTTTAGTAATAATTTTTGATCATCTTTTATATGAATATTCTTTTCAACAATATGATTATTCTTTTTTATAAAATTATTTAAATAATAACCATTTGTAGGAAGAATAAAATGACTTTTGGTAAATTCGCTACCTGTCGAAATAATTTTAAACTTTAATGGTTGTAGTATTTTGACTTTTATATCTTTGAGGCTTTTTATACTGCTTAATTCATAAAAAGATAGATATTTATTTTGAAAGTCTATTTTACTACCTTTTTTGAAGATATGTCCCTTTTTTCTTATGAATTTATTATTTTTATTAAAATTAATTACATAAGCATTTCCTTTATTTATAAAAATTTGCTCCTGGGGAACTATATATTTTATATTATCAGGAATTAGTGACCCAGTTTTTACAATTAAACACTCATTTAAATTTACCTTTATTTTATTAAAAATATTTAATTTCGATTTTCCAATAATTTTAAATTTCTTTCCAACATTTGTAATTGCTATACCATCCATTGATGATTGATTTTGGGGAGGTATATTTTTCTTAATAAATATATTAGATTTGATTAAATGATTATTATTTAGATTTTGACTTAAAATTGATGAAAATTTATTTTTTGGAAGATAACTTGAAATTAATTTAATTGTCTTAAAAATATCATCCAATATTGTTTTTACCTCCTCTTTTTTTTATTATTTCAATTTTCTTAATAGTTATCTTTTTTTTAAAAGACTTAAGCATATCAAAAGTTGTAATAGAGGCACACGAAACAGAATTTAAGGCTTCTATCTCTAATCCTGTTGAGTAGTTTGACTTCACAACACTTTTAATTTCTATATATTCCTCATCTCTTAAATTAAGGGACAAAGAAACATAATCTATTGGTATATTGTGTGTTAAAGGTATCTGGTGTGAGGTATTTTTGGCAGCATATATACCTGCAATTTTGGCTGTATTAAATAAATTATTTTTTAGTTCTTTATCACCTTTGATTACTGAATAGAGTTTTTTATCAATTTCAATTAAAGATCTTGCCTCAGCAAATCTTTTTGTTTTATTTTTTTTTGATATATCAACCATTTCAATATTTTTATTTTTTTTATTGAAGTGTGATAAACTCATTAAGCCTCATACAATCTATTAATATATTTAATTTTATTATCATTTTTTAAAATACTACCACCTATTAAGAAAGAAGATATTCCACTTTCTTTTTTTATTTTTTTTATATTTGAAACTGTAACTCCACTTTCGCTAATAATTATTTTATTTTTATATATTTTAGATAGTTTTATTGATTTATTTATGTCAATCTTTTGTTCTTTCAGATTTCTATTATTGATACCAATCAATTTTGCATCTATACCCTCAATTTTCCTTGCTTCAGTAATATTTTCAATCTCTATTAATACATCTAGACCAATATCAATTGCCAAATTATGTAATTTTTTTATATTTGATTTAGATAAAATTTTTGCGATTAATAATACTGCGTCTGCACCAAACTCTTTAGTTTCAAATACTTGTGTTTCATTTATTATAAAATCTTTTCTAATAATTGGCTTATCAGTAATTTTTTTTGCAATTGTTATATCATTTAAACTTCCACCAAAATTTTTGTCAGTTAAGATGGATATACAACAACATTTTGATCTATGATATTGTTCGATAATATCCTGAATATACTTTATTTTATTAAAATTTTTTACCGAAGGGCTATATCTTTTAAATTCAGCTATAAGAGCATTTTTATTAATATGTATATTGCTTTCTATTGTACTAAGAAAGTATTTTGACTTTCTATATTTAAAATTCTTTTTTTTATTTATTTTTTGACTTAAATATTTTGTATGATTAATTTTTTCTAGAACTATTTTATCTAAAATATTCATTACTTTTTAATATTGTTCAAATGATTTAGGGCTTTAGACGTATCAAGAGAATTACATAATATATCAAAGCATTCATCAAATTTATAGGTAGGTTTTATTGTTTGCATAGCATAAATAGAATTAATAATTGTTATATCTCTGTAACTATCTTTTTTTCCTTGAAATAGTTCAATCAGCCTGTTTGCGTTATAAGAGGGAGTATCTCCCTTAATATCCTTAAAATTTAATTTAGATGAAAGGTATTTTTTATATTTTGTATGAGATATCTTCTTTTTAGTAATATATTTTCCTCTTTTAAAATAAAAATTTGTTGGAGCAAATATACTTATTTCGTCTAATCCATCATCTGAGAAAAAAACTGTCGAATTTTTATTATCAATTTTAGATAGTATTTTTAACATTATTTCTGCTGAGTTTTTATTCACTGTACCTAATATTTGATATTTTGCGCCTAATGGATTTAATGTAGGGCCCATATAATTAAATATCGTTTTTATACCTAATTTTTTTCTTACTTCTCCAACTTTACTTAGATTTGGATAAAAAAAAGGTGCATTTAAATAGACAAATTTATCATTTGTTATTTTATTTATTATTTTCTTCGAGTCCTTTTCACTAGATATATTCAATTCAGAAATAATATCAGAAGAGCCACTTAATGAGCTAGCAGCACGATTACCATGTTTTGCAATTGGAATTTCAACAGATGATAACAATATAGCAACTGTTGTTGATATATTTAATGTCTTTAACCCATCACCTCCAGTCCCGCATGTATCCAAAGAATTAGAATATTGTTTTATTTTATTAGAATTTTTAAATATAAATTTTCTTAAAGATAAAAGTATATCGCTATTATTTATTAATTTATTTAATTGATAAATAATAATCGCTTGATGAGAAATATTATCTGAGTCAAATAAATACTTAATAGCATATTCAACATTTCTATTAGTTATTGAGTCATCTAATTTAAATTTCATATACAATCCATAAAATTTTCTAAAATCTTTGAACCCATAAGAGTTTCAATACTCTCAGGATGATATTGCACACCATAAATAGAAAATAATTCATGTTTAAAACTCATTATAATTTTATCATCCTCTGAAATGCTTGTTATTTTTAAATTTTGAGGAAAATTATTTTTATTTAGGTATAAAGAGTGATATCTAGTTGCACGAAACTTTTTATCAATATTTTTATATATCTTACATTCATTTATTTTTTTTAAATTTGATACTTTTCCATGCATTGGTGTACTTAATGTGTCTATTTCAGCTCCAAAATAAACTCCTAAAATTTGATGACCTAAACAAACACCTAATATTGGTATAAATGAGTATATTTGATGAACTAAATCAAGACATTCTCCTGCATTAAATGGATTACTTGGTCCAGGTGATATAACAACTCCTTTGCTATTAATAATTTTATCAATATTTTTTAAAATCATGTCATTTTTGATAACTAAAACTTGATCTCTTTTACTTAAACAATGATACAAATTATATGTGAAGCTATCATAATTATCTATAAGAGTGATCATTATATGTTATGAGCTAAATTGTAAGCTTCAAATAAAGCACTAGCCTTATTGACACACTCAATATGTTCATTCTCAGGTATACTATCAAAAACAATACCTGCTCCACTTTGTGCATATATTTTTTTATTTTTAATCATTGCAGTTCTAAGATTAATACAACTATCCATATCTCCATTTGCATCTAAATAAAAAACCGAGCCTGAATAAAATTCCCTATTAATATCCTCATGTTTTTCTAATATTTCTAGAGCTCTAATTTTAGGTGCTCCAGAAACAGTCCCTGCTGGCAAGCCAGCAAAAAGAACATCTATAGGTGTTAAATTATTTTTTAATTCTCCAGTAACATTACTGACTATATGCATTACATGAGAATAATACTCTATTATATTTTGTTCAGTTACTTTTACAGTATTATTTTTTGAAATTTGACCAACATCATTTCTACCTAAATCAACTAGCATTAAATGTTCAGCTAGTTCTTTTTTATCCCTAAGTAATTCATTTTTTAAATTATTATCTTCAATCTCATTTTTACCCCTTCTTCTAGTTCCGGCAATAGGTCTAAGAGTAATTTCTTTATTTTTTACTTTAATCATAGTCTCAGGACTAGAGCAGATAATTTGATAATTTTTTAGGTTTAAAAAAACAAGATAAGGTGAGGGATTAATTGATCTTAATGCTCTATAAAAATTAAATGGATCAATTAAATAGTCATTAGAAAATCTTTGAGAAAGAACAGCTTGAAATATTTCACCAACTTTAATATCTCTTTTTATTTCCTTAACTCTTTTAATGAATTCCTCTTTCTTAATATGGTTTTTAAATTTTTTAGGTTTACTGAAATTTAATTTTTTATTTTTGGAAAAAGGTTCTTTAAGTATTTTTTCTAATTTTTTAAGTGATTTTACTGGATTTTTCTTGATATTTGAAACTTCAATTAAATGTGTCTCATTAAGAACATTATCTATTATTATAAGATTTCTTGGTTTTACAAAATGCGCTAGTGGTATTCCAATTTCATTCTTATCAGGCTTATAACTTAATTTTGGAAGGGTAAACTTACACAAATCAAATGATACATTACCAATAAATATGGGTAGAGGTATATTCTGATCATATATAGTTTTAATTTTTAAATTTTTATAAATGTCCTTTATAAAAGAGTCTGGTGATTTAATTTTTTTCTTTTGATTATTTATAAGCACATAGTTATGAAAAATTTCAATATTTTGTAATATATTAAAAAGAATAATAGAGTATCTTCCTTTATTATCACCCCCAATGACTGACTCTAAAATGGAGACATCTTTAAATTTATTTGCAAGTTTATTATAAATTGTAATGGTATTTTCAGTATCTAGAAAAACTTTTTTACCATGAACATACATATTAAAGTTGTAAAAGTTGTTTGTTATCAACTTCTATATCTAGAGTATCTTTTATTTCTTTAATAATTTTTGAATATATTAAATTCACTATATTTTGTTTTATATTTAAAGAGTCAATAGAACCAATTGAATTTATATCTAAATAAATAACTTCATTTGGTAACACTACTTTTAATTTTTGATTTTTTTTAATAATAATTATTTTTTCTAAAATCTCTGGCTCAATAAAATTATTTTTAATAGTTAGAGAGTCAGTAAAATAGTTGACCTTTACTGTTCCTACTTTTTTTAATAATTCATCATTATGCGAAATTTCTATATTTTTTTTATAATTACTAAAAGAATTTAGAAATTTTTCTTTGAAATCTAATGGTAGATCTTCTTTAAATATATTTTGAACATTAAATTGAAATAAGAAATTATCTTTTTTTATTTCTCCAGATGATTGATTAAAGTTAATAAAACTGTATTGATCAGGAATATTTTCTAAAAAATTAAATGAATTACTAAAGAAGATTTGATTTGTAATATAGCTATCTAAATTTTTAACATCATCTGTTATTGTAAAATTTTCTATTTCTAATTTAGTTAAAGTCGCTACTACATCCTCATAAACATCCTCTAACTTCTTTTGATACTCTTCTTCAAAAGATAAAAGTTTTACAAAAAAGTATTTTTCTCCAATTTTAATATTATTACCTTCATCTCCTATGCTAAGTTTTTCTAATATTTCAAGAATTTGAGGTAATATTAATTTTTCATCAACTTTTTCGAATAATTTAAATTGAGAGTCATCACTCTGTTTCAGCTCATTAAAATTTTTATTTGAAATACTATCTAAAATAATTTGTTCATAGCTATAATTTTTGGGCTCAATATAATTATTTATATTTGCCTCATAATATTCATTTATAATGTCATCAGTTAGTAGTTCTTCTTGAATATAATTTTTGAGACTTATTTCATTTATTGAAATTTCATATAATTCGTTATTGGAGTAAAAATCATCCTCTAATTGATAATTGAGAAGATTATCGTCATTCTTAATTTCAAATATATTTAATTCTTTTTCTACCAGTAGATCTGGATTAATTTCGTGACTAACTAACGTCTGCGCATCAAGGCTATCATTGAATAAATCAATATAAATATTACCCTCAATTTCCTTTAAGTAATTTTGAAGCGATGCTTCATCTAGATTTCTAAACATTTCGTCATTATTTAAGGATTTTTTTAAAACTACTTTTTTTGAATTTTCACTAATACTAATTTTTTCATCTAAATAATTAAGAAAAACTAGTTCATTAACATATTGATTAGTAAATTGAACTTTTGAAAATAACTCCTCTTGTTCTGTTAAATTTGAAAGGCCATTTTCTGATTTATAGTTTTCGTATGCTCTAGAAAACTCAGTTGTTGATATTTTTTGGTTTCCTACTTTTAAAACATAATTTTTACCTACATAGGACCCAAATCCAATAAATAAGAAACTTATGCCTAGTGCAGCACTAAATACTATAACTATTAGTTTTTTAGTTTTCATTTTTATAAGTATTTTGATATCAGTTAACCTAATGAAATATATAATATTTAATTGGAAATCATATTTAAATATATCTGAAAGTATGAACTTATCAAAAGTAGTGTCTAAACTACCAAGTACTAAGAAATACAAACTTATTTCTAGTCCTAATAACTTTTATAACCTAACTCTCAAATCTAGATATCCAAAAAATATCTATGCAGCACAAAATGTAGATTTACATGGAAAAGGTGCTTCTACAGGATCTATAGATATTCAAGATTTAGTTAGCAATAAGATAAAATTTTGTATTCTTGGTCACTCAGAAGTTAGGTCTAATTTTGGTGAAACAGATTTGATTATACAAAAAAAAACTGATCTTTGTCTGCATAATAAAATTACACCCATTGTTTGTATTGGAGAGCCTGTAGATATTTATAAATCAAAAAAAACTAAAAATTATTTAAAAAAACAAATAAATAAAATATTCAAAAAATCGAATATTTATAACGAAGTTATATTAGCTTATGAGCCTTTATGGTCAATTGGTACTGGATTAACACCAAAAATGTCAGAAATTAATGATATTTTGCAATTTTTGACCAAAATATTAAAAAATTATTCTTTTAAAAAAATAAAAATTTTATATGGTGGTTCCGTAAATTTATCAAATATAAAAGAAATTTTAAGTTTACAAAAATTAGATGGGGTTTTGGTAGGATCTGCTTCAACAAAACCTTCATTTATTAAATACTTTAAATAACATTATGATAAACCTTTTTTTAATTATTAGTGCAATTATTGGAGTGGTGCTCATTTTAATTATACTTTTTCAAAAAACTGAAGGTGGAAGTCTTGGTCTAGGCACTCAAACATCTCTTACAGGTGGAATGACAGCAAATAAATCCTCTTTTTCAGGAATGACTAAAATTACTTATGTTTTAGGTTTTGGTTTTCTATTTTGGTGTTTGTTTATGGGCGCAATTATTACAAAACAGTATTCATCTTCAACTGATTTAGAAACTATTCAAGAAGAAATTATTTTAGACGATTCAATAGAGGAAATGATTCCAGAAGTGCCTAATCAGTGAAATTAATTTTCGTTACCGGAGGTGTTGTTTCATCGCTAGGTAAGGGAATAGTCACTGCATCATTAGCCTCTCTTCTTAGATCTAGAGGCATTAAACTAAAAATTAGAAAATTAGATCCGTATTTAAACGTTGATCCTGGAACAATGAGCCCATACCAACACGGTGAAGTTTATGTCACTGATGACGGCTATGAGACTGATTTAGACTTAGGCCATTATGAGAGGTTTACAGATATAAAATGTTCTAAAAATGACTCTATTTCATCTGGTAAAATTTACTCAACTATACTTTCAAAGGAAAGAAAAGGTGAATATTTAGGATCTACAGTACAAGTAATACCTCACGTTACAGAAGAAATTAAAAATTCGATAAAAAAATCAACAAATAAGGATGATGTTATTATTTGTGAGATAGGGGGCACTGTTGGTGATATTGAAAGTCTTCCTTTCTTGGAAGCCATAAGACAATTTAAAAATGAAAGACAGCTAGACACACTTCTCATACATTTAACTTTACTTCCATATATAGAAACATCTGGTGAAATTAAAACAAAGCCCACTCAGCACTCTGTTAAAGAGCTTTTAAATGCTGGAATTCAGCCTGATATAATTGTTTGTAGAAGTAATAAAAAAATAAAGTATGAAGAAATTCAAAAAATTAGTTTGTTTTGTAACGTACCAACTAATGCTGTTATTCCGTCCTATGATGTTGGAAGCATTTACCAAGTACCTTCTTTATTATCAAAATCCAAATTAGATGACTTAGTTATAAAAAAATTAAATATAAAATCTACAAAGAAAAAAGATCTTTCAAAATGGACAAACTTTGAAGTATTAGAGTCAAGAGCAAAAGAGGAACTAAATATATTTATAATTGGAAAATATGTTCATTTAAAAGATAGTTATAAATCTCTTTATGAAGCTATTTATCATGCAGGTGTTCACAATAAAGTAAATGTTAAAATCAAATGGATTGACTCTGAGACAATAAACAAAAAAAATGTTGATGAGTTATTAATTAAGGCCGCAGGTATTCTTATACCTGGTGGTTTTGGTAATAGAGGTATTAGTGGAAAAATAGAAGCTATTAGGTATGCTAGAGAAAATCAAATTCCATTCCTAGGAATATGTTTGGGCATGCAATTATCAATTATTGAATTTACTAAAAATGTTTTGAAAATGAAAAACTCAGGTAGCTCTGAATTTGGCAAGCATACTAATAATGTCATATCGTTAATGACCGAATGGAGTAAAAAAAATCAAAAGGTTACAAGAACAAAAGAAAATGACCTAGGTGCTACTATGAGATTGGGCTCTTATCCTTGTTATATAAAAAATAAATCTTTAGCCTCAAAGATTTATAAAAAAAAATTAATTCATGAAAGACATAGACATAGGTATGAAGTGAATCCTAAATATAGATCTTCAATAGAAAAAAAAGGTCTTGTCTTTTCTGGATTTTCAAAAGATAAAAAATTATTAGAAATTATTGAAAATAAATATCACAAATGGTTCCTCGGTGTTCAATTTCATCCTGAGTTGAAATCTAAACCGTTTAAGCCTCACCCTATATTTTTCTCATTCATAAAAAATAGTTTAATGAATAAAAATGCCTAGATCTGTCCAATTATCTAAAAATCTTATTAAAAATGATACTGATAGACTAACTTTAATATCTGGCCCATGCTTATTAGAAAATGAAAAATTAGTCAGAAAAGTTGCGCAATCTCTTATTAAATATACAAAAAAAGAAAAGTTTAATTTAGTATTCAAATGTAGTTTTGACAAAGCTAATAGAAGCTCTCATAAAACAATACGTCATAAAATTTCGCTTGATAAATCAATAGATATATTAAAAAATCTCAAAAAAGATTTAAAAATATCTATCACTTCCGACGTTCATGAGACTTTTCAAGTTGATAAGTTGGCTGAATTTCTTGATGTAATACAAATTCCTGCTTTTTTATGTAGGCAAACAGATTTAATAAAAGCTGCTGCACAAACAAAAAAGATTGTAAATGTTAAAAAAGGACAGTTTTTATCACATAAAGAAGTTTCAAATATCATCAATAAAATTGAAAATGAAAATAACAAAAAAATATTAATAACTGAAAGGGGAAATTCATTTGGATATAATTATTTAATAAATGACTTTAAAGGTATTCATTTAATGAAAACATTTGGATACCCAATTATTTTTGACTCAACTCACAGTGTGCAACTACCTGGTGGATTGGGTAAAAAAAGTGGAGGTGCTAGAGAGTATGTGACACCATTATCGAAAGCTGCTTCATCTTTAAGGATTGCAGGTTTCTTCATTGAAACTCACCCTAACCCAGAAACGGCATTAAGTGACGGTCCTAATATGGTATATTTACATAAAATGCCAGAACTCTTAAATGCTATAAACAAAATAAATAAGGCGGCAAAATAAATGAAAATTAAAAATATAACAGCAAGAGAAATTTTTGATAGCAGGGGTAACCCAACTGTAGAATGTGAAATGATATTTGAAAATATACCATATCCATTTCGTGGAATGGTTCCATCAGGTGCATCTACAGGAAAATTTGAAGCATTAGAATTAAGAGATTTAGACACAAATAGAATGAGTGGCAAAGGTGTCTTAAAAGCTGTATCTAATGTTAACAAACTCATAAAACCAAAAATTTTAGATAAAAGTTTTGCTGATTTCAGAGAATTTGATCAACACCTAATAGATTTAGATGGCACAGAAAATAAATCAAATTATGGAGCAAACGCTATTTTATCTCTTAGTCTCGCTTATTATAAGGCTTGGTCTTATGCAAACTTTGGTGCAATATTTCTCTCTCAGGGTTTAGATAATTTAATTATTCCTGTTCCAATGTTGAATGTAATAAATGGCGGACAACATGCTGATAATGATGTTGATTTTCAAGAGTTCATATCTTTCAACACTTCAATTATTTCACAGTAATCTTCACCTAATCCAACCATAATACCAGATTTTGTATAGATAGACCTGTCATACTCTTTAACTTCTTTTAATAGTTTTAAACTTTCTAAATAATTTGAGCCAGGTCGAATTTTTTTATAAATCCTTGGTACTGTTTCTAGATTGTGATTAAAGACATCTGGCCTTACTTTTGCTATATCAATATAATTTCTATTCTTTCTAAGAAAATCAGGTGTTAATATTTCTATTGTTGTATAGTTAGATAACTCTCTAATATACTTAATTGTATCGATAAAATGCTGTGCTCCACCATCAGGTAAATCATCTCTATCTACACTAGTTACAACAACGTGTTTTAAACCTAATTTAAAAACAGATTTTGCAACATTTAATGGTTCCATAGGGTCTGGCGGTCCAGAAGGTTTACCTGTTTTTACATTACAAAATGCACATGCTCTTGTACATGTATCACCTAGTATCATGAAAGTAGCATGTTTTTTATCCCAACATTCTCCAATATTAGGACATGCAGCCTCTTGACATACTGTTACTAAATTATGTGTATTTACAATATCGAGAGTCTCATAGTATTTTTTAGAGGTTGGTGCTTTTACTTTTAGCCAATTAGGTTTTTTTAATGTCGTAGGATTAAATTTTTTAATTTTTTCTGGATGTCTAATCATAATTAAAAATGTAGAGGTTTTTCAAAAGCTGCTAATACACTTTCATGTATAGACTCAGATAAAGTTGGATGTGCAAATACTGTATTAATAAATTCATCTTCAGTCGATTCTGAGGAAATTGCAAGTCCAAATGTGGCTATCATCTCTGTTACGTCTGGACCAATTAGATGAGCACCTAAAACTTCACCAGTCTCAGAATTAAAAAGTGTTTTAACAAAACCAAATGAATTAGACATCGTTTGAGATTTTCCATTTGCAAGGAAGGGAAAATTACCTGTTTTATATGGAGTCTTGTTGTCTTTTAGTTGTTGCTCTGTAAATCCAACAGTAGCTATTTGTGGCAAACTGTAGATACAACCTGGAATATGATTTTCTTTTAGTTTATGAGTATCATTACCTGTTGAAATATGAGTCACACAATTTATAGCGTCGTGCATTGCTTTATGAGCTAACCATGGTGCACCAATAATATCCCCAATGGCATATAAACCCTTAATATTTGTCTCATAATTATGATTGGTATTTATATAACCGGTATCAGATAGATTTAAGTTAAGGGAACTTATAAAATCTTTATCTAAATTAGGTATAACACCTACAGATAGTATTAATGCATCACATGCAACGTTTTGGTCAATATTATTAAAGGTTACGTTTTTTTTATCTTCTATTATTTTTTCAATTTTTGCATTTAACTCAAATTTAATACCCTTTTTTTCAAATATTTTTTTTGCTTCATTTGAAATATCGTTATCAAACTGTGGTAATATCTTATTTTGAGACTCAAACACTGTAACATCTGAACCTAAAGCATTATAAATACTTGCAAACTCTATTCCAATAGCTCCTGATCCAATAATACATAATTTTTTTGGAAGAAATTTAGGAATCATTGCTTCTTTGGAACTCCAAATTAAATTAGAAAATTTAATGTCACCAATTGTTCTAGGTTTGCATCCCGTAGCAATAATCATATTCTTAGAAGAAATTTCATCTGAAGTTGTATTTACAAAAAATTCATTATCTATTGTTTTTGGATATGCTCGATGTTTATAAATATCAATTTTATTTTTTTTCATGAGTGAGTTGACGCCTTTTGATAAATTATCGGAAGCTGTTCTTGACATTTCAACAACTTTATCTAAAGCAATTTTAGTAAGATCATTCTTATCAAGCCCAAAATGATTAGCCTCTTCCATAAATTCTGCTGAATGTAGTAATGATTTAGTTGGAATACACCCCCAATTAAGACATACACCTCCAAGTTTGTCCTCTTCAAACAAAGCAACCTTCATACCAAGTTGTGCAGCTTTTATAGCAGCAACATAACCACCTGGACCACCGCCAATTATTGTTAAATCATACTTAATTGTCATCTGAAATATTTTCTAAATTTTGTACAATACTAGAAAAAAATTGTGAAGCTAAAACTCCATCGACAGCCCTATGATCACATGATAATGTCAAATTTATAAAACTCCCTATTTCAATCTTACCTTTGTCCACATAAACATCCTCAAAAATCTGCCCTACTGCTAATATGTATGTTTGTCCAGGTAAAATAATAGCATCAAAACTTCGGATATTAAATGAACCCAAATTAGATATACTTATGACACCATCTGACAGATCAGAGGGAGAAAGTTTATTATCTCTTGTCAAATTTATCTTTTCATTAAGATTAGAATTGATTTCATTTAGACTAAAATTATTTATCTTTTTGATTACAGGCATTTTTAAGCCAAACTTAGAGTCAACGGCAATACCAATATTATGATCTTTATTAATAATAAATTCACCATTATCCTTATATGTACAATTTGAGTCTGGAAATGCTTTGAATGCATTTGATATACATTGCATTAATATTGCGTTTAAAGAGTACTTATTACCTTTTAATTTTTGATCTTTTCTAAATTTTAATAGAGTAGCCATATTTACTCTAGTATTTAAATAAAAGTGTGGAATGTTATTTTTTGAGAGTGTTGTTGCTTTTGCAATAGCTTGTCTTAATCTATTAATATTTGGGCTTTCAGACAAATAATTTGAGTCTGATACATCTCTTAAAATAATTCTATTATCTGGACCAGTACCTTTTAATTTTGACAAATCTATAGATTTTTCATTTGATATTTTTTTTGCGAGTGGAGATATGAATACTCGTATAGCCCCATTATCAAAAGTTTCATTTATATCAAGATCATTGGTATGTATTCTTCTTGAAATCGATTTTATTTTTGAAATATCTATATTTTTCTTTTGAGCTATTTTTTTAGCTAAGGGTGTAATTAATATTTTATCTGAAACCAAATCTTTATCATTTTCAGAGGAATTTATTTCTAAGGTTTGTATTTTATTATCTGAATTATTATTTTTTAGAAAATTATTTATATCCTCTTGTGTAAAAGTCAAATCATCTGAAATTATTGCAACCAATTGATTAACATTTGCTGTTTCACCTTCCTTCGATATTATTTTAGCAATATACCCATCTTCTGGTGACTCGTACTCCATTGTGGCTTTATCTGTTTCAACTTCGAATAAAACCTCACCACTTAATATTGGATCTTTTTCTTTTTTTATCCACTTAACAATTTTACCCTCCTCCATTGTGGGAGATAAAGAAGGTAAATTAACTTCATATAACATTAACTTATGTATGACACTTTTTTAACAGCAGATACAATTTCATCAGTGTTGGGTAATGCCAATTTTTCTAAATTTTCTGCATATGGCATTGGGACATCTTTTCCACTAACTTTAATTATTTCTGAGTCAAGAAAATCAAAACAATTTGATTGGATTAAATAAGATAAGTGTGATCCAAAACTTGTACTACCAAAGCCATCCTCTACAATTACTACTCTATTTGTTTTCTTAACGGATTTATATATTAATTCTTCATCTAAAGGTTTAATTGATCTTAGATCTATAATATCAGGACTAATCCCCAGTTTTTCAATTGATGGAAGAGCGTTTAATATTCTTTGAACAGACATTGAAAAACCAATAATAGTAACATCTTTACCTTCTTTAATAAGATTGCCTTTACCTATAGGAATTAAAAAATCATTCTCTTCTGGAACGTTGGTTTTTTCTTTATAAAGTAATTCATGTTCTAAAAAAACAACAGGATTGGGATTTCGAATAGATGATTTTAATAAACCTTTTGCATCTCTTGCATTTGAAGGAGCAATTACTATCAAGCCTGGAATATGAGAGAACCAAGATATAAAACATTGGCTATGTTGTGCTCCTACTCTAGCCGCAGCACCATTTGGGCCTCGAAAAACTATGGGAACATTTATTTCTCCACCTGACATATATAAAGATTTAGCAGCAGAATTAACTATTTGATCAATTGCTTGCATAGAAAAATTAAAAGTCATAAATTCACATATAGGCTTGAGTCCTGCCATTGCTGCCCCTATAGCTAAACCTGCAAAACCATGCTCAGAAATAGGAGTGTCTAAAACCCTTTTTGATCCAAATTTATCAAGAAGCCCTTGGGTTACTTTATATGCACCATCGTATTCAGCTACCTCTTCTCCTAAAAGAAAAACATCTTTGTCTAATTTCATTTCTTCTTCAATAGCTTGATTCAATGCCTCTCTCATAGTTATTTCTTTTTCAGACCAGTTCTTTGAATCTGAATTTTCTTTTGTTTGATTTAAAAGAGAATTCATTGAAATATTTACTTCTGTTGTAAGAGGTTCAGATCCGTTAGAGGAGACTTGTGGAGATTTTTCAATAGGTTGTTCTGGTATCTCCTCTATTTCCTCACCTTCAACTTTAAGTAGAGCAATCTCAGTATTTACACTTATATTTTCAGTTCCCTCTTTGACTAGTATTTTCTCAACTTTACCATCATCGGGTGACTCTAGTTCCATAGTGGCTTTATCAGTCTCAATTTCTGCTAAGATATCCCCTGAAACAACACTATCTCCCTCTTTAACTAACCATTTTACTAAGTTACCTGTTTCCATTGTTGGAGATAAAGCTGGTAGAAGTATTTTCATAAATATACCTCGGTGTATAATTCTTTTAAATCTGGGAGTGGCGACTCAAGTGAAAATTTTTCTACATCTTTAATTTGTTTCTTGATATCGCTTTCAATATCTTTAATCGCGTCCTCTTGAATTTTATAATCATTTAATAAAGTTTCTTTCATCATTAACACAGGATCTATCTCTTTCATCTTATTCACTTCATCTTTCGTCCTGTATAGACCAGGATCAGACATTGAGTGACCTCTAAATCTATATGTATCCATTTCAATAATGTAGGGCTTAGAATTTTTTTCGATATATTCTCTTGCCCTTATAGCTGACTCACTTACATTAAAAAAATTCATACCGTCAACTTTTTCACCTTTAATACCGAATACAGTCGCTCGTTCGTACAACTCACCTCCTGCTGCAGACCTTCCAATAGATGTACCCATTCCATATTTATTGTTTTCGATAATAAATAATACTGGTAACTCCCAAAGTGATGCTAAATTAAATGCCTCAAAAACTTGGCCATTACTCATAGCTCCATCACCTAAGTAGACTCTTGAAATCTTTTTTTCGTTTCTGTATTTATGTGCAAAACCTATACCAACACCTAAAGGCACTTGTGCTCCAACGATACCATGTCCACCATAAAATCTATTAGCTTTGGAGAACATGTGCATTGATCCCCCCTTACCTTTTGAAATTCCATCTTTCCTTCCAGTTAATTCAGACATTACTAGTTTAGGATCTACTCCACGAGCTAGTATATGTCCATGATCTCTATAAGCAGTGATAACTGTATCCTCTGAGTTAATAGAGGAGAGAATACCTATGACAACAGCCTCTTGGCCAATATATAAATGACAGAAACCTCCAATTTTTCCAGCTCCATATAATTGAGCAGCTTTTTCTTCAAATTTTCTGATTAAAAACATTTTTTCGTAAAACTTCAGTAACTGGTCATTTGTAAAATTATTTTTGTTTTTTTTATTCATCTTAATCTAACTTTAAAATAGTCTCTCCATCTTGAATATTTGGGTTATTCTGTTTAGTAATTTCATCAATATAATCCTCATTGTTAGAGTAGAAAGAGTGTAAATCAATATTAATATCTAACATTTTTTGATCGAGATTGGATTGCAATTTTTTGTACATTTTTTCCTCAAATTGATAAATTAAGTAATTTCCAATATTAAACTTTCCATAAACTGTGTGATATATAAGGTAAATCAATACAAATATAAAAAAGAAATTTATTAAACTACTAGCTTTTAAAAACTTCACTTAATTCACCAGCATACCCTTTAATCTTGTCATTTTCTGATATTCTAAGTAACTGATTATATTTTGCAACTCTATCAGATCTAGCTAATGAACCAGTTTTTATTAGAGGACAGCGTGAGGCAACAGCTAAATCTGAGATAAAAGAGTCTTCAGTTTCACCCGACCTATGAGACATAATAGATGCAAAACTATTTTCTGTCGCTAACTTGATAGCTTCTAAAGTTTCTGTAACTGTGCCTATTTGATTCAATTTAATTAAAATACTGTTAGCTTGTTTTTCATCTATACCAGTTTGCAATTTTTGTATATTTGTAACAAAAAGATCATCACCAACTAATCGTATTTTTGAACCAAGTTTATTTGTAATCTTTACCCAACCTTCATAATCTTCTTCATTAAGTGCATCTTCAATTGAAAAAATAGGATAGTTTTTACAGATATTTTCGTAAACACTTATCATTTCTTCAGTTGAATATGAGTTACCTTCGAAATTATATTTTCCATCAGAGTAAAACTCACTTGAAGCTGCATCTAATGAAATTTTAAAGTGATCATTTAATTTAAAGCCTGCTTTTGAAATTGAATTACATATTAAATCTAAAACATCTAAATGAGATTTTAAATTAGGAGCAAAACCCCCTTCATCGCCAAGATTAGTATTTAAAGATCTAGATTTTAATTCTTTTTTTATATTGGCTATAACAGAATGTGTT
>CACPCY010000007.1 GCA_902632575.1 uncultured Alphaproteobacteria bacterium | reverse complement strand
AAGCAATTGAGTCAAATAATAATAAAGAGCTGGAAGGAGAACTTGGCGATTTGTTACTTCAAGTTATTTATCATTCAGTTATTGCTGCTGAAAAAAAGAAATTCTCAATCGAAGATGTCATTGATACAAGTGTAAAAAAAATGAAATCTCGTCATCCTCATATTTTTATGCGCAATGAGTCAATCAAAACTGTTCAAGATGTAAATGATTTTTGGGAAACTCAAAAAAAATTTGAAAGAAAAAAGAAAGGTGCTAAGTCTGTTTTAGATGGTGTAAGTGTAAACCTGCCTGCTGTTACTCGTTCACTTAAACTTCAAAAAAGAGCTGCAAAAGAAGGATTTGATTGGAAAAATGCAAATGGAACCTTGAAGAAGGTAAAAGAGGAATTAAATGAGCTTTCAAATGAAATGAAAACAAATAATAAGAGAAAAATTAAAGAGGAATTAGGAGATTTATTATTTTCTTGTATTAATTTATCAAGAAAATTAGGACTTGATACTGAAACAATTATTAGGAACTCTAATAGGAAATTTGAGAAAAGATTTAAAAAAATGGAAATTACAATGAACAAAAAAAAATTGAAATGGAATTTGAATAATTTGGAGAGAGAATGGCAAAAATCAAAATAATTTTTTTAAGCACATTCTTTTTATTTTTTTCAAAGGGTATTTTATCCTATGAAATAACTGATTTAGTAAAAATTCTTGTCGAAAAAAATGAAACAAACTCTAAATTTAAGTATGACAATTTGATTGACGATAAAAATTTAGAATTAGCCGATACTATATATATACCAGAAATAGATTATACATTTTCTTTTTCAAACAGTACAACTAGCACTGACTCTACTTCTACAGTAAACGCAGATACTCATACATTAAGTGCTACGGTTAACCTCTATAACGGTGGGTTTAGTCAGTTAAATTTAATTACTACGCAAACTAGAAATCAAGCTTTTGACTATCTTAGAGAATATCAAAAAGAATTATTAATCAAAGAACTTCTAAACGGTTATAGTAATTTACAGACATTGATTTTTAAAAAGAAAAATCAACAACTGAATTTAGAATTTTATAAAAAAAAAGTCTTAGAGGCTGAAGTATTATTTAAGGCAAACAGAGTTACAAAAACAGAGGTATTAGATTTAGAAAATGAACTATTAGAAGCACAAACTGTGTCTTTAGATTATGATAGAAAAATAGATAATTTAATGCTTCAAGTTAGTAAGTTACTTGATCTAGATATTTATGATGAAGATGTAAATTTTGATTATGTGATAGACGTATCTAACGCACAAATTAGTAAGAAATTATTTTCAGAATTAATGAATTCCTCTTATGGCCAATATCTCTCTTTTATTGAAAATACATATTTAAATGAATTAGAGATGAGCAAAAAAGGTTTGAGACCTTCTGTTGACCTAACCTATTCCCTAAGTGAGAGCGATAATTATTCTGCAGCAATTGATCATAGAAGATCCTCATCCTTGTCACTATCTTTAAGCGTTCCTATTTATGATGGATTTAAAGATGAATATAAATTTGATATTGAGGAATATAATTATCAAAAAAAATTATTAGAGCATAAAGACTTAAAGAGAGACTTACTTAATACTTACTTAGAGTCTTGGAATAATTATGATTTTTATTTAAATAAAATAAATAACCAAGAAAAAATAATTGATAGCTTAGAATTAAAATTACAAGGTAATGAAATTTTATATAAAGCACAAAAAATAGATATTACTCAACTAATTGAAAGTAAGAATGAATTAAATGATGCTCATAACATTTTATTAGATTTGAAATCTTCAAAAAAATATTATTTAATAGATATTCTGATACTAAACGGGGATCTAAATACAATTATTAATGGATTGGGATAGACTTAAAACATTTTATCACGTAGCTACAGCAGGTAGTATCTCTAGAGCTATGGATACAATTCATCTTAGTCAATCTGCTATTACTAGACAAATTCAATCTCTGGAGCATAGTTTAAAAACCAAACTATTTAAAAGACATACAAAAGGTATAACTCTCACAGAGCAAGGTTCTTATCTCTTTGAAGAAACTGAAAAAATTTTTGCTGATTTAAATTCTATAGAAAAAAAAATAGTTGAATATAAGTCAGTTCCCACTGGTAACCTCTCCATTAATACTACAGTTGCTTTTGGATCGATGTGGCTTAGCCCAAGAATCAATGAATTTATTCATGAATACCCTGAAATTAATCTTAAACTAAACTATTCTGAGGATGAGCAAGATATGCTTCGCCAAGATTATGATATTGGTTTATGGATGAGAAAACCAAGACATTTAGATTTAGTTTCAAAGCACATAGCAACAATCAAATACCATATTTATGGATCAGCGAATTACATAAATGAAATGGGTATGCCTTTGAGAAGATCAGAGCTTAATAGCCATAGATTAATTACATATGGAATAGGAAAACCATCCCCACTTTCTGACACCAATTGGATATTGAAAACTGGTGTTAAAAAAAACCAAAAAAATAGAAGACCTCATATTACAATCAATAATCTATATGGTTTATTAGTAGCTGTTGAAACTGGTGCAGGATTAGCTGCATTACCTGACTATATGGCTCAACATAAAGCCCATCTTGTTAAAGTATTACCAGATATAGAAGGACCAAGTTACGATGTTCATATGGTTTATCATGAAAATCTAAAAGGGAGTTTAAAACTTATAGCTTTTAGAGATTTTCTTATGAATAAAATAAGCCAATGGAGATTTTGACTATCAAAATTTTCTTTTTTTATTAAAAATATACATAAAAAAAACATGAATAATTTATTAAAAACATACAAATTTAGTAATTTTAGAGTGGTAAAGGGTAATGGATGTTATTTATACACCTCTGATAAAAGAAAATTATTAGATTTCTCAGCAGGGGTTGCTGTAAATTCTCTTGGATATAACCATCCAGTAATTAAAGATAGCCTTAAAGCTCAACTTAAAACAGGAATTACTCATCTGTCAGGATCACAAATACATGAATTTAAAACTAAATTATCTAAGTTACTATCTGATAATTCCAATAAAGGGGATGTATTCTTTTCTAACTCTGGTGCCGAGAGTATTGAGGCTGCTCTAAAAATTGCGAGAAATTACGGTAGTAAAAATGGTAAAGATGAGATTATAGCAATGACCTCCTCTTTTCATGGGAGAACAATTGGGGCTTTATCCGTCGGTAGTAATAAAAAATATAAATCGAATATTGGTCCTGTTCCTGGGAAAGTAAAATTTTGCAAGTTTAATGATGTCTATCATCTCAAAAAATTAGTAAATAAAAAAACGGTAGCAATCATAATTGAATTTGTTCAGGGAGACGGAGGTATAAATATTTGCAGTAAGAATTTTGCAAAAGTTATAAAAGAGATATGTAAAAATAAGAAAATTTTACTTATTGGGGATGAAATACAAGGTGGCATAGGTCGTACTGGAAAAATATTTGCTTACAAACATTACAGTGTCAATCCAGATATTATAACCTCTGCAAAAGGCCTTGGTTCAGGCATTCCCATAGGTGCTACAATAGTAAAAAAATATATATCCAAAATTATTTCTACTGGTTTTCATGGCTCAACATTTGGAGGTGGTATGCTTCAAACAAGAGTTTCATATAATGTATTTAAAACTATAAATACTAAAAGATTTTTAAATAAAGTACTGATTAATGGTAATTTACTATCTAGTCTAATTAAGAAAATGCACCACCTACATAAAGATAAAATAGTTGATACAAGATGTTTGGGTCTTATGGCTGGTGTAGAATTTAAAAATAATCAAATCGCATTAAAAACTTATGAAAAAATGTCAGAAAACGGCCTTATTTCAACTCTAATACAAGGAAACATAATCCGTCTTACACCACCTTTAATTGTTTCAAGTGAAGAAATAAGAAAGGCTATAAAAATAATTACTCAATCTTTGAAATTTTAGTAATCTAAAGATTGTTTTTGAAATACAGTACCAATACCCTCTTCTGTCTCTAACTCATTTATAAGAGCATTTTTTATTTCACCACTTATAATATGAATTTTTTGAACACCTTGATTTAAAGCTTTTAATGAATTTTCGACTTTTACAATCATTCCATTAGAAATGATTTTCTCATCAAATAGTTTTCTTGCCACATTTTCATCAACTGCAGAAATTCTTTCGCCTTGTGTATCTTTAATAAAAGGTACATCGGAGATAAAAATTAGCTTACTTGCTGAGAGATTTATTGCTAATTCAGTAGCAATTGTGTCAGCATTAACATTTAATACTTCAGAGGTATTTTTATCTAAAACTAAACTTGGCATGATTATCATATCATGCTCTTTAAATAAGTTTTTAATTTGTAAGGCATCAACTGAAACAACGTCCCCTACTTGACCATAATCAATGTTATCGACTACATCTCTTCTTTTTGCTGCTATAAAGTCCTTCTTTGAAATAGGAATTGGAAAATTTCTAATATTATATCGTGAACTCAAGCTAAAAATATCTATTAAAATTTGACCAGATATTTTTTTGGCTGCCTCTATGTCTGTGGGAGATGTCACTCTCCTACCATTTATTTTTTTTGGCTCAATACCGTGTACATTGATCATATAGTTATCTAGCTGTCGTCCAAATCCAAAAACTAAAACAACTTTTAACTTCGAAATAGAATTCAATAATTCTTTTATGTCGCTTATAACATTATCTATACTACCTTCATTATCACAAATTTTGCCACTAACTTTTATGACAAGAATGGAATTTTGTAATATCGATTGGTAAAAACTTTGATTTTTCATTATAGATATAACGGTATCATTTGTTTCAATCCCAAAGTTTGATCAAGATCAAAGATTATATTCATACACTCAATTGCATTACCTGAGGCACCCTTTACTAAGTTATCTAAACAAGCCTCTATTACAAAGTGTCTCTCATCTTTGTAAGACATTGAAATATCACAATAATTTGATCCTACTACGTTAGAAAGCTTAGTATTATCTTGTACTCTAATGAAAGGAGATGATTTAAAACAATGAATTAAAATGGAATTTAAGGACTCATAAGTTGAATCTTCATATGTTTCAATGTGACTTGTTAGATATATACCTCGAGAGAAAGGTCCCGACAAAGGCACAAATGATAGAGTCTCCTTTAAATTCGGAAAAGATTGATAAATTTCTGCTAAATGTCGATGTGAATTTATGTTGTATGAAAAAATATCTTTAGATCTTGTAGAATGATGATTTTTCATAGAAGGATTTTTACCACCACCACTTGATCCAGTAATAGCAGTAATAGATACTTTTTTAATTATAGATTGAAATGGTAATAAAGATAATTGAGCTGTAAGCGCAAAGCAACCAGGATTGGATATGTTGGAAGATTTTTTTATGTCATCGATTGAATTTTCAATAAATCCGTATTGAAACTTGCTTTGAATGTCAGCATCAAAATTTGATTTGTAATATTTGTTATAATCTTCTTGATTAGAAATTCTAAAATCAGAACTTAGGTCTATGATTTTAACTTTTGATAATAATTCATTGACATATTCATGGGCTGAACCATGAGGTAATGATAAAAAAACACAATCGAGATTTTTAAAATCATCAAGATTAGATGTCTGTAAATCTTTCAAATTATATGACTGTAAATGTGGAAATTCCTCATCTATTTCCATTTCTCTTTGAAAGATTTTTGATAATTTTACTTCAGGATGTACAGAAAGAATTCGTATTAACTCAACACCTAAATAACCATTTGCTCCAATTATGCCTACTTTAATCATTATTAATCCTATTAATTATCTTAGCAAAAACATTGACATGGTTAGTTGAATTATAAATATTTAAAAAGTCTGAATTAGGTATAGAAAACTTATCAATTGATTGCTTATAAGCAGATACATTATTAGTTACAGGCCCACTTATTATCAGTAATTTGTTATCTAAATTATTTGATTTTAAATTTTCTATAATATTTACTGCTCCTGATACGTCATAAGCGCAAATTACAATAACCTCAATTGACTCTGTAATATCAGTATTTTGAATTATTTCTCTAGTTCCATAATCGCCATGATAACCATCACCTAATTCCATTAGAATTATCTCAGCGTCCTCAGACATATTGCTGATAATTGATGCTGAACAACTTTGTATGGTTTTTTTATCATTCATACAGGTACTAGGCAGACCGTAATCTACAAAATCTGATGTTTTATAAGCACCATTATCCTCATAAGAATATAAATCTTTTTGTGAAGCGGTGCCTGCTAGTTTACATGCATTAATTTTCTTAAAATAATTACTAAGAGTTTTGATAATAAAGGATGTGACAGTAGTTTTACCAGAGTCAATACCTGTTCCGATTACTGCAATAGATGGTACTTTATTTTTAATTTTCATTTCTTTAATTTTTGAATAATCTACTAGATTCAATTGTTTGTTACTATTATCTACAACTGATCCAAGGACTTCACATTCTGTAGCTGGTCCCAAAAGAATATTAAAATCTCTACAATTACCAATTACTCCTCCTAAATTTAAAATGTGAATTTTATCGTGTTTATTTAATTCAGTTGGAACAGAACCTGTCATTCCTGAAGAAGCAATTCTATTACCCAATGCACCAACAATAACATCTCCTTCAGTTAATTCAGTAATTCTTCCAGAGACTAACTCCAATTTATTATAATTAGGATTGACTGAAATTACTTTAACAGCAATTAATTGACCTTGATTACAATCAATTACATCTGAAATACTCAATTCATCAATATTATTGATATTTTTGAGAACAGAGCCTATTTTTTTTGTATTAATCATCTTAAGTTTGGTTTTATATAATTATCAAGAATTTAAGCAATATTTTATTTGATTTGAAATATGAGTAAAAATAATACTAAAGCTTTAGATTACGTACATTTTTAGCTGCTTGACGAATTCTTTGCTCGTTTTCAACCAGTCCTATACGAACAAAACCTTCACCATATTCGCCAAAAGCTATGCCAGGAGAAACAGCTACATCAGCTTTTATCATCAAATCTTTTGCAAATTTTAAAGATCCTTTATTTTGGTACTTTTTGGGGATTGGCGCCCATGCAAACATACTTGCTTCAGGGCTAGGTATGTCCCAACCTGATCGTGACATTGACTCAACTAAAACATCCCTTCTACTTTTATAGGTAGATCTAATTTGAGAAACACATGACTGAGAGCCATTTAAAGCTGTAGCTGCAGCGACTTGAACAGGAGTAAATGCACCGTAATCTAAATAAGATTTTATTTTAGTTAGAGCCTCTATAAGTTTTTTATTACCTACGGCGAAACCTATTCTCCATCCTGCCATAGCATAAGTTTTAGACATAGATGTAAATTCAACAGCTATCTGTTTTGCCTTATTAACTTGTAGGATTGAAGGTGGTGGATTTTTACCAAAATATATTTCTGCATAAGCAAGATCAGATAAAACATAAACATTATATCTTAGAGCTATTTTTATAATCTCTTTATAAAAATCTAGATCAACAATTTGAGCAGTTGGATTTGAAGGAAAAGAAACTATTAAAGCTATTGGTGAGGGTGAACTATGTCTAATTGATCTATCTAATCGTTCTAAATAACTTTCTGGATCAAATATTCCATTAGTCATAGTTTGAAGATGTCTTAGAGAGGCACCTGCTATAATAAATCCATAAGGGTGAATTGGATAGGAGGGGTTTGGTGAAATTATTATATCACCTGGAGAGGATATAGCTTGAGCTAGGTTTGCTAGACCTTCCTTGGAACCAAGTGTAACTACTATTTCATTATTTGGATTTAATTTTACACCAAATCTTTTTTCATAATATTTTGCCTGAGCTTTTCTTAAGCCTGGAATTCCTTTACTAACAGAATATCTTCCCACACCAGGTTTATCTATAACCTCTTTTAACTTGTCTCTTATATGTTTTGGAGTGGGCATGTCTGGATTTCCCATACCAAAATCAATAATATCCTTACCATCTTTTCTTAATTTTGCTTTTAATTTATTAATTTCACCAAATATATAAGGTGGAAGTCTATCGGTACGACTAAATTTTGCTTGCATACCTAATCAATATAAGAACAACAATAATTAGTGATCTTTTTTACTTTTACCTTGAAAGAACTATTAGCTGGTACTTCAAAAGAACTATCGTCTGAATAAGTTATCCAATTTGAAGAATTTGCCAGACAAACATCTAATTCTCCTGATGTAATCTCCATTATTTCCTTCTTTGAAGTATTGAATTCAAACTCACCCTCTAACATGACACCTAATGTTTTAAATGAACCATCTTGAAATGTTATATTTCTGCTTGTAACTCTACCATCAAAATAAGTATTAGAAATCTTATCAACTGATACGTTTTTAAAATCCATTTACATTCCTTAAATACAACATATTAGAAATATTTTAATTATCAAAATAATTTATTAATTAAGGTCTATTTCACCACGAAAAAATGTTACTGCTTCTCCTCCTATTAGGACCCTATCATTATTATCAGTACAATGAATTTTTCCACCTCTTTCAGATATCTGAAATGCAATCATTTGTTTTTTATTGAGTTTTCTAGACCAATAAGGAATTAATTCACAATGAGATGAACCTGTTACTGGATCCTCAGGAATTCCTAACTTAGGCGCAAAGTTTCTAGATACAAAATCTGAATTATTTCCAATTGATGTGACAACTACAGATGGATAATCAAGTTTTTTTATTTTTTCTAAGTTTGGATTAATAGAGGATATATCTTCTTGATTTTCAAATACAGCTATCAAATCTCTGTGAGCTAATAGTTCAATGGGGATTTTCCCTAATGCATCAAAAATATCACTTGTCCCCTTGACGACTTTTGGTGGTCTTGAGGGAAAGTCCATTAAATAAATATTTTTATCAATCGATACATTAAGTATATCTCCTATTTTAGTTTTAAAAGTCAATGATCTAATATTATTTTTATATTCATTTATCAAAATATGAGCGGTGGCTAAAGTTGGATGACCAGCTAAGTCTAGTTCTGCTTTAGGAGTAAACCACCGAATATTAAATATGTCGCCCTCTTTAACAAAGAATGCTGTCTCTGATAAATTATTTTCCATTGCTATATTTTGCATAGTTTGATCAGGTAACCATTCTTTTAAAGGACATACAGCAGCAGGGTTTCCCTTAAAAATTTCTGATGCAAAAGCGTCTACTTGGTAAATAGGAATTTTCAACTATTTATTCCCACTCAATAGTAACCCAATTTTAAACCCTTATAGCACAAAGTTTTTAAGGGCATTGATAAAATTGTGTAACTTTTGTGTAACTGTTTTTCCATTTAATAACCAATAAGAAGCAAACCTTTTAAGTCCAATTTTATTCTTTGTGTTGAATAAAATGGTTCAAGCCATTCGTATATTTTTAGATAATCATTTCTCCCTCTGTAACACTCCCTAACAGCAACAACTAAATATTTAATATCTGTCATCATCGCAGCTTCAAAAACATCTTTTAAGAATTGGTAGTTATCTAATGCTCTCCCTGCTTCAACCTCTATAACAATACCTGCTTCTTCATTCCAAGCATCAACCTCAAAGAATAATCTTGCTTTATCCTCATTTCCTACATGGACAGGCATCCTTATCTTGTCCTTTTTAGCTTTACTTTTTTCTACTAAAAATCCTTCTGCTTCAAGATCAGATTCAATTACTTTTAAAACATCGTCGCTAGATAATCTTCCTTCATTAGTTGAGTCATTTGAAAATGAATCAATTTCATTTTCATGATTTTTGAATATATTTACTACTCTTTTAATGGATTCAGGAATATCATCATTTCTCGGAAAATAAGAGTAGTTCATAGCAAGTATATTACTTAGTTATTGATTTTATTGATCATTTACTTTATTCCCACTCAATAGTAGATGGAGGTTTACTTGTTATGTCATATAAAACTTTATTTACTCTAGGGACTTTATTAATAATATGAGTTGCTACTTCAGATAATGTTTCAATATCAATCTGTGTAACATCTGCTGTCATTCCATCAACTGAATTAATACATCTTAAAACACAAGTCTCTTCATAAGTTCTCTCGTCACCCATCACACCTACCGATTTAACTGGTAGTAAAACAGCAAATGCTTGCCATGATTTGTTGTATAAATCCCTCTCAATTAAAAAATTAATAAAAATTTCATCTATTTCTCTTAAAGTATCTAGTCTTTGTCTGTTTACCTTTCCAATACACCGAATACCTAGCCCTGGTCCCGGAAAAGGATGTCTATTAACAAATCTCTGATCTAATTTGTAGAATAGACCTAATCTTCTAACTTCGTCCTTAAATAGTTCTTTAAAAGGCTCTATAACATCAAATTTAAGGTCTTTTGGTAAACCTCCAACATTATGATGTGATTTGATAGTAACACTCTTTCCACCATGATAAGAGCGACTTTCTATAATATCTGTATATAGAGTTCCTTGTGCTAGATAAAAATCTTTTTGTGATAATTTTCTAATATACTTTGAAAATACCTCTATAAATAACCCCCCTATTATCTTTCTTTTAAGCTCTGGATCAGTAACATTTTTAAGTTTTTTTAAAAAGATATGTTCTGCATTGATTATATTTAATTTTAAATTGAAGGATTTAAATACAGATTTTATATTTTTAATATCATACTTTCTAAGCAATCCATTATTTACAAATATATAATGAACGTTATCTAATTTCAGATATTTAGAAATAGCGAACGCCAAAACTGTAGAGTCAACTCCACCTGATACTGCACAAACTATATTTGGCTTTTTTTCTTTTACATTAATTCTTAAATATCTACCTATAGTTTGGTGTAAATCATTATTTTTCCAATTTTCTTTTAAATTACAAATATTAAATAAAAAATTTTTTAAAATCTGATTGCCAAATTCAGAGTGTGTAACTTCACAATGAAATTGTATTGCATAAATATTTTTTTTATAAATAGCTGCTGGTATTTTATTTTTAGTTTTAGCAAGAACTTTAAAACCTTTTGGAATTTTTGTTAAACTATCTCCATGAGACATCCATACTTGTTGCTCGGAGTTAGTGTTCTTAAATAGATCACACTTTGATATTTTTATAATTGTTTTTCCGTATTCTCTTTGGTTACTTTTTTCTATAACACCATCAAATTCTTTTGAGATATATTGAAAGCCATAACAAATACCTAAAATTGGAATAGGTATTTGATCTAAAGGAATGTCAATTTTAGGTGCATTTTTATTTAAAACAGAGTCTGGACCACCTGATAATATTAAAACTGAATGGTTTAAAATATTAGTTACATTGTTGAGATACTTTGGAGGATAAATCTCTGCATAAACTCCCAGCTCACGAATTTTCCTTCCAATTAAATGTGTATATTGAGATCCAAAATCTATAATTAATACTGATTTACTCAATTTGAGCGATAATTTGGAGCCTCTTTTGTTACTTGGACGCCGTGAACGTGACTTTCATTAATGCCAGAATTTGTCAAACGGACAAATTTTGCATTTTTTTTGAGTATAGTAAGGTTCTTAGAGCCCGTATATCCCATTCCGGACCTCAAACCTCCCGTCAATTGAAATAAAACGTTAGATACTTGACCTTTATATGGAATTCTTCCCTCAATACCTTCAGGAACTAATTTGATAGCTTCATTAATTTCGTCTTGAAAATATCGATCTGCTGAACCTCTGGCCATTGCTCCTAGAGAGCCCATTCCACGATAGGACTTATACGATCTTCCTTGAAATAGAAAAACTTCTCCAGGTGACTCATCTGTTCCCGCAAATAAAGAACCTGCCATGATACAGTTAGCTCCAGCTGCAAGAGCTTTTACAATGTCACCAGAATAACGTATCCCTCCATCAGAGATCATTGGAATTTTATTTTTATTGGTTATTGAAGCAATATCTTGAATGGCAGTAAATTGAGGTACTCCAACACCTGCAACAATTCTAGTAGTACAGATAGAACCTGGACCAATACCTACCTTGATTGCATCTACTCCTAATTTAATCAAGTCTTTAGCAGCTTCAGGTGTAGCAATATTACCTACAACTATTGGTAATTTTATTTTTTTTCTAATTTTTTTAAAAGACTCTAATACTGCTGATGAATGACCATGAGCTGTGTCTATGAATAAAATATCAACACCAGCTTTATCTAATTCTATAGCTCTTTGTAAGTCATTAGGCTTACTTCCTATTGCAGCACCAACTAGTAATTGTCCATTCTTATCTTTAACAGAATAAGGAAATTTTTCTCCTCTTTGAATATCCTTAACAGTAATTAAACCAATACATTTATTGTTATTATCAGTAACAACTAATTTCTCTATTCTATTTTCTTGTAGTAATTTTTTTGCCAGTCCGAAAGAGGACATTCCTTTTGATTGAGTTTGAGTAATAGAGATTACTTTTTTAGTCATTAAATCTTTAACTTTTGTTTTCTTGTTAATAACAAATCTAACATCTCTATTAGTGATAATTCCCTGAAGTTTATTAGCTTTATCGACCACTGGAAAACCAGATATATTTTGTTTTTCCATAACATTTAAAACATCTTCTATTGTATTGTTAGGACTCATTGTTATAGGATTATAAACAATCCCTGCTTCGTATCTTTTAACCTTTTTAACTTCATAACATTGCATCTCAATATCGTAATTTTTATGAATTACCCCTAGTCCACCATTTTGAGACATTGATATTGCCATTTTGGACTCAGTTACAGTATCCATAGCTGCTGATATGATAGGAATATTTAGTTTTATTTCTTTTGTTAAATTTGTTGAAATATTTACGTTATTAGGGAGAATTGTTGATGCTTGAGGTTTTAATAGAACGTCGTCAAATGTTAAATATTCTTTAACTTGGGCCATGGCCAATATTAGTTTTTTTTATGTTAAAATCAAGATCTGACTAAGATAGTTTTCTTCCGTCATTGAGACCAGCATTATAGTCTAATGGATCTACATCATCTAAGCACCCAAGATTAATACCCATACCATTTGGATCAGTTCTTCTGTTGTGATGAGTGTATATCCCACAATGCCTACAAAAAAAATGTTCAGCTAATTTTAGATTAAACTGATATAGAGATAGATCTCCTTTTCCCTTTAAAAGTTTAAAATTAGATTTAGGAACCATTATCATTTTTGCATTTTTTCTAATACAAATGGAGCAATTGCATTGCATTATTTTTTTAAGATCAGAGTCAATCTCAAACTCAATAGCTTTACAGTGACAAGATCCTTTATGAAGCACGACTATTTTCTTTAAAGAAATTCTTTAAAATATTTTTAGTTTCACTCGCCGTTTCTAAAATAGACATATGTCCAGACTCTTCTAAAACAACTGTTTTAGATCCCTGTATATTTGAAGCTAATTCTAAACCAACTTTTTTTGGTGTCATTTTATCATGTTTGCCAACGATACATAAAGTTGGGTGTTTTATACTTTTAGCAGCAGTTTCACCATTTGTGTACTTATCGCAAGCATTGAAGTCAGCACCAAGAGTTCCGTCATTATTTGAAGATACCAACTGACCGCCCATACCTAAATGACTTAATCCTGGAACAGGATGGCCACCTTTATGACCTAAAGGTCCATGCACCCAATCCATCATAAGATCAACTGCTTTTTGATCTTTATTTAATGCTAAGTCTAAAAGTTCAGTGTTCATCTTCATTGACATAGATCCGTTTATAAGTGCAAGTAAATCTAATTTCTCAGGATGTCTTTGTGCAAATTCTAATCCCACTAAACATCCTTGAGAATGACCAACATATGAGGCTTTCTCAATGCCCAAAGCTGTTAACAGGTCTGCAACCCAATCAGCCATTTCTTCAATAGTTGTTAATGGTGGTCCCTCGGAGTCACCATGGCCAGGTAAATCTACCGCAATTGTATTGTAACCATGAAATGCAAAGTATCTTGTTTGAAGAACCCATGTTACGTGGCTTAAACCACTACCATGAACAAATACAATCGAGGGTTGATTTTTATCTATTTCTCTTCCGCTGGATGTGTAATATGCCTCTTTTCCATTAACTTTTAGCTTCATTTAGAAGCCACAAGTCTTGGCTTTTGAGATGCTCTGAAACCATTTTCAAAGTCATTAATAATGTCATCCATGTCTTCCAAGCCAACAGAAAAACGTATCATATCTTCAGTTAGGCCTGCCAACTCTAATGATTTTTTATCCATTTGAGAGTGAGTTGCTGATGCCGGGTGAATGACTAGTGATTTTGCGTCGCCAACGTTAGCTAAATGTGATGTTAGTTTTAAAGAGTTTATAAATGCGTGACCAGCTTCTTTGCCACCCTTAATTCCAAACGCTATCATTGAGCCGGCGCCCTTAGGCATTAATTTTGCAGCAACTTTATGATCAGGGTGATCCGGTAAGCTTGGATGATTTACCCAAGAAACACTTGGGTTATTACTTAAGTAATCAACCATTATTTTAGTATTGGATAAATGCTTTTCCATTCTCACTGAAAGAGTTTCTATTCCTATTAAAATATTAAATGCATTTGTTGGACTCATACATGGACCAAAGTCTCTCATACCCTCTGCCCTTGCTCTCATAGTAAATGCTGCTGGGCCAAATTCCTCTGCAAAAGAAAGACCGTGATAACCATCATATGGCTCAGTCATAGTTGGGAACTTATCTCCTTTAGTCCAATCAAAGTCACCCTTTTCAACAATTATACCACCCATAGAAGTGCCATGACCTGCCATCCATTTTGTTAGAGAGTGTGTGATTATGTCTGCACCTAATTCAAAAAGATTACACAAATATGGTGTGTTAAATGTTCCATCAACCATTAAAGGAATACCGGCGTCTTTTGCTATTTTGGAAATTTCAGGTAAATCCATAATTTCAATTCCAGGATTACCAATCAACTCACCCCATATACATTTTGTATTTGGTTGAATTGCTTTTTTGAAACCCTCTGTGTCTCTTGGCTTAACAAAAGTTGTTTCAATACCAAATCTTTTTAAAGTTAGTCTCAGTAAATTAAAAGAACCACCGTATAATTGCGATGAGGAAACAATATGATCACCTGCACTACAAATATTTAAAAGAGCTAGCATCATTGCGCTCATACCAGAGGCAGTAGCTAAAGCAGCAGAGCCGCCTTCTAAAGCTGCAACTCTTTCTTCAAGAACAGATATAGTTGGATTGGATATTCTGCTATAGATATGCCCACCCTCCTCTAGATTAAATAACGCAGCTGCGTGATCTGCATCTTGGAATAAGTATGATGTTGTCTGATAAATTGGAACGGCGCGGGAGCCAAAATTTTTATCTGGCTGATGCCCACTATGTAAAGTTTTAGTGTTAAACTTATATGTTTTTGGATCGGTCATAATTTAAACATATCATAATTTTTATATTGAAAGTATTACAAAAAGTCTCAATTCATACACTTTGGCTCAAAACCAAAATTTCTATCAACAAAATACTGAGATTTTTTTGCTTTCCACATATAATTTTCTCTGACATATGTTGGGTCTCTGTCAGAAAAATTTTCAATCAACCAATCTAAAGAAATGGCCATTTGATGAACATGATAAGCGGCATCTTTTTGATCAGTTGAAAAATTCTTTAGACCACTTGGATCTTTTCGTTCTCTGTACTTTTCAACATCTGTAAGACCTAAATTAAGAACATCTATAGTTTTAAAAATTCTTTGTTTTAACTCTGCAGGAAACTTATTGTAATTCCATACTTCTGTTATAGCCAATAAACCTAAAAGATTATTTACACCTTGCGAATGATACCAGACATCGCGAACACCTCTAAAACTATTATTATGAATATAGCCATCTTCATAAATTACCTTACTAGCTTTTTTAATACCTCTATCAAACCAAAAATCTACTTCATCTAATTTATTTTTCCATGCTAGATAAGCTATAACAGAAATTGTACCATCTGCCATTTGGATAAAACCACGATCATCGTTTAAATGTTTATCAGCCCAAGGAAAAATATATTTTTCGTATAATTTTTGAATGTATTTATCAATTAAGATAAATTGTTCTTTTGAAAACTGGTCTTTAACTAGATATGCGTTAATTATAAAACTAGCACCATATATTTGGGCTTCGTGAACTTTATGTGGTAAGCATTTTGCTTTTGTATCTCCTTTTGAGCCGCCATAACAACTTTTAGCTGTTTTACCTTGCTCTTTGAGTTTATTAATATCTTCTAAAGTCATAGTGTTTAAAAAAACACCAGACTCTGCCCAAGCTGTCATAATTTGAGTAATTGAGTCTGATTGTAGTTCCATATTATTAGAAATAATTGCATTAATAATAGATCCGTGTAACAAGGCTAATCTTGATGTATGTTTTTCATGATTAACGGAAAGGCTGTTTGATCTTTCTTCATGCTCTTTTTGCCAATCGTATTCAGTTAACTTCATCAAATAGTTAAAATTTTTCTCGTTTGTAAGGTCAAGATCTAATTCACTATATTTTTCACCATAGCTTCCATCACCATGAACTCCTTTTATGGTGCATGTATTTGAATCCAATAAATGTGCAAAAAAATACTTTGGAATAACGGTGGTAGAATTTTTATCAAATTCAAATTTATTCTCCTCAACTATTTTTCCATCTTTGAAAGTTAAAGAAAATGAAAGACTTGGTATTAAAAATAATAAGATAAAAATATTTTTCATTAATTAGAATATCTTAAATATAAATTAGTTAGTCAATAGTTAGTAATCCATAGAGTTTGATAAGCTTTTAAAGTAATTGTTGATTTAATATCAATTATTATCTCATTAGAAATTAAATCCCACCATTCATTTGATGCTATTAGATTTAATTCTGACAAATCTAAATATTGGAACACATTAGTTACATTACTTACACAAAATATCGACTGTCTTTTATCATGACTCTGTCTCCAAAAACCAAAAAAGTTCTTACCTAAATTAAATGTAAATTGTGTAGCATTCGGATGAAATGCAGATTGGTTTTTTCTAATTTCAATTAATTTTGATAATTGATTATATATTTTTGAATTAAAAGTGTCTGTGTTTGCAAGTAATCCATCAATTTCATTATACTTCCAAGATCTTCTATTTATAGATCTATGACTTTTTGTTTGCTCTAGCTTTTCATAGTCATTTGTAGAGCCCAAAATACTATGTATGTAAAATGCTGGTATTCCCTCGAGTCCTAGCATTATAGCATGACAACAAATAAATCTTTCAATTTGCAAATGATCACTTCCTTGAAATGTTCCTTTCATAGCATCTATGAGTGAGATATTTATTTCATAGACAGTCTCGGTGTTATCTGTTTTTTTTCTTTTAGTAGTTTTTGCTCCAAAATCGGTCATGATATCGACTAAGTTATTTTTCTCTTTTTCTGTTAAAATTCCCTCTGTAGGTCTCAGGCCAATACCATCATGAGATGCTATGAAATTGAAATAAGATGTATGATCTTTTGCAGGAGGCATGCCCATAGACCATTTACGAAGAGCTGTGCTATCTCCCATCACAAGAGTCCATAGTAGCAAGGGTGGTAGAGCAAAGTTATATACAGCGTTTGCTTCATCGTTTTCACCGAAATAACTAAGATTTTCTAAATTGGGTAAGTTTGTTTCAGTAATAAGTAAAGTATTTTTACTAAAAGCATTGAGAAGTGTTCTAATTAATTTCACAACTTCATGAGTCTGCGGTAAATTTAGACAGTTGGTGTCATGTTCTTTCCAAAGGAAAGCAATGGCATCTAACCTAAATACTCTAACACCATTTTTAAGATATAAATGAATTAACTTAATGAAGAAAAATAAAACCTCAGGATTTTTAAAATTAAAGTCAACTTGATCATGGCTGAAAGTACACCATAAATAATAAATTTCTTTATTAATTTCATATTCTCTAAAAAGATCTGAGCTTCTAGGGCGAACAACTTGGTCATAACCTTGTTTGTTTTTAAGTTTTATAAAAAAATTTTGTGTTTCAGTTTTATTGTCGATAAAAGATTTGAAATATTTACTTTCAATAGATGCATGATTTATAACAATATCACTCATTATCCTAAAATTTTTTGATAGTGATTTAATATCTTTCCAATCACCTAAATCAGACCTTACTTCCTCATAATCAGTTATAGAAAATCCATCATCTGAACTGTAAGGGAAAAAAGGTAGAATGTGCAAATTGTTGAATTGTTTTTTACAATACTTGTCTAAGAACTTGCTTAGAGTTTTTAATTTATTATTTTTTTCTTCATATATTGAGTCACCATACGTAATTAAGAAGACATCTTTTTGAGACCAATTAGGTTCAGAAATACCTAGGTCTTTATTTTGAAATAAATCAAGAACTCTATTAATTAGTTTCAAAATTTCGTTTTGATCTAATATATCCTTGTAAATTATTTGAAAATGTATGTTTAAATTATTCTTTAATTCTTCTTGCACTTTAGGTGTTATCTTCCATGACGGCATCATTAAAAGATTTTAAAATAGTTGGGTCAGCACTATCAACCCTTCTCCAGGTCGGTATATTTGGATTTTCACTTGGTGAGTCTAGAAATATTTTTCCTGCTTCGATAATATTTTGTGCAAAGAGCTCAACCATTTCCTCTTCTTTGTGGACATCGAAGTTTAATCCATTCATCTCAGCATCTGTTTTATAAATCTGAACCATATCAAGGGCTAATCTATAATATGTCGCTTTTAGTGTTCTAAACTTTTCATTAGAAAATACATGACCTTGTGTAGCTAATTTTCTAAATAAAGCTTTAGAAATATCTATGGTCATTTTAGATAAACCCTTTTGCCGATTATTTTTAGAAACCTCTTGGTGTTTATGTTCATAGGTATCAGCTATATCTACTTGGCAAATTTTATTATTAGCAAAGTTCCTATACATTTCAGAGAGTATTCCTATTTCAAGGCCCCAATCATGTGGAATTCTTATGTCATTCAATAAATTATATTTAAATGAAAATTCACCAGCTAGGGGATATTTAAATATATCTAAGAAATTTAAATATTCATTAAATCCAACCATTTTCTGTAAGGATTTAACTAAAGGTGTAACAAGTAACCTTGTCACTCTTCCATTCATAGATTTTTGAGCAACCCTAGGATAAAAACCTTTACAAAAATCAAATGAAAATTTTGGATTAGCAACAGGGTAAAATAGTTTCGCTACTAAATTTTTGTCATAGGTGACTATATCACAATCATGCATTGCAACAGATCCCGACTCTTTCAGAGAAATTACAAATCCCATACAGTACCAAATATTTCTTCCTTTCCCTTTTTCAGCAGGAGCAAGGTTTATTTTAGATAAATGTTGATCTATTTTTTTTAATTTAGGTCCATCATTCCAAAGAATGTATTTTTTTTGAGGAAGTATTGAAAAAAATTTTTTAGCTTTTATAAATTCTTGTTTATTAGCTTGATCTAAGCCGATAACAATATTTTTTATATATTTAACTTTTCTTAAAGTATTCACAATATATGTTAAAGCTGGCTTTTCTAATTCTGAATACAAAGAAGGAAGAATTAAAGTCATGGGTGAGACTTTTGAAAATTCTAAAAGTTCTTTTTCTATTTCCTCTATGGGTTTCGAATTAAAATTATGTAGGGTAGCTATAACGCCGTTTTGATGAAAATCAGGCATAGTTAAAAAATTTTATTCTCTAATGTTTTATTTAATTTATACAGGACTTCACTCCAACCGTCAGGTGCTAACTTTGATGATTTAAAAACATTTTTTTTATTAGGACGCAATTTTGGATATGCGTCAGAGGAATTTTTTATTAAGCAGGAGTATTTACAAGAATTTAACATGTCAATATCATTTTTACTGTCACCTAAAGCTATAGTATTTATTGAGTATTTATCACGAAATTGAATATCATACGCATGAGATATTAGCTTTTTAGCTATTCTTTTGTTGCATATAGAAGATATTTGCATGAACCTACTTCCTTTAATCAAAACTCCATCTTTTTCAGATATAAGATCTGTTTTAAATTGTTTTAATTTTGTTAAATTATCTTCCCAAAGTATGATTTGACTTGCCTCACGATCTAGCATCATATTAGTGTTATTCAAATTTGTGTATTTTTTTAAAATCTTTGGTGAGAGATCTTGGGCAATTAAAAAATTATATTTTTTTTGTTTCAGTTTTAAATATTGATGCCAATTCTTTGAAGTTAGTTTAGCAATTCTAATTCTCCAATATCTTTCAAATGAAGATGAGTTTTTAATTTTATTAAATCTTATTTTAGGAAAATATATAACAGCACCATTTTCAGTACTGAAAGGCATGTTTAATAATTTTAATTCTTTAAGTAATTTTTTACATTCACTGAATGTTTTACTAGTATTAAATATAATTTCATTTTTGTTATTGATAATAGTAGATATCGTTTTCTTATTAGTTCCAAAGGAATAATTTTCATGATCAAGTAAAGTTCCATCAAGATCAGTAAAAATAAGATATCTTTTCATTTGTATGTGATTTTTTTAATTGATTGATTTCTATCTAAAGTTATTAAAATATTACAATAACTTGGTGTGTTTAATGACATCCATTTAGATAATTTTTCATAATATTTTATAAATTGATGGAGCTTTTTTTTTAAATGAATATTACTCTTTAATGATCGGAGATCTAATTCTTGTTTATATTTCCAATCAATTACAAATTCCCAATGTGGAAATTTTATAAATAAATAATAATTGAATTTTTTAAAAAGTTTTTGGTAATCGGTTAAGGCACTATTATAAGCAGTTCTCCAAATTAAATTAGGGTCATTCTTTTTTTCTAAGTCATTAATGTTCTTTTTTAAATATTTCATGTCGATTGGTTTTGAGCCAACACACCAACCCTCTAAAATTAGCAAATCTACTTTACTAATTTTTCTTTTATAATTTTTTTTGTTGTCAGTAACTTTATCAAATACAGGAACATAAACTGGAAATTTCTTTTTCATTAAATTATTTGTTACTTTATAGAGTAATTTTAAATTGTGAGTACCAGGTACACCTCTAGTTTCAAATAAATCTGTATTGAATTTTCTTGCTAATCGTTTTCTTTGAAAAGATGACAGATAAAAATCATCAATACTTAATATAACAACATTCTTTGAGTAAAATTTTAGAAAAAATTTTTTAATTAGAACTGATAAAGTAGACTTGCCTGAACCCTGGGAACCTGCAATCATAAGTGTTTTCTTATATTTTAAATTAAATAATAATTTAAGGTAATTATCTTTTATTTTCTTATGACTAACTTTCTTACCTGTTAATATTTTTAGTGTATCTTGTATAAATTTTAGTTTAGCTGTAATTTCTGACATTTATAATGGATATTATTTTAGAGGATTTTTTACTAAAATTACATTTATCAGATAAAGTAAAAATATTCTTATATATCGTTTAAAAAATTTATGTAACTTTAATTAACCTTTTACAGCTCCAGCTGTAAGACCACTGATTAATTGTCTTTGAAAAAACCATATAATCATAAATAAAGGGGCTGTCGCAGAAACAACACTTGATACTGCCCACATATAATTTCCACCGTACTCTACTGTACCAAGATAAGCATTAATTTTAGGCACCATTGTATAATTATGCTGATTAAGTAACAATGCGGTGACTGTAAAATCGTTATACGCCAACATCATACTAAATAAACCTGCCGTAACTACTCCAGGCCACATTACTGGCATAATAATATATCTAAATGCTTGAAAATATGAGCAACCATCAATCAAAGCACTTTCATCTAATTCTTTTGGTACAGTTTTAAAAAAAGAGTACAGCAACCAAAGAGTAAATGGTTGGTTTATAGCTACCAAAACAATAATTGTAGTTGGAAGTATTCCCCATATATTCAATTGGAAAAAAGGAAATAAGTAGCCTGATACTAAAGTAATGTGAGGCATAGCTCTAAATATCAAAGCAATAATTAGTATATAAAAAGTATATTTGAATGTTGACCTAGACAAAGCATAAGCACCTAAAGTTCCAAGAAACAATGAAATTGATACTACTGATACAGTTACAATCATTGTATTCATTGTAGCTCTTCCAAATTCGCCCTCTGTCCATGACTCTAAATACGCTTTAAATGTTGTAGTGGCGCCTGTTTCAATTAAAGTATTAAATCCACTTAAAGCATATGTCCAATCAGCTCTTGAGAAAAAATCTGCTTTTACTTTGAAGGAACCCCAGAGTGTCCAAATAAAAGGAAAAATTGATATAGTAAGCCAAAATAATATAAAAATACTATTTACGATTATTATTTGTTTTGAATATTTATTGATTGTTTGGTTCATTTATCTTTCAGTTTTAAATTCTTTCCAAGTTCTAATTAGCACAGGTGTAAGTAAAAAAGCTATCCCTAATATAGTTAACATTGACGTGGCTCCAGCAGAACCAAAAAGCATTTTATTTTCATTTCTTAAGTCTTGATAAATCATCCATGATAATGATTGAGCTACACCCTCAGCAGAAAAACCAATAATAGGTTCGAATACTCTAAAATTATCCATTAAACAGATTAGCATTATGAAAGTAGCCACAGGGTATAGATGAGGAATAACAATAAAACGAACACGTTCAAATCTTGTTGCGCCATCAATGTAGGCTGCTTCTAAAGGATCTTGTGGGACTGTCTGCAAGGCTGCATAAAAAACAACAAAAGCAAAGGGAGTATTATGCCATATTCCATAAATAATTAGTGTTATCCATGTTAAATTACTCGAGGCCTTTAGAGAAAGATTTGAGTCATCAAAAAGAATTTGGATACTTGCTCCAATTATTCCTTGGGAGTCGATCATCCAAAATAATACTAAAGATCCAATTAAAGGTGTTACAATCATTGGTAAAATTGTACCAAAGACGATAAATCCCTTTAATTTCTTTGCTAAAGTATTAACGCTTAAAGCTACTATAAAACCTAAAACTATCACTGGTGGAGTAACTGCAAAACAAAATGTTATTGTAAATAATAATGCCTTATAAAAAGGAAGATTTAAAACAATATCTTTGAATTCACCTATTGATTTCGTGTTATCCCATGCCTCTCTAATTTCATCAAAAGCTAAATGATTTCTATCAGTATAAGTGCCAAAGCCATTAAATCTTCCTAAAGGATTTTCAGCCTCTATTTTTTCTGTAGCTTCTACATCTACTCTAACATTTGTAGTACACCCAAATGGATCACAATTTTCTACCTCCATAAGAACCTGTTCATTTTCAATATGAAGTGATTGAAAAAAGCTAGAAACGATAGGCAAGCCTATGAAAAGTATCATTGCTAAACCCGTTGGAAGAATAAACCAAAAAAAAGTTTTATGAGGCATTATTTGAAACTAAAAAAAAAGTGGACCATTTATTTATGGTCCACTCTATCAAATTTAACTTAATTTTTGATTTATAAAAAACCCTGCTCAGTAGCTTTTGCTATGTAAGCTGCTTCTACATCGGCAAGCGCTTTTTCAGCAGACTCATTACCTTGAAGAAATTCCACAAGTTCTGTACTCAAAGCACCGTGCATTAAGCTCATATGTGGAAAACTAGGATAAGGAGTTGTACCTCTAGATGCAGCATCTACGACTGGTCCTGCTGTATCACCGGGTGTATACCCTTTAATTAGCCATACTGTAGCATTAGGATTATTATTAGCCATTTCTGTTGAAGATGCAGCTCCAACTAAAGCTCTAAATGAAGCCTCTGCATTTTCATCAGAGGTATTTGTTGCAATAGCTATACCGTCCCACCAAAGAGTAGTCGCAGGCTTACTACCACCACCTACTGTTGGAGAAGGTGCTAGTCTTGTATCGGCTTTGATATTTTGATCACCTTCATCATCAAGTAAAGATGCAGCTCCTGAGTTCCAGACATGCATTAATGCTACATTACCTGACTCCCACTCTTCTTTCACAGCGTTTGTATCTTGTGTTAAAAAATCAGGGTTACTAAGCTCAGTTAATTTTTTTAAAACGTTCAGAGCTGCAACACCTGTTTCATTATTTACATTAGGTTGTGCAGATCCTGATTTGAAAAATTCACCACCATGACCAAGATACATATTCACAAATTCTTGACCAAGGTTCCATCCAGATTTAAACGCTCCCGCATATGGATTATCCATTACTCCAGCTGCTTTAATTTTTTCAGCAGCAGCAATTACCTCTTCATAAGTAGAAGGAACAGCTATGCCTAAATCGTTAAGAATACTCTCTCTGTACCAAAGATGTTGCGCATTTGCCATGAAAGCTACAGCATAAATCTTTCCATCAATTGTAATCTTTTGATTTTCATTTAAGTTCGAACCATATTTTGCTACTAAATCATCAAGTGGTCTAATTAAACCATCGTTCATCAAAGGTGTTATTGATCCATTTGTAACTAATTTTGCAGAAAACTCAGCAGGATTTGCTGATAAAGCAGCTACCTGTAATTTATTATGATCTACAGAGTGCGTAACATTAAAATCTGCATCTGGTCCTGCACAACTTTTTACTTCATCCATAAATATTCTATATGTAGTAAATTCATTAGCTAATATATTGATTGAACCGTTTGTTACACCGCATGGAGAATGACTGCCTGCAAAAGCGCCAGCGGAGACAAAAGAAAACAATATAGCTATTAATAGTTTTTTCATATTTTTCCCCTTCTTACTGTTAAAAGTAAATTATATTAACACTCTTATATAAAAAAAACTTTACTGTGAATGTTAGAGAAATGGTCGCGGAAAATTCAAATTAATTATTTAAATTTAAGACCCATTTGCTCAAAAACACCATGGTTATCAACCATTACGTAATTATCCATAAATTTACCGTCCTTTACAGTCCAAAAATCAGAGAACTGCATCTTTATAGACTTGCCAGTTGCCTCAACTCCTAGATAAGTACCGTTATGAGTGCCAGTTAGAAAGCCAGTAGCACTTATCCAATTACCTTCTGACACAACAATGTCATTTTTAACATGATAATCTGGAAAGGCTTCATAAAAGGGTTTTAAAACTTTGTATTTAAAGTTCTCAATTCCATGTATATCTCCAAAACCTGGAGGTCCGTGCCAAATCATATTGTCATGCCAATAATTATGTTGTGCCTCTAAATCCTGAGCATTCAAAGCTTCATACATTTTTTCAAGTAAGGTTTTGTTGTCATCTAAACTCATTTTTAATCTCCCAATAATTGCATTAAAATTGCAAGTTCATTAAAACCAGTCCATTCTTTAATTATTTTATTATTTTTTATTTCCCATTGAGTAATACCCCAAATATAACACTTTCTATTAGTTGGTGATCCATAAATGCCATTACCTTTATGAGTTCCATAAGCTCCCCATCGAATTGATATTAAGTATCCATCTTTACTATTACCCATCCAATATAAATCCTCAATACTAAGAGCTATGTCAGGAAAGGTAGCTATAAAAGAAATTATGTAAGTTTTGAGTTTATTTATTCCTTTAAATTTTCGACTAGTTGAACCCTCAAATTCAATATTATTCGCATAGGCCTCATTAATTGCAGAAAAATTTCTTCTGTTCCAAATTGTATCTAAGACTGAATTTACAAAATCTCTTACACTTGTAATTTTTTCTGGAATAAAAAATTTATAATGTTTTAAATTTTTAATATTTCTTTTTAATTTTATATTTTTAAAGTCTGCTGCAAAAGGCCCTTTTTTTTCTTCTTTTGCTATTTTTCTTGCAACATCATGTAAGTTAAGACCTAACTGTTTTATTAATCCTGCAGTATCATAAACAACATTTTCATAATAAATTTCGTTATTTTTTGCTACACAGTTAGCAATGCAAAATAGTCTTACAGATTTTCCAGTTGGTTTTGAAAATTTACTGAAACCTGTATTTGTACCTGTAATTATTGTTCTGTGAGAAGTATGGAAACTAATGTTTTCATCTCCAGCCCAAATAACCTCGTCGGCAAATAACCTTATATCAGGAAATGCATTATTGGTAAGAACAGTGTCTGAAACTATTTTTTCTGATCCAAATTGGAGTCCAAACTCATCCCAAACTCGACATTCAGGGCTATAGGTGTCATAGATGTAGCCAATATTTTTTTCTTCCCATATTGTGTACGTAATCCTAACGATATAATCGATAATATTTTTATAGTGTTTTTCAAAACCCTTCATGGATTGAGGTTTTAATTTTTTTGGATTTGGATTAAGTGATTTTAATGTACCTCCTCCACCATAAGATTTAAGAGATATATCAAAATTTTTGGGCATATGTATATCTTTAAGAGGTTTGGGCTTTAAATCTTTTATTTTTTTTGATTTCATATTTTTAAAATAGATTATTACTATAATTAATGAGATACAATTAAATAAATAATGCTAGATCTTCAAAATGAAAAAAAAATAATTTTAGAATTTTTAAATGAAATTGATAATTCTGATGAAAAAAAAATATCAGAAATTTTATCTAAGTATACTTCTAATAATTTTAAAATGAGATGTACCCACCCCTTTAATGAGCTTAAAGGTATAGATCAAATAGCTAATAATCTTTGGTTACCAATAAAAAAATCTTTTAAAAAAATACAAAGGAGAATGGATATTTTTTATGCTGGAACAAATTTAGTTGATAAACACACTTCTAAGTGGGTCGTAAACATGGGTCACCTTCTAGGTATTTTTGAATTTCCTTTTTTTGGAATACAATCAACAAACAAACCTGTGATGCTGTGGTATTGTGAGTTTTATAAAATTGAAAATAATAAAATTACAGAAGGGGCTTTTTTTTTAGATATTTTAAAGTTAATGCAACATTTAAAATTATCTGTGGTACCAGAATCTACAGGTATGGTTGGTTTTAATCCAGGACCTAAAACTCACAATGGTTTAAATTTTAATAGACAAAATGAAGAAGAAGGAAAAAAAACACTAGATTTAATTATGAGAATGGCAAATAGATTAATTGGTGAAGGTATGAAAACAACTATTTCTGATTTAAAAAAAGATTGGCACGAAAACATGATTTGGTGGGGGCCTGGTGGTATTGGAGCATCATATACCTATGATAATTATATCAGAGGCCATGCAGGACCTTTTGAAGAAAATTTAGAGTATGTAGATTTTACTGGACATATACTAGAAAACGCTGAGGGAAATTTTGGTGGATGGTTTGGATGGCCTAATTTGAAAATGAAACCAAAAAAAAATTATATGGGTTTTGCTTATAATTCTAACCAAGTTGGTGAAATGAGAGTTGTTGATCTTTATAGAAGAGAAGGAGATAAAATTGCTGAAAATTGGGTCTTAATTGATCATTTACATTTTTTGAATTGTTTAGGTATAGATTTACTAGAAATAAATAAGAAAAAAAAAGAGATTATATAACTTTAGAGGCAAGTTTTGTACCCTCTACAAGTGCATAAAGTTTTTCATAGCATATTTTTTCATCTATTTTACCAAAACCTGCAAAAGTACTAAAACCGCAGTCAGTCCCTGCCATTAATTGATCTTTTGGGACGACAGTTGAAAATTTAATCAATCTTTCAGCAACTACCTCTGGGTGTTCGACAAAATTTGATGTCGAGTCAATAACACCAGGAACAAGTATTTTATCTTGTGGCAATTTTATATCTTCAAAAACTCTCCATTCATGAGAGTGACGAGGGTTTGATGACTCAATTAAAAAATATTTAATTTTAGATTTTAAAATGATTGGTAAAATTTTCTTTAGAGCTATATC
>CACPCY010000006.1 GCA_902632575.1 uncultured Alphaproteobacteria bacterium | reverse complement strand
GGAAGAATGGAAACAAATAACGCAGAATCACTTGAAAATTCAACAAAAAACACAGTTATAAATAAGCAAAACGAAGAAATAAACCTGCTAAGTCTCAGTGTTGTAAGGCGTGATGGATCGATAACACCTTTTAAATCCGACAAAATTGCAAATGCTATAAGAAAAGCATTTTTGGCCCAAACTGATCTTCGTGATAGTAAACAAATTGACAAAAATGTTTCAGTGTTAACTGAAACAGTCACCGCAGCTCTGACTCGACGTATTGCAAACGGTGATATGATTCATATCGAGGATATCCAAGACCAAGTGGAATTGGCCCTCATGAGAGGTGAGCATCATAAAGTAGCTCGCGCTTATGTACTCTATAGAGAACAAAGAGCTAACCAACGTTATAAGACTGCTCAGCTGAATGAACAAATTGGTGCCAAGGTATCCACAATGGCTGTTACCAAAAGAGATGGTAACAAAGAGGATATCTCTTTAGAAAAAATTACAAATCGTATCTCAATTTTGTCAAACGGTTTAGAGATAGATCCTATTACAATTGCTCAAAAGGCAATTCAAGGTCTTTACGATGGTATCACAACAAATGAAATTGACACTTACCTAGCAGAAACAGCTGCTGCTCTGACAGTGGAACATCCCGATTACTCATATCTAGCTGGGAGGATTAAAGCTAATGCTCTACATAAAGAAACACCGGGTTTTATTATTGCAACAAAAAATCTTTATGAGGATGGTTTATTGCGCGATGAATATTATGAAAAAGTAAAAGCTAACGCTGAAGAGATTGAAAAAATTATTGACTACGATCGTGATTATTACTTTGATTATTTTGCATTGACTACTTTGTTCAGAGCTTATCTTTTACAATCAAACAATAAAACAGCAGAAAGACCTCAGGATTTATGGATGAGAGTCGCTTTATGTGTGTCTGGAGATAAGTTTGATTTTTATCAGGTTAAGAAAACTTATGACAGCCTATCTCAGGGTTTCTACACACACGCAACCCCCACTCTATTTAATAGTGGTTTGAAGATGCAACAATTGTCGTCCTGTTTTCTAATTGGAATGGAAGATGACTCTATCGAAGGAATTTTTAATACTGTAAAAGACTGCGCTTTAATTTCAAAAACCGCTGGTGGTATTGGTCTTCATGCTCATAACATTAGAGGTGGTGGTAGCCGTATTAAGTCAACCAATGGCAAGTCTAATGGATTGATACCTTTCCTTAAAATTTTTAATGAAACAGCAAGGTCTGTTGATCAGGGTGGAGGTAAAAGAAAGGGTTCTTTTGCTGTCTATTTGGAGCCTTGGCATGCAGATATTGAGGCTTTTTTAGAGCTTAGAAAAAATACTGGAGCTGAAGAATTTAGAGCCAGAGACTTATTCTATGCCTTATGGATCCCTGATTTATTTATGGAAAGAGTCGAAGAAGATGCCGATTGGACTCTAATGAGTGAACACGAATGCCCTGGTTTATCGGATACATATGGCAAGGAGTTTGTTGATCTTTATACAAAATATGAAAATGAAATGCCTGACTTAAAAAGAATAAAGGCAAGAGCTTTAATGTCTAAAATCATCGAAGCCCAAATTGAAACTGGTCAGCCATACATGCTTTACAAAGATGCTGTTAATAATAAGTCTAACCAAAAAAATATTGGTGTCATTAAATCCTCTAATCTCTGTGCAGAGATAGTGGAGTATTCTGAAAAAGATGAAACTGCTGTTTGTAACCTTGCATCAATTGCATTACCAAAATTTGTAACTGATGAAAGTAAATTTGATTATCAAAACTTATATCAGGTTGCAAAACTGGCGACTAAGAATTTAGATCAAGTTATTGATATAAATTTCTATCCTACTGATAAAACTGAAAACTCAAATAGTCGTCACCGTCCTATCGGTCTCGGTATACAGGGTTTAGCAGATGTTTATTTTAAAATGAATATTCCTTATGACTCTGTTCAAGCGCAAATAATTAATAAACAAATTTTTGAGACAATTTATTTTGGAGCTTTAGAAGCATCAATGGAACTTGCTACTGATAAAGGGCCTTACTCTACTTTTAAAGGTTCCCCTCTATCTGAAGGGAAATTCCAATTTGATCTTTGGGATGTGAAGCCGTCAAGTATGTGGGACTGGAAGGGATTAATGGAGAAAATCCAAAAGCATGGTGTTCGAAACTCTTTGACCACTGCATGTATGCCTACAGCCTCCACTGGTATTATCCTAGGAAATACTGAAACCTTTCAAGTACAAACATCAAACATTTATAAAAGACAAACTCTCTCAGGTGAATTTTTATTAGTAAATCGTCACCTTGTTAAAGAACTTATGAAGAGAAACTTATGGAGCAAAGAATTACGTGATCAAATTATTTTGGAAAATGGCTCTGTACAAAATATTGAAGGATTTCCTGAAGACTTAAAAGATGTTTATAAAACTGTTTGGGAAACATCTCAAAAAACAGTTATAGATATGGCAGCTGATAGAGCGCCATTTATTGACCAAACCCAATCCATGAACTTATGGTTGGCAACACCTACTTTTGGAAAAGTAAACTCCATGCATATGTATGCTTGGAAAAAAGGCTTAAAAACAGGCATGTATTACCTGCGAAGCCGATCAGCCGTAGACGCAGTTAAAGTAACAGTGTCTTCTGAAAAAAAAGCAAAAGAGTCTTATGTCAAAGAGGCGCAATCTAATGAACCAGAAGATTGTGTAACATGTAGTGCGTAAGATTTTCAATCAATTTAATTTAAGGAGCAAGTCATGATATCTAAAGGATGTAAATCAATTTTCCCTATTCAACACCAAGAAATTTTCGATCGTTACAAGCAACACGTTCAAGCATTTTGGACACCTGAGGAGGTGTCTCTTCAAGATGATTTAAGAGATCTAAAAACACTAGGAGAAGGAGAAATACATTTTATCAAACATGTGCTTGCATTTTTTGCAAATTCAGAGGCAATGATAAATGAAAATCTAGCATCCAGATTTTATAATGAGATTTTAATTCCTGAGTCTCGATTGTTTATCACCATGCAAATGCTAAATGAGTCTATTCACGCAGAAATGTATGGTTTACAAATTGAAGCTTATGTAGAGGACCCATCAGAAAAAGATAAGCTATTTTCTGCTATTCAAAACGTTCCTTGTATTAATAAAAAAGCACAGTGGGTTTCAAAATGGCTGAATGGAAATCAAAATTTATTAACACGCTTAATTGCCTTTGGTTTAGTTGAAGGATTATTTTTTGCTGGATCCTTTTGTGCCATATATTACTTTAGAAAAAGAGGTTTGCTTCCAGGCTTAGCCTTATCAAATGACTGGATAGCCAGAGATGAGGGAATGCACTTCAGTTTCTCAGCTTTGATGTTTAAAACATTAAGTGAAAAATTTAATAAAGGAACCTTGTCAGATGAAGATATTAAATCAATGGATTTAATACCTGGCCCTGTTGCACAGTCTGAGTTCGAAGAAATAGTCAGAGAAGCAGTAGAGTTTGAAAAAGAATTTGTTACTGACGCACTTCCTGTTGATCTCATTGGTATGAACAAGGAAATGATGTGTATGTATATTGAAGCTGTTTCAGATCGAATTGCTGATCTTTTTGGATTTGAAAGGGTATTTAATACCGAAAACCCATTTGATTTCATGAGAGCTCTTGATGTTCAAAACGTGACTAATTTCTTCGAAAAAAGGGTGTCTGAATACCAGCGTCCAACAGATCGTTCTTTGTCTTTTGACGAGTCTTTCTAAGTGGAAGTCAAAATTTATAGTAAAGACAACTGTATTTTTTGCACTAAAGCCAAGGCAGTTTTATCCTCACATAACCCCCAAGTATTAATGCTTGATGAGGATTACAGCCGTGATCAGTTTTTTGAAATATTTCCAACTGCCAAAACATTTCCCCAAATCATAATCAACGGTGAGAAAATTGGTGGCTACCATGAGCTAGAACGTTGGATGGCATTTAATAAACCTGACGATGATTTTTAGTTTTACTAGTGAGCTAATCCCCAGTTCAAGCCACCACCGAAGTCGACTTTTATAGGAGTTTTAAAAGATTTGTATTTTTGATGTGATGTTTCCATCAACTTAGTTATTTGTGGAATAATATCTTTTTCTTTTTTATGAATTTCAAATAAAAGCTCATCATGGACTTGTGATGTCATTTTAGATTTACATTTATTTTTCTCTAAATAGCTATGAATATCCAACATTGCAATTTTAATTAACTCAGATGCTGTGCCTTGAATAGGTGCATTGATAGCTTGTCTTTCTGCAAAAGATCGGAGCATAAAATTTTTAGCATTGATGTCTTTAATGTGAGACTTTCTTCCAAAAAGATTTTCAACGTAGCCTAGTTTTTTTGCTTTATCGGTAGTTGCTTTCATAAAATCACTAATGTTTGGAAATTTTTGAAAATAGTTATCTATGAAAAGCTTTGCTTCAGCATTGCTAACACCTAACTGTTTAGCTAAACCATATTGGCTAATTCCATAGATTATTCCAAAATTTATAATCTTGGCCATTCTTCGATCATTAGCATTAATTGTTTTTTTGTTAAAAACTAATTGGCCTGTACTTTGATGAATATCTTGATCCTCTTGGAAAGCTTTTAATAAATTAGGGTCTTCGCACGCTTCACAAAGCACACGAAGCTCGATTTGGGAGTAATCGAAGCTATATAACTCATGATCTTTTTCTGCAATAAATGCTGTTCTAATTTTCTTTCCGATCTCAGTTCTGATAGGGATATTTTGTAAATTAGGTTCAGATGAACTTAATCTACCCGTAATAGTAGCTGCAATATTAAATGTGCTGTGAACTCGATCGTTATTATCAGCATGTTCAGCTAAAGAAGATGTATAGGTCGAAACGAGCTTGGAGTATTGACGCCATTGTAGAATATGCGAGGCAATCTCTACTCCCTCAGTTTCTAATTGTTCTAAGACTTTGACATTAGTTTGAAAATCTCCTGCTTTTGTTTTTTTTGTTACCTTCACATCAAGTTTCTTGAAGATTTCGGTAAGTTGCTTTGGCGAACCAATATTGAACTCCTCACCTGCGATTTTGAAAATTTTCTGTTCAATTTTTTCAATTTCTTTATTTAGATCTTTTTCCAGTTTTGTTAAAAATTTAAGATCAATCTTACAACCATTGTTTTCAACCTGTTGAAGGACTAAGCTTAATTTTTTATCGATATCAAAATATATATAACTATCGGGGGCATCTAATATTTGATCGTGTAATGTTTCATATAATTTATAAGTGGCATAAGCATCATGAGCAGCGTAATTTGTTGCAGACTGTAAAGGCACTTCAGAAAAATCTTTATAATTTCTTTTAGACTCATTTTTAATGACATCTTTAAATTTTTCTTTTTCTTCTCCAAAATAATAATAATACAAATCCTCAAGATTGTGTTTTGTTAAACCGTTATTTACAAAAAAAGACATTAATAAGGTATCTTGAAAAGAAATAGTATTTACGTTAAGGCGTTTTAAAATAACACTATCGTATTTAGCATTATGAAAAATCTTTAAAATTGAAGGATCTTCACATAATAAATTCAGCTTTTTTAATATTTTTTTTTGATCTGTCTCAGATATTTCATTTTCAGGTGATTTAAAAGGTAGGTAATAAGCTTGCTGTGCATTAGATAATGAAATGCCAATGATATTTGCTTCATTGACGTCTAAACTATCTGTCTCTAAATCTATGGCTAAGGTTTTTTCAGATTGAAGAGACTCTAGATATTCGATTATATCCTTTGTCTTTATAAGTGATTTAAATTCTAAGTTTTTTTTAGCTGCATGCGGTTTTGTTTCATGAGCGCTGTTCCTAATTAATGATTTGAATTCATATTTTTTGAAAAAGTCATTAAGTTTTGGTGAGTCGTCAAAATCTTTTAACTTCTCGATTGCGATAGGTAGTTCAAGATCATTTTTTAGAATTACTAGTTGGTGGCTTATTTTTGCTTTTTCCTCATGATCATGAATAAGATTTTTAATTCTTTCATTTGATATTTTCTCTTTATTTGCCAAAAGGCCCTCAAAAGAACCAAATTCATTAATTAATTTAGAGGCTGTTTTTGGTCCAATGCCAGGGACGCCAGGAATATTATCAACACTATCACCAATTAGGGCTTGTACATCTGTAATCCTGTCAGGACCAACACCAAATTTTTCCATTACCTTTGCTTCATCAATTTCAATATTTTTCATTGGATCCATGATGCGATTATTAGCTGATAACAGTTGAAAAAGGTCTTTGTCTGAACTAAATACTGTGGTGGATATCTTATTGTCTTCACCATATTTAACGTAACTTGCAATAACATCATCAGCCTCAAAGTCTTTTTTTTCAATAACATCTAAACCAAACGCATCAATAGCCTCACGAATAATACTAAATTGAGGAATCAAATCCTCTGGTGCCTCGCCACGATTTGCTTTGTATTCAGGAAATAAAGTATTTCGAAAAGTATTCCTTCCTGCATCAAGAATGATTAGTATTTTGTCATTTGGATGCTCTTCAATAAGTCTAAGCATCATATTGCAAAACCCATAAACTGCATTTGTGGGGATGCCCTTAGAATTATTCATTGGGGGTAAGGCGTAATAAGCTCGGAAAATATATCCGGAACCATCAACAAGTATTAGTCTTGGCTTAGACATTTAATCAGAATAACAAAGATTGTAGTGAGTTTCTATTCTTTAGGGGCGTGCTTATTTAAAATTCTTTGGAGAGTTCTTCTGTGCATTTTTAGTCTTCTAGCAGTTTCAGAAACATTACGGTTACACTGTGTAAAAACTCTTTGAATGTGTTCCCATCTTATTCTATCAGCAGACATTGGGTTCTCAGGTGGTGGGGGCAAAGATGTAGCGGTAGCAGACATTAATGATTTTTCGATATCATCTATGTTTGCAGGTTTGGTTAAGTAATCATCAGCGCCCAATTTGACGGAGGATACAGCTGTAGCTATGTTGCCATAACTTGTCAACATTACTGTTCTACATTCTGGATTTTGCTCCTTGATCACCTTAATAACATCAAGTCCTGAACCATCTCCTAAACGAAGATCAACTATGGCATAATTAAAATTATTTCCAGCTAAAACATCTAAAGCCTCCTTTTTTGAAGCTGCTGCTGTTACTGTGAAATCTTTACGTTGAAATGAGGTGGTTAAACGCTCACGAAAGGGTTTATCATCTTCAATAATAAAAAGTGTTTTATCTTTGACTAATGTATTTTGCTCTAAATCCGCCATGTTAAAGTTACTTCTGCTCCATCATTACTTTGTACTAATATTTCACCATTTAGATTTTCAATCATTTGCTTTGTTATGAATAAGCCGAGGCCCATATTTACCCCTTTTTCAGGTCTGCTAGAATAGAATGGTTTTCCAAAATTAGCTATAAACTTCTTATCGAAACCGGGACCATCATCTCTGATTTTTATTGAATAAGAATTTTTCGATGTCTCAGAGATTACTAATATTTGTCTATAAGCGAAGCTTATGGCATTTTTTATAATATTATTCATCGCTATGTTCAGTTCAGGTGTGATTTTAATATTGATATTTTTGGAATTTTCATCAGATCTATAATCTAATTTCACGGCTCGATAGTTATTTGAAAATTGATCACATAAAGATTGCACATATGCATCTAGTGACATATTTGTAATTTCAGAAGATAGTTCTTTTGACTCTGGATTTGTTGAGAGCTCTTTTAGTATTTCCTTACACCTATCTAACTCTAATAATAAAGTTTTAATATCTTTCCCATATTCATCTTTTAATTTTTGATCTTTTTTTAAATCATCAACAATTAAATTTATGGTATTTAATGGTGTGCCTAATTCATGAACAGCTGCAGCTGCTAAACCTCCAACTTTTAAAAGCTCTTTTTCATTTTGAAGTTGCTTACTAGCTAACTCATATGCCTTTTGGGTGCTTTTGTAATTTAATGAAAAGTAATAAAGATAAAAAACTAAAAAAATACTACTTATAAATAAAGAAATCATAATAGCTAAACTGTATGTAAAATTAATATTAGGATGCACAGACAAAGGAAGATTAATATAAAAGTTAAATATCAAAGCAAAACAAACTAACGCTAAACTTAAAATAATTATTATTCTTTCTATCGTTAGATATGATGCTGCGATAGCAATAGGAGCTAAGATGATAAATATAAAAGGATTAGTGTGTCCACCATTTAAAGCAATCAAACTTGAAATTTGAACAATATCAAAACATAAAAATAAGAAGACTTGTTTTTCAGAAATAATTTTATCTCCTTTATTTAAATAGAATCCTAAGAGGATACTAGCCATTAAGATAAAAGCTATTATCCAAGAGCTCATTGCTACTATCTTAGAAATTTCGAAAAAATACTGTGTTATAAATAAAGTAGCAGCCTGACCTCCAAAAGCAATTGCACGTATAATTAAAAAATCTGATGAATTAACAAAAAGAAAGTTTTTTCGATTGTTCAACTAAATATCTAAATTTGCTACTTTGACTGAGTTATCTTGAATAAAGTTTTTTCTATCAGTCACGTCATCGCCCATCAGCATGATCAACTGTCTTTCAGCATTGATTTGGTCTTCGAGCTTAACTTGAAGTAACTTCCTATTAGTTCGATCTAATGTTGTTTCCCACAATTGATCAGGGTTCATTTCACCTAAACCTTTATATCGGCTAATTGATTGTCCTTTTTTACTCATTTCAAAAAGAGTGGTAAAAAATTCAACCAGTCCATTACAATTAAAGTTTTCTTTTGAAGAGAGTTTAGAAATACCAAAATAAGTATCTGTGGATTTTGCAAAGCCCATTTTATTATAAAGAGATAAGCTTTCTGAAGAAATAAACTCTCTTAGATGTAATAATTTATCTAAAGCAACCTTTATTATTTTATTGTAACCCTCTTTTTCTTGTAAAAAAATTAATTCATTACTGATCATACTTTGAAATGTAAATTTGATATTTTCTGATTTATAAACTTGATTTAAATTAGATAAGAAAATTTTAAATTGTGACTTTTCTATCTTATTTGGATGAAAATCCTGAAAAAATAAACCTGTATTTAGAATTTGATCAAAAAACTTTGCATCTAAATATGTAAGGTCTAAGTTTTGATAAGCAGAATTTGCACGAGAAGCTAAATCTATTAATTCGTTTAACTGTTCCTCTTTTAACTGAATTTTTTTCTTTTTATTGTAGATGTTGAAATCAAGATCATCCTTGTTATTTAACAATAAAAACTTTGTTAACTCTCGATCATCTATCAAGTAGTTCTCAGCATTTCCTTTTTTTACTTTGTATAGGGGTGGCTGAGCAATATATAAACGACCTGTGGTTATAATATCTCTCATAAATTGATAAAAAAAGGTGAGTAGCAGTGTTCTAATATGACTTCCATCAACATCAGCGTCTGTCATGATAACAATTTTATGATATCGCATTGAGTCAGCATTGAAATAATCAGAAGGATTGTATTCTTTATCCTTTGGTGGATTACCATATCCAGCACCGATGGCTGTTATGAGAGCAGAAATTTCGTTGTTTTCTAAAATTTTATGAGGATTTGCTTTAATTACATTTAATATTTTACCTCTTAAAGGAAGTATAGCCTGAGTAACTCTATCACGGCCTTGCTTGGCTGAGCCACCAGCTGAGTCACCCTCAACTATAAATAATTCTGAATTTGATGGATCTTTTTCTTGGCAATCAGCTAATTTTCCAGGAAGCGATGAGGTCTCTAATACATTTTTTCTTCTTGTAAGCTCCCTAGCTTTTCTTGCTGCCTCTCTGGCACTTGCTGCTTCAATAATTTTTGAAACTAATTTTTTTGCCTCTCCAGGAGTTTGCTCTAACCAAGCACTTAGTTGTTCAGATATAATTTTCTCAACAACTGGTCTTACTTCAGATGAAACTAGTTTATCTTTGGTTTGGGATGAAAACTTAGGATCGGGAACCTTTACAGATAGTACACATGTCATGCCCTCTCTAGCATCATCTCCTGAAATGGTAATATTGCCTTTTTTCGCAACTGCAACTGTATTTGAGTATCCCACTAATGAACGTGTAAGTGCTGATCGAAAACCTTGTAAATGCGTTCCTCCATCACCTTGAGGGATATTATTTGTAAAGCAAAGCATATTTTCGTTATATCCATCATTCCATTGTAAAGCGCCCTCAACCTTAATTCCATTAGACTCACCATTAAAAGGTATAATTTTATTTAAAGTTGATTTTCTTGAATTAAGAAATTGCACGTATGCTGTTAATCCCCCTTGATAGTAAAATTCAATGGGTTCTACTTTTGATGTGCGCATATCAGATAATGTAATGCGAACGTTAGAATTCAAAAAAGCTAGTTGGCGAACTCTATTTTCAAGTGTTTTAAGAATTAGAGTTGTATTGGAAAAAATTTTTTTTGATGGCCAAAATTGGACTGTTGTTCCAGTTCTCTCCGTCTTTTTCATTGAACCGATCTCTTTTAATTTTTTTGTTGTAACACCATCTTTAAATTCCATTGTATGAATTTTGCCATTTCTGCGAATTGTTAGAGATAGTCTTTCTGATAGTGCATTTACAACAGAAACACCAACCCCATGAAGGCCTCCAGAAATTTTATAGCTATTTTGGTCAAATTTACCGCCAGCATGCAGTTGGGTCATGATAACCTCAGCTGCTGGAACTTTTTCAGTTTTATGCTGGTCAACTGGAATACCTCTACCATTGTCTGAAATTGTAGCTGATCCATCTTTATTAATTATTAATTGAATACTGTCACAATAACCTCCTAAAGCCTCGTCAATAGAGTTATCAAGCACCTCATAGACCATGTGATGCAAACCTGTGCCATCATCGGTATCACCAATGTACATACCTGGTCTTTTTCTGACTGCCTCTAAGCCTTTTAAAACTTTTATCGAGGAAGCTGTATATTGATCTGTCATTAAAATATTTCTTTAATATCTAAGTTATCTATATTCCCTTGAAGTGTGAAGTTATCAGTGGTTGAGAAGAAAGTCTGAAATTTATTTTCTGCACAGTATTGTATAACTTTTTCAATATTTATCATATCAAAGTTATCAAATATTTCATCAATTAAAAAAATAGTAATCTTGTTGTGATTTAGAAATTTCGCACAACTTAGTAGAAAGCTTAATATTAACATTTTAGATTGAGCAGAAGATAGCTGAGAAATATTTTTTTGATTGTGTGTAATTTCAAAAACTGATTTTTTTGGATCATGTTGTGATTGAAGTTTATGATCATTTGGCCATTGATTCTCATCGGTGAGGTCTTTTTGAAATTTTTCTAAAAAACTCTCTGTCTCTATAAGGCCAAAACTTTGCTTAATTTCAAATTCAAAAAACAGTTTATTGCTATTTGATAGGAAATTTTGGTATTCATAAAGAAATTTTTTTTTTATCTCAATAATTGCTCTGCCTATGTTAATCAGTTGTTTATCTAATGAAACTAGCCATGAAATATCTTGAGAAGATTGTAATATTCTTCTTTTTTCTCTTCTTAAAATTGTATATTTGCTTAGAAAGGCAAATAACTTTGGGTCAAAATAACATATAATTCGATTGATAGTATTTCTTTGATACTGAATGTCCTTAATGAAATAAACTTTGTCTGTTTCTGTAAACCAAAATAATTGAAAAATATCTAAAAGTTTTTGTTGTTGTATTTTTTTATCATTTAAAAAATATTGTTTTGTCCATCTTTTATCTTTATTGCTCAGTATTACAGCTAAATGATTCTCTAAATCCTCATGAGTAAAATCAAAGACTATAGAAGTATTTAAATTTTCCTGTTTTTGAAAAATAAAATTTTGTAACACATCTTTTCTAAAACCTGTGCCAGGACATAAAAAACTTATAGACTCTAATAAGTTTGTTTTACCAACAGCATTCTTTCCTTTAAACAAAGTGTGTTCAAAGTTAAAAATTTCTTTTTTATTTATGAAATTTCTATAATTCGATAGCTGTAAACCCTTTAATGGTGGGGGCAATTAAACCCTCATAGGCATTAAAATAAATAAACTTGTTGTATCTTTAGGGTCCTTTACTATTACTGGTGATGATTGGTTTAGTAACTCTAGAATCAAAGTGTCTCCTTCAACAACATCTTGTAAATCCAATATATATTTTGAATTAAAAAGTATTTCAAGGCCATCGGCAGCGTAATTTGCTGCAACCTCTTCATCACCTTTGTTACTGTCAGTGCTTGTGGCCATTATCTTAATGCTATTATTTTCAAATTGTAACTTAACTGTTGGAGTTTTGTCTTGATTAACAGTTGAAACCCTATCTATTGCATTAAAAAAAGGCTCTGCCTCAACTTGTAATAATTTGTCATTTGATACAGGTATAACTTTTTCATAATCTGGAAATGTTCCATCTATTAGTTTACTTATTATAATGAAATTATCTGCTTCCAGACTCACTTGAGTATCAGTACATATTATTTTAACCTTACCTTCAAAATCACCTAAAATTCGGTCTAATTGAAGTATAAATTTTCTAGGAAGTATAATTCCAGATATATTTATGACATTTGTTAAATCTAACTCTGTTTTAGCAAGTCTATGGCCGTCAGTAGCAACACACCTCAAAGTTGACTTTGGTCCGTTAGTAACAGTATGGAAGTATATTCCATTTAGGTAGTATCTGGTCTCTTCAGCAGAAATAGCAAATTTAGTTTTATTAAAAAGCCTTTTAATCTGAGAGATTGATAATTCGAATGAATTCGTTTGTTCTAAAGGAACAAATTTTGGGAATTCATCTGCAGTTAATGCATTTAATTCAAAAACTGAGTTATCAGAATTTATTATTAATCTATTTCCCTCTAATTTACATTTTACAATAGAGTTTTTTTTTGTCTTACGAATTATATCAGTTAAAATTCTTGAATTTACAGTTGCTTCGCCATTTTTTGAAGAGTCGGTTGATACGAATTCTCTGATAGAAATATCCATATCTGTTGATCTAATTTCTATTTGGTTATTGTCACATTTTATATAAATGTTAGAAAGAATTGGAATTGTAGATCTACTGTCAACAATTGAACTAACGTGAGTTAAGACTCTTAAAAAAGCCTCTCGACTTACTCTAAAATCCATTTAAGAAGTTTGCAATATTCTAGTCAAAAGTTCAATATCTTCTGCTAGGTTAGGATCATTTACCATAATTTCTTCGATAGTTTTAATAGCATGAATGACAGTGGTATGATCTCTGCCACCAAATTTTCTACCAATTTCAGGTAAAGATCTTGTGGTGATTGACTTTGCTAAATACATTGCAACTTGTCTTGGGCGCGCCACAGACCTTGATCTTCTTGGTGAATGCATATCAGAAAGTTTAATATTGTAATGCTCAACAACTTTCTTTTGAATTTCGTCAATTGTAATTTTTCTTGAATTAGTCCTCAATAAATCTTTTAAAACATCTTTTACCAGATCAACAGATATTTCTGAGTCCTGAATTGAAGCATGAACTGCTAATCTATTTAATGCCCCTTCCATTTCTCTCACATTATTGGTAATTTTATTTGCTAAAAATTCCATTACTTCTTGTTTTAGTTTTATAGATTTTTGTTCTGCTTTAGCCTGCAGAATACCCAATCGCAATTCATAAGTTAAAGGATGTATATCTGCTACTAATCCCCATCCTAATCTAGACTTTAATCTGTCCTCTAGTCCATCAAGATCAGCAGGAGATTTATCAGCTGAGATAATGATTTGTCTTTTTTTGTCGATTAAAGTATTAAATGTATGAAAGAATTCTTCCTGAGTGTTATCTTTACCAATAATAAATTGCACATCATCAATCATTAGAACATCTACTGATCTAAATTGTTCTTTAAAACTCATGATATTTTTAAATCTAAGAGCTTTAATAAACTGATACATAAATTTTTCAGCTGTTAAATAGACAACATTTTTTTTGGGATTTCTTTTTTTAATATTCCAAGCAACTGCATGCATTAAATGTGTTTTTCCTAGTCCAACACCTCCATACAAAAATAATGGATTAAAGCTTACAACTTCCGATTGTGCTACACGTTGAGCTGCTGCGTACGCGAGCTCGTTGGGTTTACCTACTATAAAATTATCAAAAGTAAATTTTGGATCTAGTGGTGCAGAAATATCATCGTAATATGTGTCTTCATCATCATCTTTATCTTCATAGATAACTTCTGTGCCTGGAATAATTCGATTATTATTCTCTTTAACGAGTATAGCTAATTTATCAATGCTATGGCCTTGATCCATATAAGCTTTTTTTATAACAGAAGCATAATTTTTTATTATCCAGTCGCGTAAAAACCTAGTTGGAACTGAGAGAGTAAGAGAAGTGTCAATTAAAGACTCAAAATAAATCGGTTTAATCCAGTTTTGAAAAGTATCTTTATCAAGTGATTTTTTTAATTCAGATGTGATCTGCGGCCAGGACACATCTATGCCACCTTGATGCTTTTCGTCTTCCACTAACTTAATTCCTTCCTCTAAAAGATGCACTATTTAAGCATGAAAAGTTAAAAAAGAGGAATAAAAAAAAATGTTTTTTTTAAAAAAAATTGCTTGAAAAAAAAAATTATTTTGAAATTGCAGTTATATCTTTTTGTAGTTTTGAGATAGTTCTAGATGCCTTATTAAGGTGCATAATTTTCTTTTTAGTAGATTTATGCAATACAGACATAACTACTTTTAGTTTCGCCATTGATTCCTCTACCTTTTTATCTTTAATGAGTTTATCAATTGCCTTTAGTTGGGTTGAAACATTTGATTTTACAGCTTTGTTAACTGTTTTTTTTCTATCAGACTGTCGAAGTCTTTTTTTTGCTGATTTATGTTGTGGCATATAAAATATTATTAACAGGTTGTTCGTCTAAAAGCGTTAATAACTTATACACATTTTTTTATTTTTGTAAAGCAGGTGAAAAAAAAGTTGAACGCCCATTTTGGATGATTTTTTTTATCTTATAGGTCTTTTTTTTGTATATAACATGTTTCTTTTGATAAACCTTAAATAAACTTTGAAAACTTCCGAGGGTTCCATCTGGGGATTTATAATCATTTATTGAAGAGCCACCATTTTTTAAAGATAATTTCAATACAAATTTACATGAGCTTAATAACTTAGATATTTCAGCTTTTTTAAGTGTGTGTGTAAGTCTTTGAGGATTTAACCTTGAATGAAAAAGAGCTTCATTAGCGTAAATGTTTCCAATACCCACTATTAAACTTTGATCTAGTAGAGCTTGTTTTAAAGAAATTTTTTTCTTTATAAGTATATTGTATATCTTATTTAAATTAACCTTGTTGACTAGTAAGTCAGTGCCATATTTATTAAAAAAAAATTTAACTTCTTTTGAATCTTTAAGTCTAAAAAACATTCCAAACCTTCGAGGATCATTAAAAATAATTTTAAATTCATTAAATTGTAGAACAACATGATCGTGTTTTTCTTTTTTATAATTCTCGTTTAAATAAAACTTTAATCGACCGCTCATTCCCAAATGAATAATTACGTAATTATCATTTTCTAATCCTATGATTATGTATTTTGCAAAACGTTCAACGGATATGATTTTTTTCTGAGATATTTGCTCAAGATCTTTAAAGTTTAAATTTTTTCTTAGTTTTTTTTGTGACCTATTGATAGAAATAATTTTTTTTCCTTTAACTTTTGACTTTAAATATCTTATTGTGGTTTCTACTTCAGGTAATTCAGGCATGATAACTAAAAATAATTCAAATCATTATAATATTACAGATATTTTTGAAAATGTATCTCATGCAAAATATGACTTAATGAACGATATTATGAGTTTTGGCATACATAGACTTTGGAAAAAATATTTTGTTGATCTTGTATTATCAAAACATACTGACAATGAGAAAATTTTAGACATTGCAAGTGGCAGTGGGGATATTTTTAATTTGCTTCCTATTTCAAAAAATCTTTATGCTTTAGACCCCGTTTCTGAAATGCATAATATATCTAGAAAAAAAAATAGTTCTAAAATAATTAATTACGAAGTTGGTTATGCAGAAAATTTGCCGTATAAGAAAAATTTTTTTCAAATTATAACATGTACTTACGGTGTAAGAAATTTTAAAAAACGAAAAAATGGTTTTTCTGAGATTTATAGATGTCTTAAAAAAAATGGTTATTTTTTTATTATGGAATTTGGTATTCCAAAAAGAGAATTATTAAAAAATCCATACAAAAAATTTTTAAAATATGTTTTACCTTTTACCGGTAGCATTATCTCCAATGATAGACATAGTTATAAATATTTAGCTGACAGTATTATTTCTTTTCCTAATCAAAATAACCTTCTTAAAGAACTGATAAATACAGGTTTTTCTCATATTAAAACTATTGATTTCATTTCTGGAGCTAACAGCATATATATAGTGCAGAAAAAATGAAAATTTTAATAATAATAACGGGGAGTGTTGGCTGTTATAAATCTTTAGATTTAATTCGTGAGTGCCAAAAAAAAGCCATTGAATATGAAGTTATTGCAACAAAAAACACTTATGAGTTTATTTCTAAACTACTACTTGAAACAATTTCCAATAAACCAGTGTATTCAGAGCTCTTTGATTTGGATATGGAAAAAAAAATTGGTCACATAAAATTAGCACGAGATAATACTCATATTATTGTTTACCCTGCGACAGCTAATATAATTTCAAAATTTGCAAAAGGTTTTTGTGATGACCTAGCCCTAACATGTATGATTGCTGCAAACAAACCTATTTATTTTGCACCTGCAATGAATAGAGAAATGTGGGCTAATCAAATTATTCAAGACAATGTGGACTATCTAAAGAAAATTGGCCATCATTTTATTGGCCCAGATGATGGATCTTTAGCTTGTGGTGAGTATGGTAGTGGTCGATTAGTTGATCCTACTGAAATAATTAGTCAACTTAAGTAATTGAAACACGCATTAATAACTATTGGGTGCACTCGAGAGTATATTGATCCAGTAAGATATATATCAAATGAGTCATCAGGTCGGCAAGGTATAGCTTTAATAAAAAGCCTATTAAAATTTAATTATAAAGTCATTTGTTTACACGGATATATTCAGACAAAACAAATAGTTTCAAAAAATGTTAAGTTTATCTTCACTCCTACAGCAGATGAAATGTTAAAAGAAGCAAAAAAATATAAGTCTATCGACTTAGGAATTTTTAATGCTGCGGTTAGTGATTATAAAGCTAAAAAATATAATAAACTGAAAATTAAGAAAAAAAATGGACTGTCTTTAAAATTAACCAATAACCCTGATATTTTAAGATCGATGTCATTTGGTAAATATAAACCTAAAGTTACAGTCGGATTTGCTTATGAAACAAATGATGTATTTCAAAATGCAAAAAAAAAATTACTTTCCAAAAATTGTGATTATCTAGTTTTGAACTTTCCAACAACGGAAGATAAAATTTTTAATTCAAAATACAATAATGGTATTTTAATTGGAAGGTCAGGTGACTTTTTAAATTTAGGAAATGTAAGTAAAACAATTTTTGCAAATAAAATTGTTAAATACATTAACAATAGAAAGAATTAGGATGGTATATATAAAAGTAAAAAAGATAAATGATAACGTTATTCTTCCAACTTATGAGACATCATCTAGTGCAGGAATGGATATAAGAGCATTTTTACCAAATGGAAAAGTTTGCATATCACCAAAAGAAACAAAACTTATTGGAACTGGATTATTTTTTGAAATTCCAAATGGATTTGAAGTTCAAATAAGACCTCGAAGTGGACTGGCTGTAAAAAAATTTATTACTGTTCTTAACAGTCCAGGAACAATAGATGCAGACTATCGAGGGGAAATAAAAGTGATTTTAATAAATCATGGATTAGAAATGTTTGAAATTGAAGATAAAATGAGAATTGCACAAATGGTTGTGTCAAAATATGAAAAGGTTAATTTTGAACTAGTAAGTGATTTAAGTGAAAGCGAGAGGGGGAGTGGTGGTTTTGGATCAACAGGAACAAAGTGAAAAACTGATTGAAGAGTTTGGAAGACAAATTTTAGTTCCTGGGATAAATGAAGAGGGGCAAATAAATATCTCTAAGAAAAAAATTTGTATAATCGGCTTAGGTGCTCTAGGAACTGTTGCATCACAATATCTTGTTCGAGCTGGGGTTGGTGAAATTCACCTTATTGATTATGATATAATAGAGAAGTCAAATTTACATCGTCAAATTAACTACGATAAAGATGATGTTGGTAAATCTAAATCAAATACTTCAAAACAAAAACTTAAAAATATAAATGACTCAACAATAATAAAAGAGCATTCTTTAAATTTTGAGTCTTTCATAAAAAAAAATCCAAATAATAATTTTGATTTAATATTTGATTGCACGGATAATCATCAGAACAAAATTTTTTCTTCAAAATATTCTAAAGCTAATAAAATCTCATTTGTATCCATATCAATTAACTCTTCAGAGGGCATATACTTTGCACAAAACAATGAAGAAAATAATCAATCATGTTTTGAGTGTCTTTTTCCTAAAGCTGATCAGAATCATCGTTGTCTTAATAGTGCAATGGTAGGTCCAGTTGCAGGATTAGTTACTAGTTTTGCTTGTATGAAAATTATTTTCGCCCTTGCAAAAATAAAAACACAATTGAAAAGTGAAATCAATTTGATAGACCTTTTGACTTCGGACATAAACAAACTACAATTAATAAATAGAGATTGTCCTCATTAATATGAATACATTTACACCTCAATCTAGTTATAGTTACGAAGAAATAATTGAATGTGGTAAAGGAAATTTATTTGGAAAGGGAAATGCCCAACTACCAGCACCTCCTATGCTTATGTTTGATCGCATCACTAATGTCAATAAAGATGGCGGGGTACATGGGAAAGGAGAAATAACTGCTGAACTGGATATTAATGCGGATTTATGGTTCTTTAAATGTCATTTCTTGGGTGATCCAATTATGCCCGGATGTTTAGGTCTTGATGCTTTATGGCAAATGTTGGGTTTTTATCTAGGTTGGCTTGGATATCCAGGAAAAGGCCGTGCTTTGGGTGTTGGAGAAATAAAATTTGTTGAGGAAATAAAACCAGATAAAGAATTAATAAAATATAAAGTTAGTTTAAAAAAATCTTTAAATAAAAAAGGGTTATCAATAGGGTATGGAGATGGGCAGATAATTCACAAAGAAAAAATAATTTACCATGCCAATGATTTAAGAGTGGGTTTATTCAATGAGTAATAAAAGAGTTGTCGTTACTGGATACGGTATTGTTTCTTGTATAGGAGATAACAAAAAAGAAGTTTTACAGAGCTTGAGAGATGTGAAATCTGGGATTAGTCATTGCAAGGAATATGAAGAACTTGGAATGAGAAGTCATGTCCATGGAAAACCTAAAATAAATATAGAAGAAAATGTAGATCGAAAAATTTTACGTTTCATGGGAGAAGGTGCAGCATACAATTATATCGCAATGAAAGAAGCAATTGAACATTCAGGTCTTGATGAGAAACTTATATCTAATGTTAATACTGGGTTAGTGATGGGGTCAGGTGGGCCTTCAACATATCAACTGCAACAAGCATTTGATATAGCGAGAGAAAAAGGTGTAAAGAAAATTGGACCTTATATGGTTACTAGAACAATGGCATCAGGAAATTCTGCTACTTTGGCAACTCCTTTTAAAATTAAAGGTGTGAATTACTCTATTAGTTCAGCTTGTTCGACAAGTTTGCACTGCATTGGCAATGCTTATGATCTCATTAGACATGGACAACAAGAGATTGTATTTGCAGGTGGTGGTGAGGAAACCCATTGGACAATGTCAATTTTATTTGATGCTATGGGTGCTTTATCAAGTAAATATAATGAAACACCTAAGGTTGCTTCTCGAGCTTACGACTCTTTAAGAGATGGGTTTGTCATTGGGGGAGGAGCTGGTGTTTTAGTAGTTGAAAGCCTTGATAGTGCTAAAGCAAGAGGGGCCAATATTGTTGCAGAAATTCAAGGTTTCGGTCAGACTTCAGATGGATATGACATGGTTCAACCCTCTGGAGAAGGGGCAGTAAGGTGTATGCAGATGGCAACACAGGGTAGACCTGTTGATTATATCAATGCTCATGGAACATCAACACCTGTTGGAGACATGATTGAATTGCAAGGTATTAAAGAGGTTTTTGGCGATAATATCCCTCCAACCAGTTCTACAAAGTCATTAACGGGTCACTCATTAGGAGCAACTGGTGTGCAAGAAGCCGTTTACTCTCTTTTAATGATGGAAAACGATTTTATGGTTGAGTCGGCTAATATTACAAACTTAGATGAAAAGGCTGAAGGAATGAATATTCTCTTAGAGAATAAAAATGATATCAAAATCAACTCTATACTTTCAAATAGCTTTGGTTTTGGTGGAACGAATGCATCTATCTATCTAACTACCTTTAATGAGTAAAATTTTAGAGGGCAAAAAAGGATTGGTTGTTGGTATAGCCAATGATCATTCGATTGCATGGGGCATTGCAAGGTCCTTGAGCGATGAAGGTGCGAGTATGTATTTGACATATCAAAATGACTCAATAAAAAAAAGAGTTGAGCCCCTTTCTGGGAAAATTAACTGCTTAGGAATTATGCCTTGTGATGTATCTGACACTTCTTCTCTCGAAAATGTTTGTAATGGAATTAAAGAAAATATTGATTTTTTTGTTCATGCCGTTGCCTATTCAGATAAAAATGAATTATCTGGCAAGTATTTAAATACTACAAGAGAAAATTTTCTTAAAACACTTCATATCTCTGCATACTCTTTAACTGAAATGGTGAGAATGCTTTCGCCAAAAATGAATGATGGTTCATCTATCATGGCTCTCACTTATTATGGATCAACAAGATATATGCAAAGTTATAATGTTATGGGTGTTGCAAAGGCTGCATTGGAAACTTCTATAAAGTATCTTGCTGTTGATATGGGTGACAGAGGAATTAGAGTTAACGCAATTTCGGCTGGGCCCATGAGAACTTTAGCAGGTGCCGTTATAAACAAATCAAGAAAAATTTATAATTATACAATTGAAAATTCTCCTATTAAAAAGCCATTATCATTAGAGGATATTGGTAAGTCATCTGTTTACTTAATGAGCGATCTGTCTAAAGGTGTTACAGGTGAAATACTTTACGTAGATAACGGATATAACAACGTAGGAATGAGTGTTCAAGAGCTATAATTCAAGATCAGGGGCAAAAGCCCCTTGATTTTCGATAATTATTTAGAGAAGTAACTAGTTTAAACTTCTTTCATGCTAAGCTTTACTTTACCCGCACGATCAACATCAAGTACTTTGACTTGAACTTCTTGTCCCTCAGATAAAACATCAGAGACATTCTCGACTCTTTTTTGTGAAATTTGTGAAACATGAAGTAATCCGTCTCTGGCACCCATAAAGTTTACAAAAGCTCCAAACTCAACAATTTTAACAACTTTACCAGTATAAACTTTGCCAACTTCTGGCTCCGCAACAATGTCTTCAACCATTTGCTTAGCTTTGTTAATTGACTCTTCATTACTGGAAGCAATTTTTACAATTCCATCATCGTTGACCTCTAGTTTTGCCCCGGAGACTTCGACTATGTTTTTAATTACCTTGCCACCTGAGCCAATAACATCTTTAATTTTAGCTTTATCAATACTAATAGAGATTACTTGGGGAGCATGCTTAGAAAATTTTGCTCGAGCTTCTGGTAAGGCATCCGACATAACACCAATAATATGTTTTCTTCCACCTGATGCTTGATTTAAAGCAATTTCCATAATCTCTTTAGTAATACTGGTTATCTTAATATCCATTTGAAGAGAAGTAATACCATCCATAGTACCAGCAACTTTAAAGTCCATATCACCTAAGTGATCTTCATCTCCTAGGATATCACTAAGCACCACAAAGTCCTCACCCTCTTTGATTAGACCCATTGCTATACCGCCAATATGTTTTTTAATTGGCACACCCGCTGCCATCAAAGCAAGAGAAGAGCCACATACTGTAGCCATAGAACTAGAACCATTAGACTCAGTTATCTCGGATACTAATCTTAGTGTGTATGGGAAATCCTCTTTTTTTGGTAACATTGGATGAACTGCACGCCATGCTAGTTTTCCATGACCAATTTCTCTTCTACCAGTTGCTCCTACTCTTCCTACTTCTCCTACAGAGTAAGGAGGAAAATTATAATGCAACATAAAATGTTGTTTATGCATAGGGTCAAGAGAGTCAATCATTTGCTCATCATCGCCCGTTCCTAATGTGGTAACGACTAATGCTTGAGTTTCTCCACGAGTAAAGAGACTTGAACCATGGGCTCGAGGAAGAATGTCTAATTCACATGTAATTTGTCTTACTTCATCTAATTTTCTTCCATCAATACGGCTTTTATTTTTGATGATATCGCCTCGAACTACGTCTTTTTCTATATCTTTAATGATTGTTGTAGCGGCTAAAATCTGATCATCTTCAACGTTATCGACAATAGAAGATCTGATCTCTGTCAGTTTTTGACTTCGCTCTTGCTTATCAACTAAACCGTATGCTTCACGAATAGGATCTGAAATTTTACTTTCAATGTCTTTTTGTAAACCTTCATAAAAATCAGGTAGGCTTGGGACTTCAAAAGTCTTAATTTCTGTTTTGCTTGCAAAGTTTTGAACTTCTTTAATAAATGTCTGATAAAAATCATGTCCGAACATTACTGCCTCTAGCATGGTATTCTCAGAGAGTTCTTGGGCTTCAGACTCAACCATTAGGACACCCTCTTCTGTTCCAGCTACAACAAGATCTAGTTCAGAGTTTTCCATATCCTGAATAGATGGATTTGCAACTAGCTTTCCATCTATATACCCAACTCTAGCGGAACCCAAAGTACCTGCCACAGGAAGACCTGAAATAGCTAATGCTGCACCAGTTGCATACATAGCAATTATATCAGGATCAACAACGCTATCGTAAGATAGGACAGTTAATGTTACTTGTGTTTCATTTTTAAAGTTTTTGTGAAATAGAGGCCTAATAGGTCTGTCAATTAAACGACTTGTTAATGTTTCTCTTTCAGTCGGTCTAGCCTCTCTTTTAAAAAAACCTCCGGGTATTTTACCTGAAGCATAATATTTTTCCTGATAGTTAACTGTTAATGGGAAAAAATCAATATCAGGTTTTTGTGTTTTTGCTGCACAAATGTTAGCCATAACCATTGTTTCACCACAGGTTACAACCACAGATGCATCTGCTTGTTTTGCTATTCGATTTGTTTCTAATGTAATTTGTTGGTTACCCAACTCAAATTTATGTTCTATTTTCATCTTCCTCTTTCTTTATAGCTAATTAAAAATTATTTTTTTCTTAGCTTTAGTTTATCTGCTACTTCTGTGTACTTTCCTACATTCCTCTTCTTTAAATACGCCATCAATCTATTTCTTTTACCAACCATCATCAGCAGACCTCTTCGAGAATGAAAATCTTTCTTATGGATTTTGATATGTTCTGTTAACAGATTAATTTTTTTTGTGAGAAAAAAAATTTGGGACTCTGGTGAACCAGTGTCATTATCAGCACGAGCTATATCGTTTATTTGTATTTCCGACATCAATACTCCTTTCAAAGTAAACATCATTTGACCAGGATGTCGCCCAGTTCAAATGGTAATCAGATTGGTATGTAAATCATTTATACTTGAGAAATCAAGGATTTTTTCATAAGGAATAGCTTGATTTATATCAAAAGTCCCTATTTTCAATCTTTTAATCATACTTGCATAAGCTATATCACCAAGGGAATTTGCAAATTCTTCTGCGAATGCCCTCACATAAAATCCTGAATGGCAATTCAACTCAACCCTCATTTTTGAGTTATTTGAAGATAGAACTTTTAAACTTTGAACTGATACTTTTTTATAACGATGTTCTATAACTTTGTTATCTCTAGCGAGTTCATAAAAATTTTTACCATTTAGTTTATGCGCAGAAAAGTCTGGTATTTTTTGTTGATATGTTCCTATAAACTTTTTTAAATGTAAAACTCTTTCATTTATATTATGCGAAGACGACTTCATCTTAAAGAATCTACCCTCTGAGTCTAATGTATTTGTTGAGGCACCAAATCGTATCTCAACCTCGTAACTTTTTTTTTCTTGATGTATATTTGGTATTTTCTTCGTAGCTTTATTAATACCTACTAATAATAAACCAGAAGCTAAAGGGTCTAGAGTTCCAGCAAAGCCAATTTTTTTAAAGGAATAACGAAATTTTAATTTTCTAATAACTCCAAATGACTCTATGCCCTGTGGTTTATTTATTAATAACCATCCGTCACTAAGAAAGTTTTCTTTTACCAAGATCTATAATTTATCTAGAAGTGATTGTACTTTTAAAGACTCTTGAAAAGATTCATCAAAAATTAAAGATATTTTTGGAGTATATTTACTCGTAAGAGTTCTTGCGATTAAACTTTGTATTTCTCTTAGATAAAGTTTATTAAATTCCTTAAAATCTTCTTCTGAAATATTATGAATAAGATAAATTTTTGCAAATCTTAAGTCTTTACTTACTTTTACTTCAGTAATTTCGAAACGAACGGTTGGAAATTTTAAAAGATAATCTTTTTGGGTTACGAGATATTCAGAGACGAGTCTTTTAATTGAAAGCTCAACTTTTTTGGTTCGAAAACTTGGCTTATTGTCCACACTATAATTCTTTTTGAACTTCCTTAGTTACGTAAAATTCAATTTCATCTTTTTCCAAAATATCTGAATAGTCTTTAAATGAAATACCACACTCGTAATTTTCTCTGACCTCTTTGACATCATCTTTAAATCGTTTGAGAGTACCAACTTCTCCTTCGTGTATGATTTTACCTTCTCTAACAAGCCTTATTTTAGCAGAATTTTGGACTATACCGTCAGTAACAAAGCAGCCTGCAATTGTACCAAACTTTGAGGATTTGAAAGTATCACGAACCTCAGCATGGCCAATAATTTCCTCTTTAGTGTCTGGGGTGAGGAGACCAGAGAGCATTTTTTTCATATCATCAATTAATTCATAAATAATTGAATAATATCGTATATCTACTTTATCACGTTTTGCGATTGTTCGGGCTTGAGGGATAGCTCTGATGTTAAAACCAATTACTAGCCCTTGTGCAGAACTCGCTAAACTCACATCACTTTCATTAATTGCGCCAATAGCGTTATGGACGACATTTATTTTAACTTCTTCATTACCTACTTTTTCTAATGAGGAAACTATTGCTTCAAGAGATCCTTGAACATCTGCTTTGACAATAATTGGAAGTTTTTTCATATCTCCCTTTGATACATTAGCCATCATTTCCTCTAGTGATGATTTTTTAACTGCTTCAGTATTTTCTAATTTTTTTTGTTCTTTTACTTTTTCTGTAATATCTTTTGCAATATCCTCATTTGGCATAACATAAACTGTATCGCCTGCTTGTGGCACTGAGTCAAAACCCAGTACTTCAATCGGCATTCCAGGACTCGCTGATTTAATTCTGCCACCATTTTCATCAAGTAAAGCTCTAACTCTTCCATAAGACGAACCACAAGTAAAATGATCGCCTTCTTTGAAAGTTCCATTTTTTACTATTACTGTTGCAACAGGTCCTTTTCCTGTTTCTATTTTAGACTCCACTACAATTGCTTCAGCAAGTTTATTGTGTTCGACGTTAAGATCTAGAATTTCTACTTGTAATAAAATGTTATCTAATAATTTTTCTAGATTTGTTTTTTTAATTGCAGATATTTCAGTTTCTAATACATCTCCGCTATAGCTTTCTACAACTACCTCGTGAGTTAACAAATCATTTCTAACAATGCTTGGATCAACATCTGGTAAGTCCATTTTATTAATTGCAAGAACAATGGGAACTTTTGCTGCTTTAGCATGTGAAATTGCTTCAATTGTTTGAGGTTTAACACTATCGTTAGCGGCAACTACTAGTACAACAAGATCTGTTAAATTGGCTCCCCTAGAGCGAATATTTGAGAAAGCTGCGTGACCAGGTGTATCCAAAAAGGTAATGGGATTGTTTTTATGTTGAATTTGATACGCACCAATGTGTTGAGTAATTCCACCTGACTCTTTTGAAGTTACGTTTGTGTTTCTGAGTGCATCCAACAAAGATGTTTTACCATGATCAACATGGCCCATCACAGTTACAATTGGAGGTCTAGGAGAAATTTTGGATATTTTTGTTTTTTGGTGATTTGCAATTTCATCTTTTAAACTAATCGCCTCCTCTCTTTTCGGTGTATGACCTAATTCTGTAACTATAAGTTCAGCAGTGTCTCCATCTATGTATTGATTGGCCGTAGCCATAATTCCACTTTTCATAAGAGCTTTTACAACATCACCTGTTTTTTCTGACATTCTACTTGCTAATTCCTGCACAGAAATTTTTACAGGTATGTCAACTTCACGGACAATTTTTTGAGAGCTAGTTAAGTTTGGTTTAAATTTTGTTTTTTGTTTTTCTCTATTTCTTTTAGTCTTTGCAAGACTGGGCATTTTTTCGTAGTCTGGTTCTTCATCTAAAAGATTATTAACTGAAATAGAAGACAGTTTTTTTTGAAATGCTGTTGTATTGAGAGTCAGTTTTTTTCTGGGAGGAGCAGATGTTGAAGAGGTAGGCGTAGAAGGTTTAGCCGAGGATGTATTTGTATTCTTTGTCTCTTTTGTCATTAAAAAAACTAGCTATTAAGATAAATCTCCCTAGCATCCATAATAATTTTTTCTGCAGCAGATTTTTCAACTCTTTTTTGAAGTATGCCGTCTCTGCCAACTAATTCATCAGTAGCTAAATCTGCAAGATCTTGACGTGAAAAGATATTATTCTCAATCAATGTAGCTAAAATTTTATTATCAAACTCTGAAATTCCTTTGACATAATCATCTAGTTTTGAGGATTGAATTAATTTCTCAAGTTCTGCCTTCTCGTTTTCCATATACTGTGTGGCACGCGCATATATCTCAGCAGCAAGCTCATTATCAAATCCTTCAATTTTCTCTATATCTTGGATTGAAGCATTAGCAATTTTTTCAATACTTGTGTATCCCTCGACTGCCAATAATTGTGCAATCATATCTTCGAGATCAAGTTTTTCAGCGAAAAGAGAAGTGATTTTTTTAAATTCCTCTTGTCTTCTTTCTGCGTCTTCTTTTTCAGTTAGTATATCAATTTCAAGATTGGTAAGTATTGAAGCTAATTTTACATTTTGACCTCTTCTACCAATAGCAATACTTAACTGATCCTCAGGTAAGACTATCTCTACTCTATTAGAGTCTTCAAATTCGTTAACTTTTGCAACTTGTGCGGGCGCAATGGCATTTTGAACATACATTGACTTTAGTTCTGACCAATTTACGATATCGATTTTTTCACCTTGTAATTCATTAACAATAGCCTGAACTCTAGATCCTCTCATACCTACGCATGCCCCAACTGGATCGATAGACTTATCGTTTGCACGAACTGTAATCTTTCCTCTACTACCAGGGTCTCTTGCAACAGATAAAATTTCTATTTGACCCTCATATATTTCAGGTACTTCCTGTTCAAATAATTTTGCCATAAACTGAGGGTGAGTTCTTGAAAGAAAAATTTGATGTCCTTTGGCCTCTTCTTTTATATCAAAAAAGTAAGCTCTAATACGATCACCATTTTTAAAATTCTCTCTTGGAATGAGTTCATCTTTTCTTAAAAATCCCTCAGCTTTACCAAGATCAACAATAATATTTCCAAACTCAATTCTTTTTACAATACCCGACAAAACTTCTCCGACACGATCTTTAAAATCATTAAACTGTCTTCTTTTTTCAGCTTCTCTAACTCTGGAGTAAATAACTTGCCTTGCCATATTGGCCGTAACTCTTCCGAAGTTTACGGATGGTAAAGGAATTGTTATTTGTTTTCCAATTTCAGTATCAGCATCATATTTTTTAGCATGATCTAATAAAATTTGATTTGCCTGCAAAACAGGATCAATTTTTTCAACCACATCTTTAATATGAGATAAACTTATATTTCCTGTCATACGGTCAATAGATGCTTTAATGTTATTGTCCATTCCGTATTTTGATTTTCCAATAATTTCAAAAGACTCCTCAAGAGCCTCCATTACTATATCCATTTCGATGCCCTTCTCTTGTGAGACGACTTCGGCAACTTTTAATATTTCTGTGTTATTTAGCATTATCTTTTCTAGTTAAAAAAAAAGGCGGGATAACCCACCTCCTCATCGTTGGTTAATAATTTTTAAGAACGCTAAAATAGAATAATTTATGATTTTTGTCTAAGGCTTTTTTCTCAAATTTGGTGTGCAAAGCGTTGGAATCACTATATTTCCAACATTTAGGGCTAATATCTGGCATGGTGTATTTGAACTTTTTCATCAGGGCTAAAGCTTCAATAAAATAGTCACCATGATCAGTTGCAAAACGAATAACTCCTTTTTTTTTTAGTTTTTTTGTGAGATCTTTTACAAGGAGTTGATTAACAGTTCTTCTTTTTTTATGCTTATTTTTTGGCCACGGATCTGGAAAGTATATTCTTATTTCTTGAAGATAATTGTTTGGTATGAATAGTAAAAGATCTTGAATGTTTAAATGGAAAACTTGAAGATTTTTCAAATTATCATCAACAGAGTTTCTAATAGCTCTTAGAACACCATCAGCAAAAATATCACAACCGATAAAGTTTATTAAGGAGTATAGTTTTGCATCTTCACTGATTTTTTCTCCATCACCAATTCCAATTTCTAAAATTCTTGGAGTTTTGATTTTATTAAATAATATTTTTTTTGGTTCTTTTAGAAATTTTGAGTATTGCTCGAGTCTTACAAATGACTTTCCTTTTTTTCTACCAAAGTATTTATTTTTTGATTTGAACATAAAAAAAACTAAGGAGAAATATTAAAAAAATCAAAAGACTTACTGAAAATAAAGTTGATGGACAATTTGATTTATATTTATTAATTGGATGTTGATAATAAAGATAACCTTTTTTGTTTGTTGGAATAGTCTCAATAATTTTGCCCGAGTAATCAACAACAGATGTAATACCTGAAGGAGTTGATCTTATGAGAGGTTTTTGGAATTCAACACTCCTTAGAAGAGAGTTAGCCAGATGCTGATGTGGTCCATACCATTTACCGAACCAAGAGTCATTTGAAATTTGTATCACCATATCTGCATTACAAACCTCAGTATTAATTGATTTATAATTAAAAATAGACTCAAAACAAATCATTGGAACAGCGTTTATATTTTTTGGTAATTTTAAAATTTTTTGATTAGCTCCAGGTGAATAGTTCATTCCTAAATTTAAAAATTTGCTTACAAATGGTTTCACGAAGGGAATGTATTCTCCAAACAGAACCAACTTTTGCTTATCGTAAAAGTCAATGGTGTTTCCTTGATGATCAATGATATATAGACGATTAAATAATTGGTTTTCCTCAATAGCACTCGACCCAACTATTATTTTTTGATCCTCGTTAATTAGAGAAGATAATCTGCTAAGAAGTCCGTCCCTGTTATTTAAATCAATTGGTAATGAGCCTTCAGGCCAAATAATTAAATCTACTTTTGGAGAATTTGTAAGAGCTTCTAAGGTTAATTTTTCATATATTTCAAGGTTTCTTAAAACGTCAAATTCTACTAAGGACTCGTAAAGA
>CACPCY010000005.1 GCA_902632575.1 uncultured Alphaproteobacteria bacterium | reverse complement strand
TAAATTCCTATGTTATAATCCACATTGTGGAGAAAATAATACAATAGGAAGAGAGGATTTTTTAATAAGGAAATTAATTAAAAGCAATTTTAAGAGAATATCTGGGCCCTACCCAGCAGATAGTGCTTTCAATCAGAGACAAAATAATACTCTATATATTTCAACATATCATGATCAGGCGCTGATACCATTTAAAATTGTTAACAAAAAAGGAATTAACTTTACTTTAGGTTTAAATTATCGGCGTTTTAGTCCTGCGCATGGAACTGCAAAAGATATAAAGTTTAAAAATAAATCAAATAATATCTCTTACGTTCAATGTATGTTAAATTAAAAAAAAAATTTGGACAAAATTTTCTTATTGATAAAAATATTACTAATAAAATCTCTAATTTAATAGATAAAACAAATTTAAAAATTCTCGAAATTGGTCCAGGAGATGGTAAATTAACTTATAAAATAATAGAGAAAAAACCTAAAAAATTAGATTTAGTTGAAGTTGATAAAGATTTAATTTTAAAATTGAATAAAAATTTTAAAAATCATAAATTTATTAAAATCACAAACGAAGATATACTTAAATATGATTTTGATTTAAAATATGACTTAATAATATCTAATCTACCATATAATTTATCGTCTAAGATATTAGAAAAATTAGTATCATTAAATAATATTCCAAAAAGAATGATCCTAATGTTCCAAAAAGAATTTGCAGAAAGATTGATAGATAGTGATTTGAACTCAATAAATTCTTTAGTCAAATGTTTTTTTAAAATTGAATTGAAATTCAATGTTAGTAAAAATTGTTTCAGGCCAATTCCAAAAGTTGAATCAAGTGTATTATTATTTGAAAAACTTAATAGAAACCAAATATCTAAAAATGAAATTGAGAAATTTATTAAATTTAAAAGATATGTCTTCTCCTATAAAAGAAAATCTTTAAGAAAAATATTAAAAAAATTTAATATTGATGAGTCTTCCATTTTAGATTTAAGGGCAGAAAGATTAAATCTAAATGAATTTATAAATATTTTTAGAACAATTAAGTTCTAAATTTATTAACAAATTTTGTTAAATTTATTAATCTAGATCTTTTAAGTCTTTCAGACTTAATAATATTCAAAATTTGATTAACACAGTTGTCTAAATTTTCATTTATAACAACATAATCATATTCAGGAAAATGAGAAATTTCATTTTGAACTAAATTCATTCTTTTTTTCATCTCTTTTTTAGTATCTCTAGCTCGGGTTTTTAATCTCAAAACTAACTCTTTTTTACTAGGTGGTAAAATGAATATTCCAACAACTTCTAAATTAGTTTGCTTAAGTTGTTGAAATCCTTGCCAATCAATATCAAATAATACGTCTTTCTTTTTTTTAAAAAAACTGTTTACAGTTTGTTTAAGTGTGCCATATCTAAATCCAAAAACACTTGCTGACTCTAAAAAATCATTTTTTTTTATACGAGCATTAAATTGATATTCATTAAGAAATATATAGTCTTTCTTATTTATTTCTTTGGTTCTTTTAGGTCTTGTTGTACATGAAATTGATAATGCAATTGATTTATCTTTTTTTATGAGTTGCTTTGATATTGATGTTTTACCAGCACCAGATGGCGATGATAAAACAACACAAAAGTTTTTACTTTTAAACACCAAGGACTAAACTAGCGTTTGTGCCACCAAAACCAAAAGAATTAGAGATTATGTTTTTTACCGACTCAGAAACAGACACATGAGGGATTAAATTAATTTTGCTTTTTTTGTCGGGGTTATTTAAATTTAAAGTTGGAGGTAAAGTTTTTGTTTGTATTGATTTTATTGAAAATATTGCCTCGACAGCACCAGCCGCTCCAAGAAGATGACCAATCGCAGATTTATTAGAACTCATAAATAGATTATTATTTGAAACAAATAATTTCTCAACCGCTGATAATTCAATAGCATCTCCAACAGGAGTTGAAGTACCATGAGCATTTACATAACCAATATCTTCGGTATTTAATTTAGACTCATTTAAAGCCATTTCCATTGCTCTAAATCCTCCGTTTCCATCTTCAGAGGGTTTTGTAATGTGATAAGCATCTCCAGACATCCCGTATCCTTTAACCTCACAATAAATGTTAGCATTTCTTTTTTTCGCATGTTCTAATTCTTCTAGCACTAATACACCTGCGCCCTCACCCATGACAAATCCTGATCTATCCTTATCCCAAGGTCTTGACCCCTTTTCAGGATAATCATTGAATGTGTCACACAAAGCCCTAGCTGCAGAAAATCCAGATATGCCTAAAGGGCAAACTGCTGCTTCTGATCCACCACAAACCATTAAGTCAGCTTTGTTATTTTTAATAAGCATAAAAGAGTCACCTATTGCGTGGGTGCCTGTTGCACATGCGGTTACTGGAGAACTATTTGGTCCTTTTAAATTATATTTAATTGATATTTGACCGGATAATAAATTTATTAGAGAAGATGGAATAAAAAAAGGAGAGATTTTTCTTAAACCCTGATTATCTAAAATCGAGGAATTTCTATATATGGTATCTAATCCACCAATTCCTGAACCAACCATAACTCCAAATCTTAAAGATGTTTTATCATCAGAGATGAAACCAGAGTCAATAATGGCTTCTTCAGCTGCAATTAAACCCAATAATATGAATCTATCAATTTTTCTTTGATCCCTCTTACTAACTATCTCTTCATTGATTTCAGTGTCGTCTATAGTTCCTGCTATCCTACAAGGGTAACTATCGACTTCAAATTTAGTAATTTTAGAAATTCCACTTTTAGAATTGGTTAGTGACTCCCAACTAGCATCTACAGAGTTACCTAAAGGGTTTATTGTACCTATCCCAGTAACAACTACTCTCCTCAATTGAAATAATTACTTATACTAATTTGAATTTGCTGTTAAATAAGTGACAGCATCTTTTAAAGTTACTATTTTTTCTGCTGCATCATCAGGTATTTCACAACCAAACTCTTCTTCAAAAGCCATTACAAGTTCAACAGTATCTAAGCTGTCTGCACCTAAGTCATCAATAAACTTAGAGTCACTTTGTATTTTAGCTTCCTCTATTCCTAAATGCTCTACTACAATCTTTTTTACTCTATCTTCAATGTCGCTCATTTTAAAAACCTCTTAGTAATAAATTTAAAAGTTCGTACCACATTATGATTAATATTCAAATAATTAAATTAATGCCAAGCCACCATTTACATGTAATGTCTGTCCTGTAATGTAGCTAGCATTTTCAGAGCATAAAAAACCCACTGCTTTAGCTATATCCATAGAATCCCCAAGTTTTTTCATAGGAATTTTGTTCAAAATTGATTTTTTTTGGTCATCATTAAGCTTATCAGTCATATTAGATTGAATAAAACCAGGAGCTATGCTGTTAACAGTAATATTTCTTGTTGATAATTCTAAGGCTAATGATTTTACTATACCAGATATGGCTGCTTTCGATGCTGTGTAATTTACTTGGCCTTGATTACCTGTATGTGCTACAACTGATGAAATAAATACTACTCTTCCAAATCTTTTTTTAACCATTTTTTTTGTAAAATGTTTGAGTAAATAAAATGATGAATTTAAATTTACATTTATGACGTTATTCCATTCTTCTGATGACATCCTTAAAAATATATTATCCCTATTAAGTCCAGCATTCAAAACAAGGTAGTCAACATCAAAGTCAAATAATGTATCTAAATTTAAACTCTCAATATCATTAAGATTCAATTCTTTAAAATTTATATAATCTTGATTAGCTTTTACTTTATTCATATTTGTTGTAGTTGAATAAATTTCTTTACAACCATTGCTACTAAAATATGTGCATATAGATCCACCAATAGAACCCGTGCCACCTGTTACCAATAATTTCTTATTTTCAAACAAAATTTATATCCTCTATACTACTAAGTGAATATTTATCACCTTGAAAGTCTTTAGGTAAAAAATTTATTAAAGTTTTTTTGGGTCCAATTTCTATGAATGTATTTATTTCTTTACTTAAAATTGTTTTAATTGTCTCTGACCACATTACTGGTGAGTGAATCTGAAGAGATAATTGATCATTATATTCTTTTTCAGAAATATTTTTGTAATTTATAAGTTTATGATTTGAAATTAAGTCGATATTGATTTTTTTAAACAAAATATTATTAATTTTTTCACTAAATATTTTTGCACTATCCCTCATTAAATTTGAATGAAATGGAGCAGAAACATTTAATGGAATAAATTTACCAATAGGATTTAGTTCCTTAAATTTTTTGACTTTATCTTTTAAACCACATATGACAACTTGTTTATCTGAATTGTAATTGGCTATATAGACGCCGTCTCCAAATAATTTATCATTAATTTTTAAATCCTCTTTTTTTAAAATTGCATACATTACATATTTATTTGGATCTGAAACAATTGACATTGACTCGCCTCGACATTTAACTAATTGTAGCATTTCTTCAAAATTCAATGACTCAGCAAAATATAAAGCACAATATTCACCCAAAGAGTGGCCTGCTAAAGTTATTTTAGAAAAATTTTTGTAAAAATAATCTCTAGTAAGATCTATTAATATTGAGCTAAATACGAAAATCATTGGTTGGCTATATTGAGTTAAATTTATTAAACCTGGGTCATTTTGTGCATCTAATAGATCATAACCAAGTATTTCAGAACTTATAGAGTATCTGTTTTTAGCCCAGTCATATTTCTTAGTAAAATCAACACCCATTTCCTTAAATTGTGAGCCTTGGCCTGTAAAAAGTAATGAAAGGTTTTTATTTGACATATTTAGTTTATATCTGTAGACACTCTTTCTACATGACTAACATATATGAAACAACAATTATAGTAAAACCTGACCTTGCTAATGATCAGATGAAAAATCTTAATAGCTCTATAGATAATTTTTTTTCTGAAAATAATGTTTCAATTGGTTATAAAGAAGATTGGGGAATAAAAAACTTGAAAACCCAAATAAATAAGTACTCTAAGGGGGCATTTAAATTTATGCGCTTCCATGCTTCAACTGATTTTCCAAAAAAACTTGATGGTTTTTTAAAATTTAATACAGATTGCTTACGCTTCCTTACTACAAAATCTTCAAATAAATTAGAAGAGGCTACACCGCAAATAAATAAGGATAATTAATGAAAAAAAATTTAAATATTTCAAATGAGGAATTATTAAATCTTGATTATAAACACACCCATATTCTTAAGAAATTTACGAATGATAATGGAAAAATTATTCCTCAAAGGGTAACAAACATGTCTAGATCTATTCATACTAAAATTACAAAGGCGATAAAACAAGCTAGGTTTTTATCTATAATTTAAAATTATGACTAAAGTTGTTGTTTTAGAAAAAATAAAAAAAAACTGGGATATAGGGTCTGTAGTATCAGTTAAAGATGGTTATGCAAGAAACTATTTAATTCCAAATGGTAAAGCTAAATTTGCTACGAAACATAATGTTGATGAAATTAAGTCTTTAGAGAAAAGTCTAATTAAAAAAGATGATGAATATAAATCAAATGCAAATGTGATAGCATCAAAAATTAACGAACTGAAATTTACTAAAGAAATAGCCGCAAAAGAAAATGGTGAATTATATGGTTCCTTGAGTGTTTCAGATATAGTTATTTTTTTAAGTGAAAATGACATAAATATACAAAAAAAGTTTGTAAAATTAGGAAATAAAATCAAAACAACTGGGGAATATAATGTAGATATAGACTTACACCCTGAAGTAAATTGTTCACTTAATATTGAGATCTTATCCCCTAAAATATCTGCATAAGACTATCTTTTTATTGTTTTATTAATAACCTACTTATGTATGCAAAAGTCCTTTGATAGCCTAAAAGATAATGACATTGAAATTATTGTTATTGCCTACTTACTTAAACATCCGGAATTGATAGATACACATTTTGAGTATCTGGACAATTCTTTGTTTTCCAACATAGAAAATCTAAAAATATTTAATGTATTAGAAGAGTTTCATAAATCACAAAAAAATATTTCTATAGATACAATTAAGAACTACATTCCAGATATACAATCTAAAACTCATAAAGATCTCTCTTTTCAAATCGATCAAATTGTATTTTCTAAAGATATTTTTTCTAGTTATTTAGAGACACTTCAAGAGTTGCATTTGAGAAGGGAGCTTTTTAAAATTACACAAAATAAAAATAATGAGTCAACGACTTTCGAGACATCGAACAGTATCAAAGATATTGTTTTAGACCTTGAAAAAAAGTTATTTGATTTATCTAATTATAAAAAAGATAATTATGAATTAAGGAACTTTTCCTCTGTAACTAAATCCTCTCTTCAATTAATTGAAAAAGCATTTAAAAAAAAAGGAAAATATTCAGGTATTGTATCAGGATTTGGGGACTTAGATAATATGCTAGGAGGAATGCAAAATTCTGACTTAATTATTCTTGCTGGCAGACCTTCAATGGGCAAAACTGCCTTAGCTACAAATATTGCTTTTAATGCTGCCAAATATTTTTCACAAGAGGAAAATAAAGGATCTGTTGTAATGTTTTCTTTAGAGATGTCAGCTGAACAAATTGGCTTAAGAATCTTGGCTGAACAATCTAAGATATCGAGTGATAAGCTTCGTAAAGGAGAAATAAATGAGAAAGACTCTCTTAAACTTCAAAATACTTATCAGGAAATTAATAGTTTAAATTTCTTTTTTGATGATAGTCCTAATTTAACTGTTTCAGAATTAAGATCTAAATTACGAAGATATAAAAATAATTTTAATATTAAACTAGTTTTAATAGATTATCTCCAATTGATAAAACCTGAAAGTAACAGAGATAATAGAGTGAATGAGCTTTCTGAAATAACAAGAAATTTAAAGCAACTTGCAAAAGAATTTGATCTACCTGTAATTTCACTTTCTCAGCTCTCACGTCAAGTTGAAAATAGAGAGGATAAAAGGCCCTTACTATCTGATTTAAGGGAATCAGGGAGTATTGAACAAGATGCAGATGTTGTAATGTTTATTTATAGAGAAAGTTACTACTTACAAAGAAACGAGCCAACAAGAGGGGCTGATGAAACTCAAGAGTCATATCAAAAAAAACATGACTCATGGAAAGATAGAAATGAACAAGTTTTTAACAAAGCTGAATTAATTGTTGCAAAACAAAGAAATGGTCCCACGGGTAAGATTGAGTTATACTTTGATGATAAATTTACCAAGTTCTTGGGAATTGAAAAAAATGCATCAAATTAAAATCTCTAATGAAATTAATTGAAAATATTGGCGCAATTCCAATAAAATTATTCTCTAATTTAGGGAAATTTATTTTATTTATATATTTTTTTTTCAAATATTTTTTCAAACCAAAGTTTTATTTCAAAAATATTTCATTATATTTTTTAGATATATTTATTTCATCAATTCCAATTATCGCATTAACTGGAATTTTTTCAGGAATGGTTCTTGCTTTACAATCTTATACAGGTTTTTCAAGATTTTCTGCTGAGTCAGCTATTCCAAACATAGTTGTTTTAACTTTAACAAGAGAATTAGGTCCAGTATTGACTGGTCTTATGATTTCTGCGAGAGTTGGCTCTTCTATTGCTGCTGAAATAGCTACAATGAGAGTAACTGAACAAATCGATGCTCTTAAAACACTAAATACTAATTATTATAATTATCTTGTAACACCCAGAGTTTTATCTTTGACACTTGCTTTGCCAATATTCGTTACAATTGTGGATTTTATCGGGGTAATGGGAGGATACATAGTATCAGTACATAGACTTGGATTTAATGATAATTTATATTTATTAAATACTATTGATTTTTTAAGTTTTGGTGACTATATGTCAGGAATTGTAAAAGCACTAACATTTGGCTTTATCATATCAATTGTTAGTTGTTATTGTGGTCTGTTTTCTGATAAAGGTGCATTCGGTGTTGGATCTGCAACTACAAATGCAGTTGTAATATCTTCTATTCTGATTTTATCGTCCAATTATTTTTTAACAGAAATATTTTTTTAATGAAAATTGAAATTAGAAATCTAAAAAAGAAATTTGATGGAAACTTAGTTTTAAAAGATATTAGTCTCACAATAGAAAAAAATAAATCTACAATCATATTAGGTCAATCAGGTTGCGGTAAATCTGTTTTAATTAAAACAATTTATCAATTATTTAGTCATGATGGTGGTTCAATTTTGTATGACAAAAGTTCTAAAGTTAATATTGATAAATTTAGCATGTTATTTCAGTATGGTGCTTTATTTGATAGTTTAAAAATATCTGAAAACATAGCATTTACAGATTATATTAATGGCAAAACAAACTACGATAAAAAAGTTCTCTCTCTAATGAAAGACGTGGGTCTTGAAAAATCTATAATCAATAAATATCCTTCAGAAATATCTGGAGGCATGAAAAAAAGGGTTGGACTTGCTAGGGCCCTTTATAAAAATCCAAAGGTAATTTTTCTAGATGAACCAACAACAGGACTTGACCCTATAAATAGCGACAAAATAAATGAATTAATAATAAAAGTAATAAAAAAAAGGAAAATAACTGCTGTGAGTATAACACATGATATTAAAAGTGCTATTAAAACAGGAGATAATTATTATTTTATTGATAATGGTGTTGTTCAAGACAGAGGTGAATGTAAAAAAATTTTAAATACAAAAAATAAAATGTTTAAATCCTTTATCTCGGGTGGAAAATACTAGCAATAATGTATTTGTCTAACTTAAATTATTTTGATTATGCTTATCTTTTTTTATTATTCATATTTGTAATTTTTTTTGCTTTTAAAGGTGCTACTAAATCAATTAGCTACACTCTTAAGATAATTTTATCTGTCTCTGTACCGTTTTTATTCTACAAAAGATTACTTAATTTTTTTTTAGAGAAGATAAAAATTGAATATTTGTTCTCATTACAGAAAGAAAATTCAATTTTTTTAGAAATAATTTCTTTTATAATTTTATTTCTAGTTACATACATAGCATTTTCAATATTAGAAAAGGCACTAAATTTGAAGTCACCATCAAAACTAGAATTTAAAATTATAGATATGTTAGTTGGTGCTATTTATGGGATAATTTTATTTTCAGTTCTATTCTATTTCTCTTATGTTTTATTTTTTAAAAAATATTTAAATGATAAAAATAGTATTATGAAATTAAATATATCAATATATGAGAACCTTATGTATAAAGAACCTGAAGTTAATAAAGATATAAAGAAAGAAATATCAAATAAAGAAAAAAATAATGATAAAAACCAACTCTATTAAAATTAGAGAGGAATGTGGTGTATTTGGTATTTCAAATATTAATGATGCTTCTGCTTTGACTGCTTTGGGTTTACATGCATTACAACACAGAGGGCAAGAGGGATGTGGAATAGTTTCTTATGATGGTAAGAATTATTATTCTGAAAAAAGATTTGGACTTGTTGGAGATAATTTTAACAATGAGGACACTATCAGAAAATTGCCAGGATTATATGCAATTGGTCATAATAGATATAGCACCACAGGTGGTAAAATTTTAAGAAACGTGCAGCCTTTTTTTGCAGACACTAATGCTGGTGGCATAGGTGTTTCACATAATGGTAATTTTACTAATGCTATTACATTGAGAAAAAAACTAGTTGAAGATGGAGCTATTTTTTATACAACTTCTGACTCTGAGACGATAGTTCAACTTATAGCAAGATCAAAAAAAGAAAAAAATATTGACAAAATTATTGAGGCTATATCGCAAATTCAAGGTGGCTACGCGTTGGTAATGCTTACAAAAGATATTCTCATAGGAGCAAGAGATATTTATGGAATTAGACCTCTAATAATAGGTAAAAAAAATAACTCCTATGTACTAGCATCTGAAACATGTGCACTTGACATTATTGGAGCTGATTTTGTTAGAGAGGTCGAAAATGGAGAAATTGTTTATATCGAAAATAATGATTTAATTAGTCTAAAACCATTCGGTAACCACACACCTAGACCTTGTGTCTTTGAATATATTTATTTTGCAAGACCAGATAGTGTTTTAAGAGGTAGAACGGCCTATGAGTATAGAAAAAATTTGGGAAGAGAATTAGCAAAAGAAGATAACATAGATGCTGAATTGGTTGTACCAGTCCCAGACTCTGGTAATGCAGCTGCTTTAGGATATAGTCAACAAAAAAAAATTAATTTTGAATTAGGTTTAATAAGAAATCATTATGTTGGAAGAACATTCATAGAACCCGGTCAACAAATAAGAAGTTTGGGTGTAAAATTAAAACTAAACGCAAATAGAAGTTCTATTGAAAATAAAAAAATTATATTGGTAGATGACTCTTTAGTACGTGGTACAACATCACATAAAATTGTAAAAATGTTATATGATGCTGGAGCCAAAGAAGTTCATTTAAGAATTGCATGCCCTGAAATCAAATATCCTGATTTTTATGGAGTTGATATGCCAACAAGAAAAGAATTATTAGCAGCAAACAAAAGTGTTGAAGAAATTTGTGAGTACATTAATGCAAAAAGCTTAAAATTTCTATCCCTAGAGGGTCTGTATATTGCACTTGGTTATTTAAAAAGAGATAATGAAAAACCTCAATTGACAGATCATTACTTTACAGGTGATTATCCAATCAAATTAATTGATCAGTTAGGTGATAATAAAATTACTCAATTATCTCTATTGAGTGCTAGCTCAAATATTTAATTGTCACTAAATCAAATAATAATTATTTTAAGCGGTGAAGATCAGAGAGTCTTAAATATAAATTCAAATAAAATTATTTTAGCATCAGATAAATTAGATAATATAAATCAAGATCATACTCTTCTTCAAACTAATTTTGAATCTATTGAAGATTTAATGAAAGCAGTTTCACTAATTAAAAATCAATTTTTAAAAGTAGATGAAGTAGTAATAATTAATAGAGATATTGATTTACATATGATATCTTATCAATATAATTATGATTATATTAATAAAAATTACCAAATATTAATTAATGTAATTTATTTTATCAATTTAATCGTACCTATATTCAGTAATAAATTAAAATTTGTTTTGTCTTTTGATAAAGATAATCATTATAAAGTCCATTTAAATAATTTTAAAAATTCATTAGTAAATTATGTTGTTTCATTAAAAAAAGATTTAAATAAATTAAACAATATTGAAATTAAAAAATTAGATTAAAAGTTATACCTTTTAGGTTTAATTCTCTGATCAAAATCTTAGATAAGTAAGATCTTATATGAGGTCTAATATTTTTTTTTGTAAAATTACAAGAAATTTTAAAATAATTTTTTTTATTAACTGTAAAAGCAGTTATAAAGTAAATTTTAAATTCTTTTGAATTTTTTTGAATTTTACCTAATTCAATATTAATTGATTTAATTAATTTGTTTAAATATGAAGTTTTGAAAAAGAACTTATTATTTAATTGATCATTTATTATATTTAGTATTTTTGATTTTGATGAGTTTAGAGCTGAAATAAAGAATATATTTAATGATGAATAATAGTTATGATTTAAAGATAAATATTTAAGAAATTTCTGTTGATATAAAGATTTGTTTTCTATCAAATCTATCTTATTGACCAAAACTAAGAATGGTTTATTTCTTTTTGATAAAGATCCTATTAATGATAAATCTAATTTCGACTCTGATTTTGCGTCCAATAACAGAACAATAAGAGAGGATTTCTTAATAAAATATTCGGATTGTTCTAATGATAATTTTTCAAAATCAAAATTTTTTCTATTAGATCTGCTCCTTATAAAACCAGCAGTATCAATAAACTCTAGTATTTGATTTTTATACCTTATATCCCAGTTAACTGAGTCACGAGTGGTATGAAGGTTTGGTGATGTTGTAGATAAAGGCATACTCATTATTTTGTTAAATAATGTTGATTTTCCAGTATTTTCTTTTCCAAAAATTGTTATGGTATTTTTTTTTATATTTTCATTATTAAATAATTTTCTTTTATTCTCTTGTGATAGATATTTTTTTAAAGTTACTAAGTTATCGGAATGATTAGTGAAGATTTTGTTAAACAAATTTGGAATATAATCTTTTTCATCAATTTTTTTAAAAGAAAACAACAAAAGATTGAATTTTTTTGAATGTAATTTTTTACAAATTTCTAAATCTGCTTGGGTAAAAGATGATACTAAATATATGAAATAAATATTATCTAACTTGAGTTCAGAGATTTTATTAAAAAGGTACTTAAAATCATTAAATTTGCAAAATCCCGGTGTATCAAATAAATTATATTCAAAATTTTCTGATAAAATTTTTTTTCTAATTATATCTATTGTAGTGTTTGGTTTTGGATTTGATATAGTTCTATGTTTTTTTGAGAACAAATTAAAAAGGTGGGACTTCCCTTCATTAACTTTTCCGATAATAAAATAATTATTCACTTATTTTGATCAGGCTTAAATCATCTTTTAAATAGATTTTATTATCTTGGTAAAAAATATCTAAATTACTAGTAAATTTATTTTTGAATAATAACTCTTCCAATTTTTTATTTAAGTTGATAGTAATTATTCCATCTTTTGATATCAAATAAATATTTTCTGAAATACTAAATATTGATATTGGCAAGTCTTTATTATGTTTATATGAATTAATTATATCTCCATTGCTCGCTATAATTAAAATTTTTTCAGTAGTAAGAATTATTAAATTACCATTTTTTGAGAAAAGATAACTAAGTATATTGGTTTTTATATCAAATTCCCAAAGTATTTCTGAAGAATATTGATTGAAAACTGCAATTTTCCCAGAGCGATCTAAAAAATATAAATAACCATTATAATTAAATGGCGTGTCTATTAGCTCACTGAAAGTACCCAAAGATGAAAGTATATTAAGATCCTCTAAAATATAATTTTCAAAAAATTCAGTATTTTGTTTATTAAAAGTAATTAAAGTACTTGTATTGAAAAGATAGTAATAATTTAATTCATCTTCAAAAATATTTGATTTTATATTGATACCTAACTTATGATCAAAACTAGATGATTTAGTTATAGATTGTTTTAACAAATTTACTTTATATATATCACCAAAAACACTAAGAATTATTAGATTATCCTTAATTATTATTGGGGCTATATTTATGTATATGCCATAATCGGAGATTAAAGATAAATTATCTTCATTTATATTAAATATTCTAGAATTATTAGTTATCAAATATACTTTACCATTGTAATCAAAAAAATGGATTACATTTTCATCTTTTTTTAGATTTATTTTATATTTAGTAATATTTTTTTTATTTAATTTATCGATTAAATAGATATTTTTGTTTTTACTTACGATTATCTTTTCATTAACAAAATGAACAATAGAATTATTATTTGTTTTAATAATTTTTTCAATTTCCAAATTTTTAATATTTAAAGAATGATTCACAAATTTAGGATAAATAATATGACCAAACTCAACCTCTGACATAAAGTTATCATTTGAAAGGTCCGAAAAAATCTCAGAAACCTCGTTTTTTGGAACATAATCTTGATCTACGGTACCGAAATATTGATTACAAGACGATAAAGCTAAGAGAAAAATAAAAAATTTAATATTTTTCATTAGATAATCTATCAACAGCTTTGATAAAAAAATTATTTAAATTATCTCTATCTGACTCACTAAACTCAAAGTTATTAATGTCTAAATTATAAAAGTATATTTTAGCAATTTCATTAAAAGTAAAATTATTATCTAATGATAAAGATTTTATCAATTCTTTATCTAAGTCAATTAATGCTTTTTTCAATAATATTATATCTTTATCAATTTTATTATATCGATCTAAATTTTCAATTGAGGTTAATTTCAAATCACTAAAAAAAGAGACTTTAGGATTATCTAAACTTGATAAATAGTACAATTTTTCATCTAAATTTGAATTTTGCTCATTATAAAGCTCTGCCAAAAAAATATCGAATAATTTTTCATCATCTTTAGAATTATTTTGTAAAATGAAATAAAGAGAAATAACCAATAAAAAAGATACAATTCCAAATAAAGATAAATTTCTTTTAGTGATTAATTTTTCCATTTTATTGAGCAACCCATACTTGGATATTGTTGGCTTGAACAATATCCTTTAGCAATAACTTCTTCAATAGCAGAATAAAGCTCTGGTTTGCCCATAGAAGAATTTTTACCATTGGAGTCTAACCTGCCTCTATACTTAAGTTTTTTATCATTACTGAAATAATAGAACTCAGGAGTGCATTGAGCATCAAATGTTTTAGCTATTGATTGCGTAGCATCAACAATATATTCGAATTCAAATTTAGCTCTTGATATTTGTTCTAAAAGAAATTTGTTGTGGTCCTCCTCATATGAATTTTGATCGTTTGACATAAAAGCAATAGAATTTACATTTAAAACTTTGAGTCTTTGGGTTTCAGTTGAAATCTTAGTTTCTATAGATCTGACATAAGGGCAATGGTTACAAATAAACATTACTAAAAGACCATTGGTGTCAAAAGAATCATAAAAGGACCCTTTTTCACCTTTTAAGTTAATAAATTGAAAATTAGTTGGTTGCCAATCAAAATTACAGCTTGAAGAATTTAAAAGTACCATTTAACATAATATATATTGAAAATTATAAACATAAATAAAAATCATATCGACACAATCCCAAAGAAAACATTTCAATATATTCTTAATACTTACTCTTATGGTTTATCAAAAAATATATGGAGAAATTATTCAATTCAAACTCAGGACTCAAATTACAAAATGACAAAAATTACTTTTTACAAATCAAATTTTTCTTTTCCAATTATAAAAATTATTTACTCTAAAAAATTCGATAAAGAAATTTTTGAAGTTACATATAAAGATAAAAAGAAAAATTTTTTTACACTGAATTCATTGAATGTATGGTTAAAAAATTATTTTTTTAACAAACCTAAAATGTAAATTTCTTTAGATTTTTTATCCGATGCAGCTGGTTTAATATATTGTGTTTTGTAAAAAAAAGTTTTAACAAAGTTAAATAACTTTTCTGTATCCTCTCCTTGAAAATTTTTTACTAAAAAATTACCACCTTTGTTTAAATATTTTTCAATAAATTTTGCTGAAAGCAAACTCAAATCATAACTATTGGTTTGATCTAAAAATTGGTTTCCACTTGTGTTTGGTGCGATATCTGAAATTATCGAGTCAAAAGTGTATTTATTTGATGTAAATAATTCATCAATTAATTGATACTGATTTAAGTCCATCATATAAAATTTGAATTTGCCCTCAATCTGCTTAACAGTTGGTAGTATATCAATACCTACTATTTTGTTTTTTGGGTGTTTATTCAAAATATATTGTGTCCAGCCACCTGGTGAACATCCGACATCTAATATTTTTTTATAATTTTTGAATAAATTATGTTTTTTATCTATTTCTTCTAATTTGTAATAAGCTCTAGAAATAATGTCATTTTTCTTTGCTTTTATGTAAAAAGGGTCTTTTTTTCTAGTTTTATACCACTGTTTCATTTAATTTTATTCATAATCTGATATGTATTCGTTTACATATATTCTAGTAGGTTTAAACACAACCATGTTACCCACCATAAAAAAAATAATTATTGTATCAATCATAACACTTATAAACTCTTTATGTTACTCATCAGAATGGGGAAGCAAAGAAGAAACAGGTGAAAAATTATTTTCTGTCGAAGTTATGGACTCATCTGCTCAAACAATAAAAGATAGCATTGTTTTTAGTTCAACTACTGAAGCTTTTAGGAGAATTGAGGTTAAGAGTGAAGTCATGACTACAATAGAAAAAGTATTGGTAAAGGCAGGCTCAAAAATAAAAAAAGGACAACATGTAGTTGAATTTGACGATTATAAAACGAATGCTGATTTATATAAATTAAATTTACTATCTCAGAGTGAGTTTAATAAATATGCTCTCTTTGCACCATTTGGAGGGATGCTCTTAGATGGTCATAAAATAGCTGGTGAGCTTGTTATGCCTGGTGAGGGTGTATATGAAATTATTGATCTCAGCTCATTAAAAATATTTGGTTACATAAATGAAAACGAAATTCTAGATATTTCTCTCGATAATGAAGTAGAAGTCACTATCCTTGATGAAAAAGTTAAGGGAATAATTGATTATATTAGCCCTATATCTGATCCAGAAACTAAAACTTTTGAAATTGTTGTAAAAGTTGAAAATAAGGATCTCAGATATAAAGATGGACTGTCATCAATAATCTCAATAATTAAAGGAAATGTTCTTGCTCATAAAATCTCGCCTTCTGTTTTGGCTTTAGGTGACACTGGTGAGTTGGGTGTAAAAGTAATAGGGTCTGATAATACAGTCCAATTTAAAAAAATTAATGTTATAGAAGACACTTCTGATTACATGCTAGTATCTGGCTTGAGTCAAAAAGAGAAAATTATTATTGTTGGACAACAATATGTATCTTCAGGAGAAAAAGTTAGTTTCGACTAATTATGAGCTTAGTTAACTTAGCTAGTCAGTATTACAGGACGACAATATCAATTTTTCTTTTTGTTATTGTTAGTGGATCTTTGGTTTTTAACAATATTCCAAAGGAGTCATCGCCAGATGTTAGTCTGCCTTATATATACGTATCTCTTGGCTTAACAGGAATTTCACCTGAAGACTCAGAAAAACTTTTAATTAAACCAGTTGAAGACGAAGTTTCAAACATAGAGGGAAAAAAAGAAATGACCAGTACCTCTTATCAAGGTGGTGGGAATGTCTTATTAGAGTTTGATGCTGGGTTTGACCCTGATCAAGCACTTTTAGATACTAGAGAGCAAGTAGATAGAGCTAAATCGGACTTACCTGATGACGCAGATGAACCAAAGGTAAGTGAAGTAAATATTAGTTTATTTCCTATTCTTGTTGTGTCGATAAGTGGTGATATATCTGAATTTTTGTTAAAGAAAATTTCTAATGACCTTAAAGATAAAATTCAATCTCTACCAAATGTTTTAGAGGTAAATATAGGTGGAGAAAGAGAAGAACAATTAGACATTATTATAGATCAAAATAAAATTGAAGCTTATGGATTGAATTTAAATGAAATTTTAAATTTTGTTCGTTCAAATAACCAAGTAGTCTCAGCTGGAAATCTTGATACAGGTGATGGAAGGTTTGTAATTAAAATTCCGGGCCTTTACGAAAGCTTAAATGATGTTTTTAACACACCTATTAAAGTTAATGATAAAAAGACAATAAAATTTAAAGATATAGCTCAACTCAAAAGAACTTTTAAAGATCCAGAAAAATTTGCGCGTTTAAATAATGAGTCAGCATTCACTCTTGAAATTTCAAAAAGGATTGGAGCGAATATTGTAGAAACTGTTGATCAAGTTAAACAGTTAGTTATAGAAGAACAAAAAATTTTACCATCAAAAATTAATATTACTTTTTCTGGTGATGAATCTGTGAATATTAAAAGTATGTTAGGAGATCTTCAAAACAATGTAATTTTTTCAATAATACTTGTTATGAGTGTTGTTGTTATTTTTCTTGGTATAAGATCTAGTTTACTTGTGGGTTTAGCTGTACCAGGTTCTTTTTTATCATCAATCTTAATTCTTTATTCTCTAGGATTTACGATCAATATGGTGGTTTTGTTTGCGTTAATTCTGTCAGTGGGACTGCTAGTTGATGGTGCTGTGGTTGTCGTCGAATACGCTCAAAGAAAAATACAAGAGGGTATGGGGCTGGCTGAGTCTTATCTAAAAGCAGCATCGAGAATGTCGCTTCCAATTATGGCTTCAACTTTTACTACTATAGCTGCATTTATACCTCTATTATTTTGGCCAGGAACTACAGGTGGTTTTATGAAATATATACCCATAACTGTAATATCTGTTTTAGGATCTAGTTTGGCTATGGCTCTTATAGTAATTCCAATCATTGGAACTCAAGCTTACAAAATTAAAAACCTTTTTTTCTTTTTTATAATTCCTTTAATATTATTTGGTATAATTAATTTTGTTGCATTTAATTTTTTATCTCAATTAGAGTTTGATAGTTACTTAAATTTTGGTGCGAAAACTATAACAACAATCTCAATCGGTATTATTTTGTTTTTTGTTTTCAGATATTTAAAAAATAAAGGTTTTTTTCAGAAAATGATTATTCCAAGAATTAATGCTGATGATGATGAAGACTTAACAGATTTAACAAAAGTAGGTTTATTTACTAGAATTTATTTATTTATTTTGAAGCTTTGCATAAACAATCCGACTAAAATACTTTTTCTCTCTTTAGCATTGTTAGTAGGTATTTATAGTGCTTATGGAAAATTTGGAAATGGGGTTACATTTTTTCCATCAGTTGAAGCTGAAAATACTAAGGTAATTATTTATGCTACAGGAAATCTCTCTGTATTAGAAAAAGATCGCCTTGTTGCAAAAGTTGAATCAAAAGTATTAAATTTACAGAAAAAAAATAATGAATTTGAGTCAGTTTATACAACTTCGGGTAATGTTGAAAATAGGCAAGAAAGCTCACCTGATATAATAGGATTTATTGATATAGAATTTAAAGATTGGGATAAAAGAAGGAAAGCTGACACAATAATTTCTGAAATAAGAAAGGAAACATCTACTATTCCTGGAATTAAAGTTGAAACAAGAACTTTAAGAGCAGGCCCTCCGAGAGGTAAGCCTATTGAAATAAACCTTACTTCTTCTGACCCAATTGTTACAGTGGAAGAATTAAAGAGAATTGAAAAGTATTTATCAAGTATATCTGGTCTCAAAGACTTAGAAACATCACTTCCTTCACCAAGTATTGAGTATGAACTTTATGTTGATAGAGAAGAGGCTGCTAAATATGGTGCTAGTATATCAATAATTGGTAACACCATTAAACTTTTAACAAGTGGTTTAGAATTAAGTCAATTTAGGCCCGATGATAGTGATGAATCTATTCCCATATACCTTCGTTTGCCAAAAGAACAAAGAACAATCGATCAATTAGATAACATAAAGATACCGACATCTTCCGGCTATGTGCCAATTTCAAATTTTACTAAAATTGAAACCAATCAGGAAACTGGAAACTTGACAAGAGTTGAAAAGAATAGAATTGAAACAATTAAATCAGATGTAACCAGATTTTATCAAACTGATGCTTATGTCAGACTTATAAAACATTGGCTTGGAATTGAAAAATTCGATATTCCAAATAACTTTGGTTTAGATTTACCTGAATTTAATTCAGCAAATATTGACCCAAGAGTAAAAATAGAATTCAAGGGAGAGGATGAAAGTCAGCAGAAGTCTAAAGCTTTTCTACAAAAAGCTTTTTTGATAGCTGTATTTTTAATGGGTTTAATTCTTTTGACCCAATTTAATAGTTTTAGTAGCACCTTATTAATTCTATTTGCAGTAATTATGTCAACGGTGGGTGTTGTTTTAGGTCTCTTAATTACAAAACAACCATTTGGAATAGTAATGAGCGGAATAGGAGTCATCTCGTTAGCAGGTATAGTTGTAAACAACAATATAGTCTTAATTGATACCTTTGATAGATTAATAAAAAAGACAAATGATGCTAGAGATGCCATTTTAATGACGGGTGCACAAAGATTGAGACCTGTTTTATTGACTACAACTACTACGGTGCTTGGTTTACTTCCCATGGCTTTAAAATTAAATATTGATTTTGTAAACTTTGAATATAGTTATAACTCCCCTGACACTCAGTGGTGGGTAGATTTATCGAGAGCAATTGTTTTTGGACTACTTTTTTCTACTTTATTGACTTTACTTGTAACTCCATCAGCTTTGATGCTTAAATCAAAATACTTAACTAACTCCTCTAAAAAATTTAATAAAGTAAATAAACAAACTTAATATAGAGAATAATAAATAAATAAATGCAACTAAAAGAGTTGTTTGCCAAAAATAACTTATTAGAAATATTAAAATAATAACTGTAAGAATAATCATAAGTCTAAAATATAGATTTTTTACTTTTAGATTTTTCACAGAAGGAGTCGGAACTCTACTAATCATCATAGCGCCCGCAAATACAATTAGTATGGCACTTACAATGGGGTAATTAATAGTAAATTGTATTTGTTCAATAAAATCTATATACAGCGGAATCATTATAATACCTGCTGCAGCTGGTGAGGGTATGCCATAAAATACTTTGCTTTGCTCTCTCATATTTTCAATATTGAAACGAGCAAGTCTAAGAGCTGCACAAATAATGTAAAAAAGACTTATAACCCATCCAATCCTACCTAGCTCATTAGTAAAACTTAAATTTATAAGTAAAGATGGAGCTAATCCAAAACTAATAAAATCTGATAGAGAGTCTAATTCAGCTCCAAATTGGGACGATTTTTTTAATTTTCTTGCCATCCATCCATCAAAGAAATCGAAGAAGGCTGCTAGCATTATCATAAGCACAGCAATTTTAAAATTACTTTGAATTGAGAACTTTATTGAGGAAATACCTGCAATAAGTGACATTAATGTTATTAAATTAGGTATAAATTTAGTGAGCGGATGTTCGGTCATCTAAATGTCTAGATCTTTTTATATTCTCTAGATTGTAAATTTTTGTTATTTTTAAAATCTCTTGCAATGATAGTTTCACCACCGATACATTGCTGACCAATGCTTACCATTAAATTATATGAATTGGGAAATTCAATATCTACTCTGCTTCCAAACTTGATAATTCCATATCTTTCACCTTGGTTTACTCTCTCATTAGTTTTGAGATAACAAATTATTCTTCTAGCAATTAAACCAGCTATTTGTGTTATGTATATAACGTTAGATCCAGATTTAAGAGTTAATCTTAATCTTTCATTATCTTCACTTGCTTTATCTAAAGTTGCATTAATGAATTTACCCTCAATATAATCAATTTTTGTAATTTGACCTGAAATTGGCAATCTTTGGATATGTACATTAAATACGCTCAAAAAAATTGAAACTTTGGTGTAACTTTTTTTTCCCTCTTTATACTCACTAATATTTGTAATTAACCCATCTGCTGGACTTAATAAAATATCATCACCTAATGGCACGACTCTTTCAGGATCTCTAAAAAAATAAAATGTAAAAATTAGTAATATTAAAAAAATTAAAAATAGAGGTTTATATATAAAATAAAAAAAAATTACTAATAAGAATAATATAATTAGCGCAGCAGAAATCTCTTTGTGGAACCTGAAGTACATAAGATGGAATTATTATCTGAATTGTATAATTTGATCAATAAAATAGATTTTTTTTATTAATTTAATCTGTTATACAGTCAATATCTCTATATAAATGGCAAAAATTTCAGTTAAAAATCCTGTGGTCGAATTAGATGGCGATGAAATGACAAGGATTATATGGGATTTTATTAAAAAAAAGCTCATTCTTCCATATCTTGATATAGATCTCAAATATTACGACTTATCTGTGCAAAAAAGAGATCAAACAAATGACGAAATTACAGTTGAGGCTGCAAAAGCAATTAAAAAATTTGGGGTTGGTATAAAATGTGCAACGATCACTCCTGACGATAATAGAGTGTCGGAATTTAAATTAAAAAAAATGTGGCGTTCTCCAAATGGAACCATAAGAAATATTTTAGATGGAACTGTTTTTAGACAACCAATTATATGTAAAAATATTCCAAGAATTGTAAGAACATGGGATGCACCTATTGTTGTTGGTAGGCATGCATTTGGTGACCAATATAAAGCTACAGAAATGAAGATCGACAAACCAGGAAAACTCTTTATGAAATATGTTGATGAGGAGGGAAAAATAGAGGAAAAAGAAGTTTTTCAATTTCAAAATCAGGGTGTTGCCCTCTCTATGTATAATGTAGATGAGTCAATAAGAGGTTTTGCAAGAGCTTGTTTTAATTATGGATTAAAATTAAAATGGCCTGTGTATCTCTCAACAAAAGATACTATTTTAAAAAAATACGATGGAAGATTTAAAGAGATATTTAATGAAATTTTTCAGAAAGAATTTAGAACTGATTTTGAAAATAACCAAATAGTCTATGAACACCGTCTTATTGATGATTTGGTAGCGTCTTCAATGAAATGGTCAGGTAACTTTATTTGGGCGTGTAAAAATTATGACGGAGACGTTCAGTCAGACGCAGTTGCACAGGGATTTGGTTCTTTAGGCATGATGTCTAGTGTTTTAATGACACCCGATGGTAAAACAATTGAAGCTGAAGCTGCTCATGGAACAGTAACTAGACATTATAGGCTTCATCAAAAGGGAGAAAAAACTTCAACAAATCCTATAGCATCAATATTTGCTTGGACAAAAGGTTTAAACTTTAGAGGTGAGTTTGATGGCAACGATGAACTTATTAAGTTTTCTAAGGCACTTGAAGAAACCTGTGTTGAAACTGTGGAGTCTGGTCAAATGACTAAGGACTTAGCAATACTTGTAGACAAAAATTCGCCTTGGATGAACACCGAAGATTTTTTAAATTGTCTTGATAAAAAACTTCAAGCTAAATTAAATTAAATCTGATTTTTAATACTTAAAAAGGCTTGATTTAATTGATCTTTTTTGTTGCCACCAGCTTGAGCGAAATCAATTCTTCCCCCACCACCTTTTGAACCGAGTATATCAAAAGTACTTTTTATTAATACTCTGGCATCATAAGTATCTATTAAGTCGTTTGTTAACCCAACTATGATAGATACCTTATCCTCATTTATAGTAATGCAAGCTAAAATAGATTTAGATTTTTCTGATTTAAATTTATCAAAAATTGATCTGAGTTCTTTTGGAGGCAGATTTTCTATTAATTGAGAGACAAAATTGATTCCATTTATATTTATTTCTTCTATTTTATTATTCTCTTCATTTGAGAGTATTGATTTATTTTTTAAATTATCTAAATAATTTTCTAACTTTTTTATATAAAGGTTTTTATTATCTTCGCTAAAATTTATTTTTCCATTTAATTTGTTTATTTGTGATATTAAATTAATGATTTTATCATCAAGTTTTTTTTCAAGTAATTGATCCTCTTTTAGTTTATTACTAATAAATTCATCTACCTTATTGCCAGTGCAAGCCTCTATTCTCCTTACTCCTGATGAGACAGACTCTTCACTTATAATATAAAATTTTTCTATATCGTTAACATTTGATACATGCGTTCCCCCACATAGCTCAATTGAATATGGTTTATTATTATGTTCTCCTAGTGTAACTACTCTTACTTCTTCACCATATTTTTCTCCAAATAAAGCTATGGCCCCTTGTTTAATGGCCTCCTCTTGAGACTTAATATCAATTTGTGTTTCGCAAGGATTAGAAATTATATTTGTTACCTCTTTTTGAATTGTATTTATTTGATTTGGTGAAATTTGTTTATTATGACTGAAGTCAAAACGTAATTTATTATCATTAACTAATGACCCGCGCTGAGCCACATGAAGTCCTAAATTATTCCTCAAAGCGGCATGAAGCAAATGTGTAGCAGAGTGATTTTTTTTTATAAGATCTCTCAAACTCGTATCAATTTTAAGTTTAACCTCATGTCCTATTTTAAAATTACCTGATATTACATTTCCAAAATGAATAAAAATGCCTTGAGGAGTTTTTCTAGTATCTGTTACTCTAAATTCGGCATTTTCTGAGGAAATTATGCCTTTATCTCCAATTTGCCCACCAGACTCTGCATAAAAACATGACTCATCTGTGATGATTGCTGATTGTTTTGTTTTATCGCTTAATTTATCAACCGCTTCTGACTCTAAAACCAATGCAGTTACATTTGCCTTTAAAATAGTCTCTTTATATCCTTTAAATACTGTTGGTTTCGTTTTTCTTGCAATATCAAACCATAGCTTTTCAGTATTTCCATCACCACTACCCTTCCATGAAGATCTAGCTTCCTCTTTTTGTAGCTCCATTGATGCATCAAAAGACTCTACATCAACATCGATTTTCTTAGATTTAAGATAGTCTTGTGTTAAATCAAGCGGAAATCCGAAGGTGTCATATAATTTAAATGCGATTTTACCATCTAATTTATTATTTTTAATATTTGGTATTTCTTGTCCAAGTATCTCTAAGCCTTTACTTAAAGTTTCTCTAAATTTTATTTCCTCATTGTAGAGTGTTTCCTTAATAGCCTCAGCTCCAGTGTTAAGTTCTTGGAAGAAATCACCCATTAAATTTTGCAATTCATCAAAAATTTTGTGAAATAATGGTCCTGTGGAGCCTAATGTATATGCGTGTCTTATTCCCCTCCTTAATATTCGTCTTAATACATAACCTCTCCCCTCATTTGAAGGTAAAACCCCATCAGCTATTAAAAAAGAGGAAGCCCGTAAGTGATCTGCTATGACCCTAAAACTAGATTTATTTTGTTCAGATATTTTTTTTTGTATAAACTCTTGAGTAATATCAATAATATTTGAAAATAAATCAGAGCTATAATTATCATTACTACCATTTAATAACGCCGTTATTCTTTCTAGACCCATACCAGTGTCTACACATGGTTTAGGTAAATCAAGTCTAGTATTTTTGTCTACTTGCTCATACTGCATAAAAACTAAATTCCATATTTCAATGAAACGATCACCATCTTCGTCAACCGAACCTGGGGGGCCGCCAAAATATTTATCACCATGATCATAAAATATCTCCGAACATGGTCCGCAAGGTCCTGTGTCACCCATAGACCAAAAATTATCAGAACTTGAAATTTTAATTATTTTACTTTCGGGTAAATTAGCTATCTTTTTCCAAAATTTTTCTGCAACTTCATCATCATGATATATAGTAACTAATAATTTATCTTTATTTATTTTAAATTCTTTAGTTATTAAGTTCCAAGCGTATAGAATTGCTTGCTCCTTGAAATAATCACCAAAAGAAAAATTTCCTAACATCTCAAAGAAAGTATGATGTCGAGTTGTGAAACCAACATTCTCCAAATCATTATGTTTTCCTCCTGCTCGAACACATTTTTGAGAGGTCGTAGCTCTTTTGAAGTCTAAATGTTCCATGCCTGTGAAAACATTTTTAAATTGAACCATTCCTGAATTAGCAAACATTAGGGATGGGTCATTTTCTGGCACTAAAGATCCAGATTTAACATGCCTGTGATCATTATTTTTAAAATAATCAATAAATGCATTTCTCACATCATTAGAGTTCATATTCATGGAATATAGATTAATTTAACTGAAATTTAATATTATTCTTTAGGGTTTTTTTCGACGGTTTCTTCTGTTGTGGGAGGAGGTGGATCAATCATCAGCTCTTCAACTGTTTCGGAATTTGATCTTATTCTACTTTCTATTTCATTCAATAATTCAGGATTATCCTTTAAAAATTGTTTTGTATTTTCTCTACCTTGACCAATTTTTTCATCTTTGTAGGAATACCACGCTCCAGATTTATCTATAATATCAGCTTGAACACCTAAATCTATGATTTCTCCAATTTTAGAAATTCCTTCACCATACATAATGTCAAATTCAACCATTTTAAAAGGAGGAGCCATTTTATTTTTGACAACCTTCACTCTTGTTTGGTTTCCAATAATATTATCTTTATCTTTTATTGCACCAATCCTTCTAATATCCAATCTTACTGAAGAGTAAAATTTCAAAGCATTACCTCCAGTGGTGACTTCAGGGCTTCCAAACATTACTCCTATTTTCATTCTCAGTTGATTAATAAAAACAACCATTGTATTTGTCTTTGAGATGGAGCTAGTCAGTTTTCTTAACGCTTGGCTCATTAGTCTTGCCTGAAGTCCAGGTAAAGAGTCTCCCATTTCACCCTCTAACTCTGCTCTAGGAACTAATGCTGCCACTGAGTCTATAACTAATAAATCTATACCTTCAGATTTTACAAGAGTATCTGAGATTTCTAAAGCCTGTTCACCAGTATCAGGTTGAGATATCAATAGCTCATCAATATTCACTCCAAGTTTTTTTGCATAACCTGGGTCTAAAGCATGTTCAGCATCAATAAAAGCGCAAGTTCCTCCAACTTTTTGAGCTTCCGCAATTATATGTAATGTTAAAGTTGTTTTACCTGAACTTTCTGGGCCATAAACCTCTATGACTCTTCCTTTTGGTAAACCACCTATTCCTAGAGCTATATCTAGACCAAGAGAGCCTGTTGAGTATACATCAATATTTGCATCGATATCTTTCTTTCCAAGCATCATTATGGAACCCTTCCCATATGATTTTTCAATATTACTGATAACAGATTTAAGCTTGTTTAAATTTTCTTTTTTATCCATTTGATTCTATAGTAAATACTAAATATTTGTTTCTACTTAACAAGAGTAATAATGGAAAATAACTATAATTTTAGCGATTTTATACCAGGTACAATCGTGGAGTGCCCTTCTCAACCAGATTGGGGGCTGGGTCAAGTTCAATCTTGTATAAATAGTAAAATCACTATTAACTTTGAGAATGTAGGGAAAAAAGTTATAGATTTAAATGTAGTTGATTTAAAGATACACGAAAATGCTGACTGATAATTTTAAAAGAAAAATTGATTACTTGAGAATATCTGTCACTGATAGATGTGATTTAAGGTGCTCTTATTGTATGGCTGAGGATGTAACCTTCTTGCCTAGACAAGAAGTTTTATCAATTGAAGAAATTATTAAACTTACAAATATTTTTAATGAGTTAGGTGTAAAAAAATTTCGATTAACAGGTGGCGAACCTCTTGTTAGAAAAAACATAGTTTCAATTATAGAACATTTAAATTACCTAAAAAATCAGGGTAAAATTTCAGAGCATACTTTAACTACAAATGGTACGAATTTATCAAGATATGCTTCTATTCTTAAAAAGAATGGTGTTGAAAGAATAAATGTTTCTCTTGATAGCTTAAATACTGAAAGTTTTAGGAAAATAACTAAATGGGGAGATCTTAGTAAAGTTTTAAATGGGATAGAGGTAGCTAAACAAGAAGGCATAAAGATAAAAATAAATACTGTTTTGACTCAAAATTTCAATGACAAAGAAATATTTGATATTTTAGATTGGTGTAAAAAAAATCATTTTGATATTTCGTTAATTGAAATAATGCCCATAGGTGATATTGGAGAAAGGCGATTTAATCAATATTTATCAATGAAGAAATTTGAAGAGGATTTAGTAAATAAATTAAATTTAATTCCCTCTAAACACAGAACTAATGGCCCCTCTAGGTACTATGAGTATTCAAATCATAAATCAAAAATTGGTATTATATCTGCTATTTCTCATAACTTTTGTGATACTTGTAATAGGGTAAGACTTACATGTACTGGTAAGTTATATATGTGTTTAGGACAAAATGATTTTGTAGATTTAAAATTTGCCCTAAGAAATCAAACAAAAAATGATATTATTGCTTTAATAGAATATGCCATGTCAATAAAACCAAAAGCACATAACTTTGAAATTCAAAAAGATAATTTTGAGGGATATGTTAATCGTTATATGAATGAGACTGGAGGTTAATAAATGAAAATATGTTTTGTTTCTTTTCCTCTTGAAAAAAACATTGAAGCTCAAGAGAAACTTATAAAAAAATATGGTAATTACGAGCCTGAAGAGGCTGATTTCATTGTAGCACTTGGTGGTGATGGTTTTATATTAAAGTCACTTCATAATTATATGAAACTTAACAAGCCAATTTACGGTATGAATTTTGGATCTGTCGGATTCTTGATGAATGATTACAAACTTGATGGATTAGAGGAACGGCTAAATAACGCTCAATTAACAAAATTAAGACCATTAGTAATGAAAACGTTGAATCCCACAGGCCAAGAAATAAAAGCTATTGCGATAAATGAGATCAGTATTCGTAGAGAAAAATACCAAGCTGCAAAGATTCAAATAATGATAGATAACGAAGTAAGAATAGAAGAGCTGGTATGCGATGGTGTAATATTGTCAACTGCAGCAGGTAGCACAGGATATAATTACTCTGCCTCTGGGCCAATTATTCCACTTGGAAGTAATGTTGTTGCACTAACTGCAGTTAGTGCCTATAGCCCAAGACACTGGCGTGGTGGTCTATTAAAAGATAATGCTAAAATTAAAATTATTAACAATAATCCCTCTAAAAGACCAATAGTGGTTCATGCTGATCATATCGAAGCTAAAGATGTAATATCTGTTGAAATAGAGATGTCTGAGGGTATGGAAATACCATTATTATTTGATAATGATCATAAGATTGAAGAACGTGTCTATAAAGAAATGTTTAAATCGAATTAACTAAGTGAAATTTCTCTATAATTCAAAAATCATCTATATTTTTTTTTTGTTATTTATTTTTCCAAATAATTTAATTTCTAATGAATGTATAACAAAAAACAAACTTAATATTGGGCTCATAGAAAATAATTTCATAGATTATAAATATTATTTATACTACGCACTTGGAGAATATTCTTTACTTAACAATGTGGAATTTACAATTAGAGAAGTAAATCAAAATGCAAATGAGTTTGATATAATTTTTGGTGAATATAGAGATTTAGCTAAATTAAGCTTGAGTCAAACTGAGATACCAGACAAAATTTTAAAATTTTATAAAGATAACCAAGTTGAAGTAACGGAAAATTTATTTCCTCTGGATTTAGATACATTCATTTTATTAAGCGAGGATGATAGTAATAAATTAACTTTTGAGGATTTTTCAGAATTATATAATCCAATTAAATATACACTAGGAATGAGCTTTCAAACTAAAGAGGATATAATTAATTTAATTATTTATCATTTAGAACAACCATTTATTGATTTAAGTACTTTATCATTTGAGCTAACTACGCATTTATTTGCCAAAACTTATGAAAATCTAAACAAAAATATTATAAACAATAATTTTCTTGAAGTTTATAACTCTTATGAAAACTCAGAGAATGTCTACACATTATTTAGTGATGGTATTTTACTAAATAAAAACACTAATTATAAAAGTTTCCAACTTTTCCCAAAAAGTAAATTTATATGGAATGAAGAAGAAGGGGTTTTTAATGAAAATTTAGAAATTAAACCTTTATCTTTTTATGGTTTTAGTGCATTTTTAAATAACTCAAAAAATTCAGGTTTTTTATGCTATTTAGTAGATGAAAAAGTAAGATTAAAAGCCTTTAAAGATTTTAATATCCAGTTAAGCCCTCTATCAATCAAAGAAATAAAAAATATTAAAGATGAATTACCTGAAAGTTACATAAAAATTTTAGAAAATAAAAACAAAAATATTTTCGTACCAAATTACTCTTCAGAAAACCAAAACTATGATCAATTTTTAAGATTGATTTTTGGAAAAAATAAATTTAGTGAAATCTTTGATAATCAAGACTATTTAAATTGATAAAAATATTGAAAAACTTAAGTAATCATCTAAATTCGACTAACAATTTTATCATGGCCTCGTGCTGGAATTGGTAGACAGTCTGGACTTAAAATCCAGTGGGATTTACTCCCGTGGCGGTTCGAGTCCGCCCGAGGCTACCATAAATAATAGCAAAAAGATTGTTGGTCCGAAAATCTTTAGATTAGATAATTTGTGAATAATTTTAATCAAAATATGTAGCTGAATATTTTTAATAGGCGGCGTCCTACTCTCCCAAGCCTTAAGACTAAGTACCATCGGCGCTGGAGGCCTTCACGACCGAGTTCGAAATGGGATCGGGTTTTTTCACTCCGCTATGACCGCCACAAACTTTTTATAACATTATAGTTAAAACTTTTCGCTGTGTATTATAATTCAAGCATTGGATTATTAGTACTAGTTAGCTTCATGTGTTACCACACTTCCACACCTAGCCTATCAACGTGGTAGTCTTCCACGATCCTATAACGAAGCCTAGTTTTGAGGTTGGCTTCCCGCTTAGATGCTTTCAGCGGTTATCCATTCCGTACATAGCTACCCTACGATGCAGCTGGCGCTACAATAGGTACACCAGAGGTACGTCCACCCCGGTCCTCTCGTACTAAGGGCAGATCCTCTCAAGCTTCCACAACCATGGCAGATAGGGACCGAACTGTCTCACGACGTTCTAAACCCAGCTCGCGTACCGCTTTAATTGGCGAACAGCCAAACCCTTGGGACCTGCTTCAGCCCCAGGATGCGATGAGCCGACATCGAGGTGCCAAACCTCCCCGTCGATATGGACTCTTGGGAGAGATCAGCCTGTTATCCCCGGCGTACCTTTTATCCGTTGAGCGATGGCCCTTCCACGAAGTGCCACCGGATCACTATGACCGACTTTCGTCTCTGCTCGACTTGTGGGTCTCGCAGTCAGGCAGGCTTATGCCATTGCACTCGACGAACGGTTTCCAAGCGTTCTGAGCCTACCATCGCGCGCCTCCGTTACTCTTTGGGAGGCGACCGCCCCAGTCAAACTGCCCACCATGCATGGTCCCAACACCGGATGACGGTGTATGGTTAGGCATCAAGGAACAGAAGAGTGGTATTTCACTAGTGACTCCAGAATGGCTAGCGCCACTCCTTCAAAGTCTCCCACCTATGCTACACATCTGTTCCCTAATACCAATACAAAGCTGCAGTAAAGGTGCACGGGGTCTTTCCGTCTAACCACGGTTACTCGGCATCTTAACCGAGAATTCAATTTCACTGAGTCTATGTTGGAGACAGTGGGGAAATCGTTACGCCATTCGTGCAGGTCGGAACTTACCCGACAAGGAATTTCGCTACCTTAGGACCGTTATAGTTACGGCCGCCGTTCACCGGGGCTTCAATTCAGGGCTTGCACCCCTCCTATTAACCTTCCGGCACCGGGCAGGCGTCACACCATATACGTCGTCTTTCGACTTTGCATAGTGCTATGTTTTTAGTAAACAGTCGCTACCCCCTCTTCTGTGCCACCTCCTACTGGTTGCCCAATAGCAGGTCACTTTTATCCCGAAGTTACAAGTGTAATTTGCCGAGTTCCTTCAACATAGTTCTCTCAAGCGCCTTGGTATTCTCTACCCTCCTACCTGTGTCGGTTTTGGTACGGTCTAATGCTGGAGCTATTTCCAGGGACAAATTCACTGCAAGTTCAATCCAGTAAGAACTTACAATTTACTTCATCCGTCACTACCAGCTGGTGCAGGAATATTAACCTACTTCCCATCGACTACGGCTTTCGCCCTCGCCTTAGGGGCCGACTAACCCTGCGCAGATTAGCTTTACGCAGGAAACCTTAGGATTTCGGCGGAAATGTCTTTCACATTTCTTATCGTTACTCATGTCAGCATTCGCACTTCTGATACCTCCAGCAATGCTTACGCATCACCTTTACAGGCTTACAGAACGCTCCGCTACCCAATTACAAAGTAATTGTCAAAGCTTCGGTAAATGATTTGAGCCCCGTTACATTTTCGGTGCAGGATCTCTTAATTAGACCAGTGAGCTGTTACGCTTTCTTTAAAGGATGGCTGCTTCTAAGCCAACCTCCTGGCTGTCTTGGAGTTCCCACTCCCTTTCACACTTAATCATTATTTGGGGACCTTAGCTGTTGATCTGGGCTGTTTCCCTCTCGTCCAAGGACCTTAGCACCCATGGACTGTCTGCCGTGCAGACTTATCGGTATTCGGAGTTTGATTAGGTTTGGTAGGAATTGCTTCCCCCTAGCCCATTCAGTGCTCTACCCCCGACAAGATTCACACGACGCACTACCTAAATAGTTTTCGCGGAGAACTAGCTATTTCCGAGTTTGGTTGGCCTTTCACCCCTAATCACAAGTCATCCCGTAGCTTTTCAACGCTAGTGGGTTCGGTCCTCCGGTGAATTTTACTTCACTTTCAACCTGCTCATGACTAGATCACTCGGTTTCGAGTCTAATCCCATTAACTAAATCGCCCTATTCAGACTCGCTTTCGCTTCGCCTACACCTATGTGGCTTAAGCTTGCTAATGAGATTAAGTCGCTGACCCATTATACAAAAGGTACGCTGTCACCTCATAAAGAGGCTCCAACTGCTTGTAAGCATCCGGTTTCAGGGTCTATTTCACTCCCCTGCTAGGGGTTCTTTTCGCCTTTCCCTCACGGTACTGGTTCACTATCGGTCATAAAGTAGTATTTAGGCTTAGGAAGTGGTCTTCCTATATTCAGACAGGATTTCACGTGTCCCGCCCTACTCATGTCTATTTTTTACTATCTACCCATACGAGGCTATCACTCACTATGGCCTGCCTTTCCATACAGTTCTGGTTTAGTAAAAAGTAGCACTGGCCTGATCCGCTTTCGCTCGCCACTACTAACGGAATATCTTTTCCTCTAGGTACTTAGATGTTTCAGTTCCCTAGGTTCGCCCTTATAAGCTATGAATTCACTTATAAGTTATTGGGTTTCCCCATTCGGAGATCTCGGATTAAGCTTATTGACAGCAAGTCCGAGCTTATCGCAGTCTGTCACGTCCTTCATCGCCTCTTTATGCCAAGGCATCCACCAAATGCTCTTACGCGCTTGAATTATTAACACACAGTGAAAAGTTTGTAGTTAATAACTTTTTGTAGTTATTTGTTGTTATATTAGTTGTTTAATTGACGAATAACTCGTGCAAGTCATTCGTCTGTGTTATCAGCTTACATATTTACGATTTTAAAAAGTTGGTGGAGGATAGCGGGATCGAACCGCTGACCTCCTGAATGCAAATCAGGCGCTCTCCCAGCTGAGCTAATCCCCCAACATTGTTGGTGGGCGAGGGAGGACTTGAACCTCCGACCTCACGCTTATCAAGCGCGCGCTCTAACCAACTGAGCTACACGCCCAATCAATGCTCTTTATCAACACATGTTGAAAAAAGCAAAACAAATAGACGGTGGTTACTTCGAACGTACACTTAGTTCAAAGTTTTTTTTCCTTTAGAAAGGAGGTGATCCAGCCGCAGGTTCCCCTACGGCTACCTTGTTACGACTTCACCCCAATCGCTGGCCGTACCGTGGGCAGCTGCCTCCCGAAGGTTAGCGCACTGACTTAAGATAAAACCAACTCTCATGGTGTGACGGGCGGTGTGTACAAGACCCGGGAACGTATTCACCGCGGCATGCTGATCCGCGATTACTAGCAATTCCAACTTCATGCACTCGAGTTGCAGAGTGCAATCCGAACTGAGATAACTTTTGGGGATTAGCTCCACCTCGCGGTATTGCGTCCCGTTGTAGTTACCATTGTAGCACGTGTGTAGCCCAGCGTGTAAGGGCCATGAGGACTTGACGTCATCCCCACCTTCCTCCGGCTTATCACCGGCAGTTTCGCTAGAGTCCTCAGCCGAACTGTTAGTAACTAACGATAAGGGTTGCGCTCGTTGCGGGACTTAACCCAACATCTCACGACACGAGCTGACGACAGCCATGCAGCACCTGTGCGAAAGCCAGCCGAACTGAAGGTTACCATTCTGTAACCGGCACTTTCCATGTCAAACGCTGGTAAGGTTCTTCGCGTTGCGTCGAATTAAACCACATGCTCCACTGCTTGTGCGGGTCCCCGTCAATTTATTTGAGTTTTAATCTTGCGACCGTACTCCCCAGGCGGGGTGCTTAACGCGTTAGCTACGACACCGAACAAAAGTCCGACGACTAGCACCCATCGTTTACTGCATGGACTACCGGGGTATCTAATCCCGTTTGCTACCCATGCCTTCGCATCTCAGCGTCAATATCAGTCCAGAAAATCGCCTTCGCCACTGGTGTTCCTTCCAATATCTACGAATTTCACCTCTACACTGGAAATTCCATTTTCCTCTCCTGAATTCCAGAACAGAAGTTTTAAAAGCAATTCCTAGGTTGAGCCCAGGGATTTCACTTCTAACTTTCTGTTCCGCCTACATGCGCTTTACGCCCAGTAATTCCGAACAACGCTAGGACCTTCCGTATTACCGCGGCTGCTGGCACGGAATTAGCCGGTCCTTCTTCTTCGGCTACTGTCATTATCCTCACCGATGAAAGAGTTTTACAACCCTAAGGCCTTCGTCACTCACGCTGCATTGCTGGATCAGGGTTGCCCCCATTGTCCAATATTCCCTACTGCTGCCTCCCGTAGGAGTCTGGGCCGTGTCTCAGTCCCAGTGTGGCTGATCGTCCTCTCAAACCAGCTAAAGATCGAAGCCTTGGTGAGCTTTTACCTCACCAACAAGCTAATCTTGCGCGGGCCAATCTTATAGCGATAAATCTTTCCCATTACTGGAGTATACGGTATTAGCTACAGTTTCCCGCAGTTATTCCGTACTATAAGGTATGTTCCCACGTGTTACTCACCCGTGCGCCACTAAGGACACCTAGCAAGCTAGGGCCTCCGTTCGACTTGCATGTATAAAGCATGCAGCAAGCGTTCGTTCTGAGCCATAATCAAACTCTTAAGTTGAATTACCTACTCATAAAAAACAAAGTTTTAAATTGACGTAGGTTAGACGCCAAAATAACGAGCTATCATTTTTCTCAAATAACAGCTTAGTCGAAATTTGACGTTATAAACCCACCGTCTATTCATTTCATATTTACAAAAAATAAAGAGCAAGAATCACTAATGCACAATAAATGGCCTAGTGAATCGAATAAAAAGTAGAATATATCTACACTTTATAAGGGCATTGTCAAATGCATTTCATAAAAAAAATAAAAAAAAACCTTTGAAAAGAACACGTTTTTCAGGAAGTTGGTTGCGGGGGTAGGATTTGAACCTACGACCTTCAGGTTATGAGCCTGACGAGCTACCAAGCTGCTCTACCCCGCGATCAGAAAACGAAAGATATGTCAAAATATCAACAATTACAATGATTATTCTTGGTAGCGGAGGAGGGATTTGAACCCCCGACACATGGATTATGATTCCACCGCTCTAACCAACTGAGCTACTCCGCCATAAAGAAATATTGTTTTATATTATATTAACCTAATCTTAAATGATTTTGTTTATTTCTCTTAGTATGAATTTTTTTGCATTACTAACACCTAGTTTATTTACTTGAGAGTTTATAACAACCTCAACACCCTTCGGCTTTCCATCAAAAATTGGATAGCTACCTATAGAAATATTTTTATATTTTCTCTCAGCTTGAACAAGTAGATGGGCTATTTTACTCTCAAAAAGTTTTGTAGATATTGTGGTTGAATAGAATTTATTTTTAATTTTTATCATTTTTTTAAACTCTTTCATCATCGCTTGTACTATTGAAGGTATGCCAGCAAAAACATAAATATTTTCAATTTTAAAACCTGGTGCTCCGCTAACTTTATTAAAAATTAACTTAGAGCCTTTCGGCATATACGCCATTTTCATTCTAGCATCAGTTAATTCAGATTTAATTTTCCTGTAATATTTTTTTAATTCTTTATATGCGCCATTATGCAATTTGTATTTTTTTTTAACTGCCAAACTAATTGACTCTGATGTAATGTCATCGTGTGTTGGACCTATACCACCAGTAGTGATAACAAAATCATATTGATTTTTTAATTTCCTTATTTGAGAAATAATTATTTTTTTTTGGTCAGGAATTAC
>CACPCY010000004.1 GCA_902632575.1 uncultured Alphaproteobacteria bacterium | reverse complement strand
ATGATAAGTAGTAAATGCCCAAAACTATGTCTTGACTTGGAACTATAATTGGTTTGCCACTTGATGGTGAAAGAATATTATTTGTGCTCATCATTAAAACTCTTGCTTCTAATTGGGCTTCAAGACTTAAAGGTATGTGAACTGCCATCTGATCACCGTCAAAATCTGCATTAAATGCAGTACAAACTAATGGATGTAATTGAATAGCTTTACCTTCAATTAGTATTGGTTCAAACGCTTGTATACCTAGCCTGTGTAAAGTAGGTGCTCTATTTAAAAGAATTGGATGTTCTCTAATTACTTCATCGAGTATATCCCAAACCTCGGGCCTCTCTGACTCGACCATTTTTCTTGCAGATTTAAGTGTTGAAGCAAAACCGTAAGACTCAAGTTTATTATAAATAAAAGGTTTAAAAAGCTCTAAGGCCATTTTTTTTGGTAAGCCACATTGATGAAGTTTTAATTCTGGCCCAACAACAATTACAGAACGGCCAGAATAATCAACTCTTTTCCCTAATAAGTTCTGTCTGAATCTTCCTTGTTTTCCCTTTAGCATTTCTGAGAGAGATTTTAGAGGTCTTTTATTAGTGCTTGTTATCACTCTTCCTCTTCTTCCATTATCGAATAGAGCATCAACAGACTCTTGAAGCATTCTTTTTTCATTTCTAACGATTATGTCAGGGGCCCTAAGGTCTAAAAGCCTTTTTAATCTATTGTTTCTATTGATGACTCTTCGATACAAATCATTCAGGTCAGAAGTTGCAAAGCGACCTCCTTCTAAAGGCACTAGAGGTCTTAACTCAGGGGGTATGACTGGAAGAACCTTCAAAACCATCCATTCAGGTTTAATGTTTGAGTTTTTAAAGCCTTCCATTACTTTCATTCTCTTTAAAATTTTTTTCTTTTTAGTTTCAGATGAAGTTGCCTCACTTTCTTCTAAAAGTTTTTTAATTTCTTCCTCTAAATCAATTTTAGATAATATTTCCTGAACTGCTTCTGCACCAATACCATGTTTAAAAGAGTCTTCACCAAATTGTTCTATAGCCTCCTCTAATTCTTCATCATTTAATAATTGATTAGGGTTTAAACCTGACATTAAAGGGTCAATTACTATATGACTTTCAAAATAGAGGACTTTTTCAAGGTTCTTTAAAGTAATATCAAGTGCTAAACCAATTCTACTTGGTAACGATTTTAAAAACCATATATGAGCTACGGGCGCTGCTAATTCAATATGAGCCATTCTTTCTCTTCTGACTTTAGAAAGCGTAACTTCAACACCACATTTTTCACATGTGATACCTTTAAATTTCATTCGTTTATATTTTCCACATAAACATTCATAATCCTTAGTTGGTCCGAAAATTCTTGCACAGAATAAACCTTCTCTCTCTGGTTTAAAAGTTCTGTAATTTATAGTTTCAGGTTTTTTAATTTCACCAAAAGACCAAGATCTTATCTGCTCAGGACTTGAGACCGAAATTTTTATCTGATCAAAATTAAGAGTTTGATTATTAGTTTTAAATAAATTAGTCAAATCTTTCATTGAGTGCTCTCCCTATTAACAGTCGGATCTGTTTCAATTAATTCCACATTCAATCCAAGAGATTTTAATTCTTTTACTAAAACATGAAACGACTCTGGAATTCCACTTTCAAAGTTATAGTCACCTCTTATTAAGGCTTCGTAAACTTTTGTTCTTCCAGCAACATCATCAGATTTGATTGTTAATATTTCTTGTAAGGTATTAGATGCGCCATATGCCTCCAAAGCCCATACTTCCATTTCACCAAATCTTTGTCCACCAAACTGTGCTTTTCCGCCAAGAGGTTGTTGTGTAACAAGACTATATGGCCCAATCGATCTAGCGTGGATTTTGTCATCTATTAAATGATGAAGTTTCAATATATATTTATATCCCACTGTAACTTTTCTTTCGAAACGCTCTCCTGACCTTCCATCAAATAGATGAACTTGACCACTATTATCAAATCCCGCTTTATCTAAAAGACTTGTAATTTCCTGGGTATTAGTGCCATCAAAAACAGGAGTAGCAAAAGTAACACCTTTTTCAAGATTACTAGCTAGTTCAATAAGCTGATCATCATTCATATTTGTAATTTCAGTATTTGAGTTTTTGTTTTGCTCATAAAAACTAGATAGTGAGTCTTTAAGTTGATTTATGTTTCCCTGTTTCTTTGCCATATCTAAGCTTTGGGAAATTTGTTTACCTATTCCATATGCCGCCCAACCCAAGTGAGTTTCTAATATTTGACCGATGTTCATCCTGCTTGGTACGCCCAATGGATTTAGCAAAACATCTACTGGAGTTCCATCCTCTAAAAACGGCATATCCTCAACTGGAACTATTTTCGAAATAACACCTTTATTACCATGTCTTCCAGCCATCTTATCACCTGCTTGTAGTTTTCTTTTAACAGCAACGAAAACCTTAACAACTTTCAATACACCCGGAAGTAAATCATCACCACTTTGTATTTTTTCAATTTTATTTTGAAACTTTTTATCTAATAAAATTACAGCGTCACTAAAAATTTTCTTCTGTGAGGTAAATGTTTCCATTGAAGCGTTATCATCAACTTGGATTTGTTCTAAAGTTTCAATAGATTTGGATTTCAAAATATCCTCTTCAATTTTATTTCCTTTGACAAAAACATCTACATTTGAATTTGAAATCTTATTTTTAAAAATATTAATTAGGTTTTGTTTATAATTATTTTCTAAAATATTTTTTTCGTCATCTCTGTCTTTGGCTAATCTATCTATTTCAACTCTTTCAATAGCTATAGTTCTTTCATCCTTTTCTACCCCCCTACGCACTAATACTTGGACATCAACTACTACACCAGAGTAGCCTGTAGGTAGCCTCAAAGATGTATCTTTTACATCAGCTGCTTTTTCAGAGAAAATTGCTCTTAATAACTTTTCCTCTGGAGTGATTGGGGAGTCACCTTTTGGTGATACCTTTCCAACTAAAATGTCTCCTGGTTTAACTTCAGAGCCAATATAAACAATTCCTGCCTCATCAAGATTAGTAATACTTTCATCACCAACATTGGGCATATCTCTTGTAATTTCTTCTGGACCTAATTTAGTATCTCTACATAAAACCTCAAATTCCTCAATGTGTATTGAAGTATATCTGTCTTCATGAACAACTCTTTCAGACATTATTATAGAGTCCTCAAAATTGTATCCGTTCCAAGGCATAAAACCTACTAGAAGATTTCTTCCTAATGCCAATTCTCCCAAGTCAGTTGAAGGTCCATCTGCTATAATATCACCTCTTTCGACATAATCTCCTATTTTGACTATTGGTTTTTGATTAATAGCAGTACTTTGATTAGATCTTTGGAATTTTTTAAGATTATATATATCTACACCACTTTTATCCTTACTAATATTTTTTGAGTCAGATCTTATAACTATTCTTGATGAATCAACTTGGTGAACGTAACCATTATTTTTTGCAATTACAACAGCGCCACTGTCTCTTGCTACTTTTGACTCAAATCCAGTTCCAACAAGAGGAGCTTCACTTTTAACAAGAGGAACAGCTTGTCTCATCATGTTTGACCCCATTAAAGCTCTATTAGCATCATCGTTTTCTAAAAATGGTATTAAAGATGCAGCTACAGAAACCAGCTGTTGAGGATTGACATCCATGAAGTCTATTTCAGATGGACTACAAAAAATAAAGTCACCTTTTCTTCTACAACTTACTTGCTCTTCAGCGAATTTACTGTTTTCATTAATCGGACTATTTGCCTGTGCTATAGTATAATTTTCTTCTTCGTCAGCATTAAGATAAAGTACTTCATCTGTTACAGTGCCTTTAACTATTTTTCTATACGGAGTTTCAATGAAACCGTATTGGTTAATTCTTGCAAAAGACGAAAGACTGTTAATAAGGCCAATATTTGAGCCTTCGGGAGTTTCTATGGGACAAATTCTTCCATAATGAGTTGTATGGACATCTCGAACTTCAAATCCAGCTCTTTCTCTAGTAAGACCACCAGGTCCTAATGCAGAAATTCTTCTTTTATGTGTAATCTCACTTAAAGGATTAGTTTGATCCATAAACTGACTTAATTGACTTGTCCCAGTGAATTCTTTTAAAACTGTTTGAATTGGTTTTGAATTAACAAGATCTTGGGGCATAATTGACTCAATATCAACTGTTCCCATTTTTTCTCTAATTGCTCGTTCCATCCTTACTAAACCTATCCTATATTGGTTTTCAATTAGCTCCCCAACTGAACGAACACGTCTGTTTCCCAAGTGGTCGATATCATCTTTACCTGCGCTTTCAGTTTTCATGTCAAATAATTTTTTGGCAACTGCTAAGATGTCAGATTTGCATAAAACTCTTGTTTTATTATCGTTATCTAAAGACAAGTAAGAGTTTAACTTAACTCTACCTACCTCAGATAAATCATATCTGTCTTCACTAAAAAACATATTTTGAAATAAATAATTACTTGCTTCTAAAGTTGGCGGTTCTCCTGGTCTTAAAATTTTGAAAATATCAAAAAGAGCCTCTTCTCTTGAATTATTTTTATCTGCTATAAGAGAATTAATTACTCCTAAATTACCTGTAGCTTGGTTTGCATTTATAACCGAAAACTGATCAATAGATAATTCTTCTAATCTCTTAAAAAAATCCTCGCTTAATAAAGTTCCAGCTTCAGCATAAACTAATCCGTTATCATAATTAATTATATCATTGGATAAATAAAAACCATGTAAATCAATCTCGTTAAAAAAGAATTTATTTATTTTTTTATCTTTTATCTCTTTAAGTAACTTAAGAGATAATTTTATATCTTTAAAGGCTATAATATCTTTAGTAATAGGATCTATTAAATTAAAAGGTAAATTTTTATATTTAAATTTATTTAAATCTAAATTAACTACCCAGCCATCCTTGCTTTTCTTAAATTTAAAAGTTTCATAAAAATAAGTTAAAATTTCTTCGGAGGTCATTCCTGAGATTTTGTATATATCAGGTTCTACTTTATTTTGAATGCATTCATTTAAATACTTTTCTGATGCTTTTGATGGAAGGGCTTGAAGAATTGTAGTAGAAATCATTTTCTTTTTTCGGTCAATTCTAAAGAAAAGGTTATCTTTATGATCAAATTCAAAATCTAACCAAGAGCCTCTGTAAGGAATTATTCTCGCATTGTATAAAACCTTACCGCTAGCATGAGTTTTTCCCTCATCATGATCAAAAAATACGCCTGGTGATCTGTGTAATTGGCTTACAACAACTCTTTCAGTTCCGTTAACAACAAAGGTGCCATTATTTGTCATTAGTGGTAAATCACCTAAGTAGACAACTTGTTCCTTTATATCCCTAAGTGATTTTTCCTCAGTTTCTTCATTTATATCCCATATAATAAGTCTAAATGTAACCATCAGGGAGGCAGAGAAAGTTAAACCCTTCCTTCTACACTCATCTACATCGTACTTAGGATTATCAAGATAATAATCTATGTAGTGAAGTTCAGATTTACCTGCATAGTCTTTTATGGGAAAGACAGAATTAAAGACTTCTTGCAAGCCTGTATTTGAACGATTCTCTACTGATTTTCCTAACTGAAGGAACTTATCATAAGAAATTTTTTGAATATCTACTAAATTTGGAACTTCAATCGTTTTACCGATCTTACCAAAGGAGTATCGTATTCGTTTTTTTTCTGTAAAGCTAAGTGGCATATTATATAGAACCTATAATAACTAATTATTTAAGTTCTACTTTTGCGCCTGCGGCTTCTAGCTGTGTCTTCATAGCCTCCGCCTCTTCTTTCTTAACTCCTTCTTTTAAGGTTTTAGGAGCACCTTCAACCATGTCTTTAGCTTCTTTTAAACCAAGACCTGTGATAGCCCTTACTTCCTTAATAACGTTGATTTTTTGATCACCAGCTGCTGATAAAACAACATCAAACGCATCTTTTTCCTCTGCTGCATCAGCTGCAGGAGCTGCTCCACCGGCTGCTACTGCAACAGGTGCTGCTGCAGTTACACCCCACTTTTCTTCCAATAGTTTTGAAAGTTCTGCTGCTTCCATAACTGTTAAAGTTGATAGCTCATCAACAATTTTATTTAAATCTGCCATTTTTTTGTCTCTCCCTAATTAATCTTTCTTGTTCTGTAATATTGAAATAATGTCCTGGTCAGGTCTTTGTAAAAGTCTTACAAGTTTTGAAGCAGGAGCATTAATCAACCCAACTATTTTTCCTCTGATTTCATCAAGAGAAGGTAAAGTTGCAACCTTTGCTATATCCTCTTTAGAATATAACTGGTTATCAAAAAAAGCTGCCTCCGCAGATAGCTTTTTTAAATCTTTTTCAAATTTTTTACAAACTTTTGCAGTTCCAACTGGATTATTTGTAAAAATTAGTAGTTTTTGGTTAGATAAAAATTCAATTAATCCTTTTTTATCTTCATTTTTATTAACAAATATTTTAACAATATTATTTTTAGATACTTTGGTAACTCCATCATTTTTTCTGATTTCAGTTCGAAATTCGATCATTTCTTTTACTGACATCTCCGAAAATGAAGCAACAAATAAAGCTGAGTAATCGTTCGACATTTGATCAAGATTTTCAATATATTGTTGTTTTTCAACTTTATTCATTAAATTTCAACCTTTAAACCAAAACCCATAGAGGACGATAGATAAACGGAATTCACAAAATTGCCCTTTAGCCCTGATGGTTTTATTTTTTTTATTTCATCAATGAATGAGGTTACATTTTCAGTTAATTTACTTTCATCAAAACTAACTTTGCCTAGAGCTGCATGTATAGTTCCAGCTTTGTCATTTTTAAATGCTACGAGCCCTTTGTTAATATTTTCAATAGTGCTTTTAACATCGTTAGTAACTGTTCCTGTTTTAGGGTTAGGCATTAATCCCTTTGGGCCTAAAATCTTAGCTATTTTGCTAACAACAGACATCATGTCTGGAGTAGCAACAATAACATCTACGTCAATCTTTTTTTCAAGAGAGGTAGCTAAATCATCCCCTCCTACGTGTTTAGCACCTGCTGCTTTAGCTTCCTCAGCAGCTTTTCCTTGAGCAAAAACAGCTATTTGAACTTTTTTTCCTAATCCATGAGGTGGTATGAAACTTCCTCTGACATTTTGATCAGACTGCTTAGAGTCAATACCTGTATTAATAGATACTTCTAGAGACTCATCAAATTTAACATATTTTTTTTCTTTAATAATTTTAACAGCATCAGATATCTTGTATGACTTTGCAAAGTCTATACCTTCGATTTGTTTTTTTTTGTTTTTAGTTAAGTTCATTATACGACTTCCATTCCCATTGACCTAGCTGATCCAAGTATTATTTTTGATGCTTGATCAACATCATAGGCATTGAGATCTTCTAATTTTTCTTTAGCTATCTCTTCCACCTGCTTCATTGTAACCTTACCTAATTTTGATCGACCAGGTGTTTGACAGCCTTTTTTTATCTTAGCAGCTTTCTTTAGGTAAAAAGTAACGGGCGGTTTCTTTGTAACAAAATCAAATGATCTATCTTTGTACGCTGTAATTATAGTTGGGATAGGTGCACCCTTTTCTAAATCTTTTGTCTTATCATTAAACTGTTTACAGAAATCCTGAATGTTTAAACCTTTTTGACCTAACGCAGGACCGACAGGGGGTGCAGGATTAGCTGAACCAGCTGGAATTTGTAATTTTATATATCCTAATATTTCTTTAGCCATTTTATTAGCCCTTAACCACTTGTGAATAGTCTAGTTCTAAAGGTGTCGGTCTCCCAAAAATTGAAACGGACACTTTAAGCTTTTGTCTTGAACTGTCAACCTCTTCTATAATACCACTAAATGAAGCAAATGGACCATCAGATACCTTGATCTGTTCACCAACTTCATACTCAAACTTAGGTTTAGGATTGTCAACACCCTCAGTAATATCTTGCAATAATTTAGAAACTTCTCGTTCAGATATTGCAATTGGCTTATCTTTTGTACCAAGAAAATTTGAAACCTTAGGTATATCTCTAACTAGATGCCAAGTATCATCGTTCATAATCATCTTTATTAAAACATATCCTGGGAAAAATTTTTTTTCAGAGTTAACTCTTACACCCCTTCTTACCTCAACTACTGCTTGAGTAGGAACAGATACTTCAGAAATCGAGTCTTCTAAATTGACTTTTTTTGCCTCATCTAAAATTGAGTCTGCAACTTTTTTCTCAAAGCCAGAGTGGCAGTGTACAACATACCACTTTGATGTATCAGTATTTTCAACCATTAAATTATCCTAGAACTATTCTCACAATAAAAGAAAAAAATTGGTCTAAGAGCATTAAAATAATTGCAGCAATACTAATTACAACCAAAACGATACCTGCTGAGGTAAAAGTCTCTCTCTTGGAGGGCCAGGTAACTTTAGATACCTCCTGTCGAACTTCTCTTAAATATTTAGCAGGATTAAATTTCATATTTTTATTTATATTTTTGGCAGGAGTGGCAGGCATCGAACCCGCAACCTCCGGTTTTGGAGACCGGCGCTCTACCAGTTGAGCTACACTCCTTCATATTAGTATTACTGCAGAGAATATTTTTATTCGATAATCTCTGAAACAACTCCTGAGCCAACAGTTCTACCACCTTCACGAATAGCAAAACGTAAATTGTTATTCATCGCGATAGGAGCAAGTAACTCAACTTCAAGTGTAATATTATCTCCAGGCATTACCATTTCAGTACCTTCAGGCAATTTAATTGAACCAGTAACATCAGTGGTTCTAAAATAAAACTGAGGTCTGTAATTTGCAAAGAAAGGAGTGTGTCTTCCACCCTCTTCTTTGCTTAAAGCATAAATCTCTGCTTTAAATTTTTTGTGAGGTTTAATGCTACCGGGGGCCGCCAAAACTTGGCCTCTTTCAACCTCTTCCTTTTTAGTTCCACGAAGAAGCGCACCAATATTATCTCCAGCTTCACCTGAGTCTAATAATTTTCTAAACATCTCAACTCCGGTACAAACTGTTTTGGTTGTATCTTTTAAACCAATAATTTCAATTTCTTCACCTGGTTTAATAACACCTTGTTCAACTCTTCCAGTGACAACAGTACCTCTTCCAGAAATAGAAAATACGTCTTCAACTGGCATCAAGAAAGGTTTATCTAATTCTCTTGTAGGAGCAGGGATATATTCATCAATTTTTGACATTAATTCAATGATTGAGTTTTTACCAATATTTTCATCTCTGTCTTCGACAGCTGCAAGAGCTGATCCTTTGACGATTGGAATATCATCACCAGGGAAATCATATTTTGATAGTAGCTCTCTTATTTCAACTTCTACGAGTTCTAATAATTCTTGATCATCAACTTGATCAACTTTATTTAAGTAAACAACTAGTGCTGGTACACCAACCTGTCTAGCTAAAAGAATGTGTTCACGTGTTTGAGGCATTGGACCATCAGCTGCGTTAACAACCAGAATACCTCCGTCCATCTGAGCAGCACCTGTAATCATATTTTTGACGTAGTCTGCGTGACCTGGGCAGTCGACGTGCGCATAGTGTCTTTTATCAGTTGAATATTCAACGTGTGCAGTTGAAATCGTGATACCTCTCTCTTTTTCTTCAGGTGCTTTATCAATTTCATCATAGGCAGTAAACTCTGCGCCACCTTTTTCTGCTAAAACTTTTGTAATTGCTGCAGTAAGTGTGGTTTTACCATGGTCGACGTGACCGATAGTTCCGATGTTGACGTGTTCTTTCGATCTGTCAAATTTTTCTTTAGTCATTTTAAGTTGTTACCTCTTTTTTTAATATCTATTACTTAATTTTTTCAATGTACTTGGAGCGGGTGAAGGGAATCGAACCCTCGTAGCCAGCTTGGAAGGCTGGAGCTTTACCATTAAGCTACACCCGCGAATTAGCGGGTAACCACACCAAAACATCCACAAAATCAAATCCTTGTGAGTTCCGATAAACTACTAATTTTTCTTTAAAATTCAATAAGAAAAGTGAAAAAAGTGGTGGAGGGAGTAGGATTCGAACCTACGTACACTTGCGTGAACAGATTTACAGTCTGCCGCCTTTAACCACTCGGCCATCCCTCCAAATATCATAAAATCAGGTGTTGATTAATAGATAATTGTCTTTGAAAGTCAATAGACTTCCTTAATTTTTACTGTTATTTAAAACAATGCTTATTTCAGGGGCTAATTCTTGCATGAGTTGTATTTTGCACAATCCTGACAAGATTATTGAAATTTTCATTAATATTGAGAAACAATCAGCTTTTGCAAAATTAATAGAGCAAAATAAATTGAATAATAAGACAAAGTTACTAAAGAAAAACGATTTTAGTAGACTTGGTATAAAAAATGATAGGTTTATTAGTGATATAGTTATTCGAAGAGAAAAGTATAAACCCTCTAATTTAAATGAAATTGTCATAAACACTAAAAAATCTCTTATTATTATTGCCGATCAGATTACAGACCAAAATAACCTGGGAAACATAATAAGAACGGCTCTTTTGATGGGAGCTGATGGTCTATTACTATCAGAGCATTCTTCGGCAGATATTAACGATGTAACGTCAATAACCTCGTCTGGTGCCGTTGAAGTGTTGAAATATCATGCATCAAAAAATATCAACAGAACAATAGAAGTTTTAAAAAAATCTGGCTATTGGACCTATTCACTAGATATGAGTGGTGAGGAAATAAACAGAGAATTTAATTTTGATAAAAAATCTGTAATCATTGTAGGAAATGAGGGAAAAGGGATAAGAAAAAATATCTTAAATAAAAGTGACTTTAAAATAAGTATACCTCAAGAAAATGTTGATGGTATTGATAGTTATAATGCAGCGAATTCTCTAGCAATTGCTGCTTATCATTTCAAAATTAGTACTTTTTAAATATTGTTTATTCTAGATTTTAATATAAACAATAACACATTGCCGGCTTAGCTCAGTTGGTAGAGCAGTTGATTTGTAATCATCAGGTCGGGAGTTCGAGTCCCCCAGCCGGCACCATTCACCGATATTAAAAATACCATTTAAAGACATATAATTGATTATTTTTGATACTTACATTAAGCTAAAAATCTATGGTTTCAGATATTGATCAATTTGGGAGAGATACCTCGAAAAATAAAGATACAAGTTTAAACGAAGCGAAGTCAAAGAAAATTCTAGACTCATTAGCTGAAATTAAAAATCAATTAGAAAATAAAGACTATAATCCAAATGTTGATGACTCAACTCCAAAAACTAAAATTAACCATTTAAACAATAAGTCTGATTTTGAAGAACTAAAATCAAAAATTGAGTCTTTAGAAAAAAAAATTAATACTATTGATAAATTCCTGAATAATAATTTAAGTATCAAAGAAGTTCTTCAACCGATGTCTCAGAAACTTGATAGAAACTTAAGTATTTTTCATCAAATAGATAATCAATCATCAACGCAGCAGAATAAATCATTACTGGTTCTTGAAAGTGAAAATGATTTACATAAATCAAATTTTAATTTGTTTCACTTTATAATGACAATTAACTTTCTTTTTTTAGTATTAATTGTACTAGTTGTTTATATAAAAAATATACCACTCAAAGATATTCTAAAAATATTTTAAGACTTTAATTTACTGATGCCTGAATTTTTTCAACATGAGCTGCACTAAACTTAAATTCAGGAATTTTTCCTATTGGGTCTAATTGTGGATTTGTAAGGACATTTGCAGCTGCTTCAGCAAAACAGAACGGTATGAAGACCATACCTTCAGGTATTTCTCTATCACTCCTTACTTTAATTGCTAGTGAACCTCTTTTAGTTTTAACTAGGACTTGATCTCCTGGATTAATAGTCATCCTCTTCATATCCCACCTATTCATACTAACAATTGCTTCTGGTTCAATATGATCAAGGACTGTGGCTCTTCTTGTCATTGAGCCTGTATGCCAATGTTCCAAAAGTCTTCCAGTTGTTAAAATCATAGGAAAGTCGTCATCTGGTAACTCAGCAGGTGGTATTAGTTTAGCTGGTACTATTTTACCTCTCCCATTTGCTGTTGGAAATCTTTCGTTAAATATAATTTCATTTCCAGGTTTATTTGGATCGTCACATGGATATGTAACTGAATTTTCATTTTCCAGTCTTTCGTATGTAATGTTTTTAAGTGAAGGCATTACTTGTGCCATTTCATTAAAAATATCTCTTGGATGTAGATAACTCCAATCTAATCCTAAACCTTGAGCAATAGCCTGAGTAATCCACCAATCTTGTCTTGCTGAACCGGGAGGTGGTACTGCTTGACGACCTAACTGAACTTGTCTGTTGGTATTTGTAAAAGTTCCTGTTTTTTCAGCATGAGCTGAGGAGGGTAATATAACATCTGCGTGCCAAGCAGTTTCAGTCATGAAGATATCTTGAACTACCAAATGGTCAAGCTTGGCCAATGCAGCTCTTGCATGGTGTTGATCAGGATCTGACATTGCAGGGTTCTCTCCCATAATATACATACCTTTAATTTCATCCTCTAAAATTTTATTGATAACCTCAACAACTGTTAAACCTTTTTTATCATCAAGACCTGTCTTCCAAAAATTTTCATATTTTTGATGTATATTTCCATCTTCAACAGATTGATAATCAGGAAAGACCATTGGTATTAAACCTGCATCTGAGGCACCTTGAACGTTATTTTGGCCTCTTAATGGGTGTAATCCCGTACCCTCTCTTCCGATCTGTCCTGTGGTTAAAGCTAGAGCTATCAAACACCTTGCATTGTCTGTTCCATGAACGTGCTGGGATACTCCCATACCCCAAAAAATTATTGATCTCTCAGATTTAGCATAAAGTCGCGCAACTTCTTTCAGTTCTTGGGCCTTAATACCACAAATAGCTTCCATTTTTTCAGGAGAGAAATCTTTAATCTCCTCTTTTAGTTTTTCAAATCCTTCAGTTTGACCCTGTATGTATTGTTCGTCATAAAGTTTTTCCTCTATTATTGTGTATAGAAGTGCATTTAACATCGCTACATCGGTTCCAGATTTAAATTGTAAGTTATATGTAGCGTGTTTTGTTAATCCTTGTTTTCTAGGATCCATAACAACTAATTTAGAGCCTCTTTTTGCTGCACGTTTTAGATAAGTTGCTGCAACTGGATGGTTCTCTGTAGGTCTCGCACCAATTACAATTATACAATCTGCATCTGAAGCTGACATAAACGGAGCTGAAACAGCTCCAGAATTTACACATTCCATTAATGCTGCAACAGATGAAGCATGACACAACCTAGTACAGTGATCAACATTGTTAGATCCAAACCCAACTCTTACTAGCTTTTGAAATAAGTAAGCCTCCTCATTAGAACATTTAGCAGAACCAAAACCTGCTAAACTTTTTGGTCCATGATCTTCTTTTAAATTAGATAGACCGGTTGATGCCCTATTTATTGCATCTTCCCATGTAGTTTCTTCAAAATAGTCATATATATCTGCATCTTTAATTTCAAAGTTCGGGTCTTTTTTAACACCATGTTTTCTTACTAATGGTTTAGTGAGCCTTCCATCATGATTGATATAATCAAAACCAAATCTACCTTTTACGCATAATCTATTTTCATTGGCAGGACCATTTTTACCATCCACGTATAAAATTTTATCGTCTTTTACATGTACTTCAGTTTGACATCCTACACCACAATAAGGACATACACTCTCTACGACTTTATCTGAATAAGAGTCTCTTTTACCCTCATTATCAACTAATGAGGACTCCATTAATGCTCCTGTTGGACAAGCTTGGACACATTCTCCACAAGCAACACAAGTGCTATTCCCCATGGGGTCATCTAAATCAAATATTACCTTCGCAGTTGACCCTCTATAGGCCATTCCAATAACGTCATTTACTTGTACTTCACGGCAAGCTCTAACACATAAATTACAATTTATACATGCATCTAAATTTACACTCATAGCTTTATGAGATCTGTCTAACTCTTTTTTTTCTTTACTTGGGAAACGGCTATCACTAACTCCTAATTTTTCTGACCAATTCCAAAACTTTGACTCAGGGTCAGGAGATTTATTTTTTTCTGGTTGATCAGACACAAGAAGTTCAAAAACCATAGAACGGGATTTTTCTGCTCTAGCGGAGTTGACTGTAACTTCCATGCCTTCGGTAGGCTTACGAATACACGATGCTGCAAGAGTTCTCTCCCCTTTTATTTCAACCATACAGGCTCTACAATTTCCATCTGCTCGATAACCCGGCTCAGGTGAATAACAGAGATGAGGAATATCGATATTGTTTTTTTTAGCGACATCCCAAATTGACTCGTCTTTGTTGGCTACATATTCGTTGCCGTCAATTTTAAATTTAATATTATCAGTCATTAGTTGGTTACCTCCTCTGGGAAGTGTTTAATAACTGAAAGCATTGGGTTTGGGGCTGCTTGTCCTAAACCACATATAGAAGCATCCATCATTGCTGATGATAATTCTTTTAAAAGGTCTACATCCCAGGATGATTGGTTCATGAGTTTAAGAGCTTTTTCGGTTCCATTTCTACAAGGAGTACATTGACCACAACTTTCATCATGAAAAAAGAACATTAAATTTTTTGCAATATCCTTCATGTTATCTTTGTCAGATAAAACGACCACAGCAGCCGAACCAATAAAACAGCCATGCTCTTGTAATGTATCAAAATCAAGTGGAATATTATCTAATTTTGCAGGAAGTATTCCTCCTGAGGCCCCTCCAGGTAAGTATGCTTTAAATGTATGCCCCTCTTGAATACCGCCACAATACTCATCAATAAGTTGTTTTATTGTTATCCCTGCTGGAGCTAGCTTTACACCAGGGTTTTTTACTCTTCCCGATACAGAGAACGTTCTTAAACCTTTTCTACCATTGAGACCATGACTACTAAACCATACAGCACCTTTTTCCAAAATCTCTCTTACCCAAAAAACTGTTTCAACATTGTGTATTAATGTTGGTCTACCAAAAAGCCCTACTTGAGATGGAAATGGAGGTTTATGTCTAGGTAAGCCTCTTTTGCCCTCTAAACTTTCTAACATTGATGACTCTTCACCACAAATGTAGGCGCCAGCACCTCTTCTAAAATGAATTCTTGTTTTAATATTTAAATTTTTTTCTTCTAAAATTTTAATTTCTTGCTTTAAAAACTTTATTACATCAGGGTACTCATCTCGCATGTATATATATACATCTGTTGCCTCAACTACCCATGCAGCAATTAGCATTCCCTCAAGAAATCTATGTGGATCTCTTGTAAGATAATGATGATCTTTAAATGTTCCAGGTTCACCCTCATCACCGTTAATTGCCATTAACCTTGGTTTATCTTCTGCTCTTACAAATCTCCATTTTCTACCTGTTGGAAATCCTGCACCACCAAGACCCCTCAAACCTGATTGCTCCATTTCTTCTATAAGCTTCATCGGATCTTTTTTATTTTCAATACAATCCTTTAGAATTTTATATCCACCATTTTTTAAATAATCTTCATAGCTAATGTAATTTGGTATAACTGGTTTTGTATCTTGCTCCTTTAAGGCTTTTTGAACTACACTTACATCTGCGTTTACAAAATGTTTTTTTCCTACCTCAACTACTGGTGCTTGGTGACACCTTCCCATACAAGGTGCTCTAACTACTCTAACATTAGAAGATACACTATCATTCAAATTTTTTTCTAAAGTTTTGCATCCGTTCATCTCACATGTAATACCATCACAGACTCTAATTGTTGTTTCAGGAGGGCTAATATCATCCTCTTTATAAATATCAAAGTGAGCATAAAATGATGCTGTTTCGTAAATTTCAGTTAAAGGTAAGTTTGTTAGTTCGGACAGTGCTGTTAAATATTTCGGTTTAAGACATTTATAACGGTCTTGAATTAAGTGAAGACTTTCAATAAGCATATCTCTTTGTCTAAGATAATCATTAGGTATAAGGTTTTTAAGATCATCAATTGACTGGTCGTCACTTTGGCGACCCTTGTTGAATTCTAATGCTTTTCTTCTACCAGAACCTGGATGTATCTTACTTTGTGAGTCTTTCATTTTTTATAATGTAATAATTTTTTATTAAGTTTCAATTATCAATAAGTAATTAATTGATAAGTATTACTTATTAAAGCTTTTTAAGAATTTTAAAAAATTATTTTTTATAGGTGATGGGCGATTATCATCAATATGTACTATACCTACATTATGAGATATTTCTGGAGAAATTAATTGAATAAAATTTGTATTTTCATCGTAGTTAAATGACTGAGTAAATATATATGGCATAATTGTTGAAAATTCTGAACTATTTACATGAGAGTAAATATGAGTCATAGAGTTTGACTCGATTAAAACTCGTGGATTAATATTATTCTCTTTAAAAACAGCATCTAATATTCTTCTAAATTGATTTTCTTTAGATATTAAACAAAGATCTAAATTGCCAATTTCTTGCCATTTTAATTTCTTTTTATTTTTTAAGTTCTTTTTTTTAGATATGAGAAAATATGTTTCTTTATATAAAGGTATCTTCTCAACTCCTAATATTGGTTCATTTTCTAAATAACTTATCCCTAAGTCTAATTTGAAATCATGAAGATTTTTATCAATTTCATTAGAGGACATAGAAATTACTTGCAATTTGACATTTGTAAATTTTTTAACAAAACTATTTAATAAAAAAGAGACTTCTAATAAAGCAGTTGGGATAACACCTATTCTTAAATTTCCAGTTAAATTATTTTTTAACTCAGAGCTTAATTGTTTGATATTAGTATATTCTTTAACAATATTTTTAAATCTCTCCTTTAAAATTTCTCCCTCAGAAGTTAATCCAATATAGTTCTTTCCTCTTTTTACTAATCTTACCCCTATTTCATTTTCTAAAGCCTTTAGCTTCATAGATAAAGCAGGTTGTGATATTTTTAATTTTTCTGCCGCTCTATTGAAATGTTTTTCACTATCTAGAGCTAAAATAATTTCTAAATTCTTTATTTCCATGTATTTTTAAAATAAATATATATGTAAATGGATTATTATCTAGATACTAAAGGCTTTGAATGCCCCATACCCGTCTTAAAAGCTGAAAAATTTATAAAAAAGTTAAAAAAAAATGATGTTCTTACAATAGAAAGTGATGATCCATTATCACAATTTGACTTTAAAAATTTTTGTGAAGAAAAAAAATTTGAGATCATTTCACTAAAAAGAAAGGGTAATTTAGTAAATATCAAATTTAAAATTCAATAAAACTAATCTTTTCACCTTTTTTAATTTTATCTTTTCCTTCTGAGACAAAAGCTAACCCATCTGCTTCAGAGAGGGAAATTAGTTTTGCAGAACCTTTTGAATTATGTGTATGTAGTAAATTTTTGGATAATTTCACACGATAAAATTTTGTTATATTAGATTTTTTAATTTCTGAAAATCCAGATTGGAAAGATTTGGTAATGCTAGAATTATCTTTGCGAGAGGGATCTATAAATAAACTTACTAAAAAAAATAAATTAGTGAAAACAGCTAATGGATTTCCAGGAAGTGAAAAATAAAAATTGGATTTTAATTTTGAAAAAATTACAGGTCGACCTGGTTGAATTCTTACATATTTAAAAAGAAGTTCGGTATTTTGACTTAGAAAAGAAGATATGTAATCTTTAGAGCTAAATGAGGAGCCTCCTGAACTTATAATAATATCAAATTTAGTTTGATTTTTTTTATAAAATTTATCAACTTTTACTTCGTCATCTTTTAAAACACCTAAATCATAAACTCTTATGTTAAATTTCTTCAAAAAATGAATTATCTGATATTTGTTTGAGTCATATACTTGATGATCTTTTATTTTTTTACTAGATTTTATTAATTCATTTCCTGAGGATACGACAGCAACTCTTAAAGTTTTATATACCCATAAATTTGTAATCCCTACTGATGAAAGTAATGCAATTTTGATAAAGTCAATTTTTTCATTTTTTTTAATCAATATTTTATTTTTTTTTAAATCTTCACCTTTTTTTTTTATATCTTTATTTGATATTTTTGAATATTGGACTAATAGATATCTACCCTCAACTTTTGCATTTTCTAATGAAATAAAATTTTTAAAGTTTTGTGGAATAATAGCTCCTGTATTTATTTTATAGGCTAAATTGGGATTTAATATTTTATGTGAATGCCCAGCACTTAGAAGCTTATTAGATATTGATATTTTCTTAAGATTTTTATTAGAAACAATATATCCATCCAATCCTGCGGTGTTTTGTAAAGGTAGATTTATTGGTGAAGTAATTGTTCTTGATACTACTGCATTATGTGCATCCTTTAATTTAATCTTAGATTCTTGAAATAACTTCTTTTTTTCCCGAATGATTATCTTTTGCGCAAGTTTGAATGATATTAGCTTAGGAATTTTCATAATATATTTTAGAGGCAATTTTTTCTATTTGACTGTGATTAAAGGTTTGAATTGGATGAGCGTTATTATCGTCTGTAACAATAAATTTAACATTATTTATAGATTTGTAGAGGTAGTCTTTGTTATTCTTTTGTAAACTTACTTCTAACTTTATCAAATTATCAAATCTCTTAAACCCTTCAAATATTATCAAATCACAATCTTTATTAATCTCTACCAGACGTTCTAAATTAATATTTGACTCAGCTTTCTCTTCTATGAACGCAAGTCTTTTATCTGATACTAATGTAGTTTTATAAGCTCCGGATTTTCTAATTTTATAGCTATCTGTATTGGGATGATCAATGTCAAAAGAATGGTGAGCATGTTTTACTACGCCAACTTTTATATTCTTTTCTTTTAAAAATTTAACTAAATTACTCACTAAGGTAGTTTTGCCACTATTTTTCCAACCAATAACAGCTATTGTTTTCACCTTGTCACCATAATACAATCAAGAAAAAAATGACAGATTTTTTAATCAAACCTAGTGTAAATAACAATTCTTTATTTAAATTAAAAAAATCAATTAATGAAAAAGGTGAGATAACTAAAATTCCAATTATTGAAGAAAAACCCCTCACACTCTACTTAAACAATCAAGAAATTGTAACTATAATGACTATCGGTGATTATCCAAAATATTTAGCTTTAGGATATTTGTTTAATCAAGGGATGCTTAAAAATATAGATGATGTAAAAAAGATTGAGTTTCATAAAGATCTAAAGACAGTTGTTGTAAGAACAAAAAGCAAGACTAATTATGAAGAAAAATTAAAGAAGAAAGTAAATACCTCTGGTTGCGCACAAGGGACTGTATTTGGGGACTTATTTGAAGAAATAAACTCCATTTCCTTGAATAAAAAAATAAGAATAGATCATCAACAGCTTATAAATTTGTCCAAAAAAATTAATACTGAGCCAAGTTTATATTTATCTGTAGGTGCAATACATGGTTGCGTCTTATGTCAGGGAGATAAACCTTTGTATTATTTTGAAGATGTGGGAAGGCATAATGCTGTTGATAAGATAGCTGGTTTGATACTTGATAAGAAAATAGACGCAAAAGAAATGTCTTTTTACACTACTGGCAGGCTGACAAGTGAAATGGTATTGAAATGCATCAAAATGGAAATACCAATATTATTATCTCGTTCAGGTTTCACTGCTTGGGCAGTTGAAATAGCTAGAAAGAAAAATTTAACAATGATTGGAAGAATTAGAGGTAAAAGATTAAATATTTTATCTGGAGAATTTAGATACACCAAGGATGAGTAAGCTTGTATCTGTAATACTAACAGGTGGTAAATCCTCCAGGATGGATTATGAAAATAAAAGCTTTTTAAAAATTAAAGATAAGTTCTTTATTGAAATTTTAATAGAAAGCCTGCAAGGAAAGTCTCATGAGATTATAATTAATGCTAATAGAGATATAAATAAGTACCAAATCTTTGGTCATAAAGTCGTAAGTGATAAAATTGTCGGTTATAAAGGGCCACTAGCTGGGTTACACAGCGCTCTTGATCTATATAAAAACTCAAAAGAGGATTTATGGTTTGCACTTTTCCCCACTGATGCTCCAATAATAAACACAGGTATCATAGATAAATTTATCTCAATTACAGAAAAAAAGAATAAGGTCTATATTTGTAAGATTGATAATATTATCGAACCAATGTTCTCTTTTTGGTCATCAAAAGTATTTACAGAATTAAATGAAGTACTTTTAAAAAATAATGGTTATAAAATTATGAAATTTGCCGAAGAAATTGGATTTGATTTTATATATTTTAAAAAAAATAAAAAAATAGAATTTTTTAATGTAAACGACAAAAATGACTACACAGAACTTCTAAGTTTTTGAGAAATTAACTAACAAAGAGCCTTTATCATTAATTTTTTTTTCAGAATGACGGTATCCTCTCTCAGTTAAATAAGGAACTAAATCGCTAAAATTTATGTACGTAAAAGCTGGTAAGCCTTTTCCAAATTTTAAAGGCTCTACAGTAATAAAAATTTCATCAATTAAATCAGCGTATAAGAAATAATCATGAACACTTGTTCCTCCTAAAATTAAAACACTTTCTTTGCAGAGATTTTCAAATTCATCCCACTGGTTAATATCTGGATTAAAATAATATTGATTTATTGAATTTTTAATTTGTTTGATTTTTTGGTATTTTCTGGAAAAAATAATCCTTGATTTAGAGTCGTTTGGATTTAATTCATGAGTTTTTCTACCCATAACTTGCCATTCATGATTCTTTATTAAATTGTCTAAGTGTTTTTTGTCTTCCAAGCTAGTCCATTCAAATGGATTATCACCAGAATATTTTGCAATAAAACCATCACTTGAACATGCAAATGCTAAGGTGTATTTAATCATTAATTTATTTTGTTAATTTTAAGTATAATATTTTATTTCAATATATGAATTTTTATCTACCTATTGCTGAAATATCCATAAATATTTATATATTAATTTCACTTGGAGTTGGAATTGGTTTTATATCTGGGCTCTTTGGAATAGGTGGGGGTTTTATATCTTCTCCCCTATTGATATTAGTTGGTATTCCTCCAGCTGTTGCAGTTGGAACTACAACTGTTCAAGTATTTGCCTCAACATCAACTGGCGTCGTAAGTCATTTTCAAAGAAAAAACATAGATTATCAGATTGGCTTAACAATGGTTATTGGTGGATTAGTGGGGACACTTTTCGGTGTATTAATTCTAAATAATTTAAAAACTATTGGTTTAATTGATAACTATTTAAATAGTATCTATATAATTCTTTTAATTATAACTGCTGTATTTATTCTTTATGAAACAGCTAAAGTTAATATTGTACATAAAAATAAAAAATTTAAATTACACCAGCATTCTTGGATACATGGACTTCCTTTTAAAATTAAGTATAGAAAATCAAAACTTTATATAAGTATTTTAGCACCACTATTAATTGGTTTATTTATAGGTTTATTGACAGGGCTGACTGGAATAGGTGGAGGCTTTATACTTATTCCATGTATGATTTATTTTTTAGGTATGAAAACTATTTCAGTAATAGGGACATCTCTATTTAACATCACGATAGTATCCTTTGTATCTTTATTTTTACAAATTTACATAAATCAAAATATAGATTTCGTGTTGGCTTTAGCATTAATAGTAAGTAGCTCTATTGGTGCTGCACTTGCTACTAGGATAGTTGATGTACTTGATCAAGAAAATTTAAAGGTTACATTTGGCATGTTACTATTAATTATTTCATCATTTTTAGCCTATGATTTATTTAGGACACCTGAGAACTTATTCATTATAAATTATGTATAGATATATTTTAATAATCATATTTTTTTTTAAAATAGGTTTTGCATCTAATTTTTCCTTAGATCAATTTGAAATTGAAATAAACTCAAATTTTTTAGGAAAAGAAATAGTTTTATTTGGAAATAAAGATAAAAACAGCGATATTATCTTCATTTTCGAAGGAGAGAATAAAAAAGCTAAATTTACGACAAAAGTTAAAGAAGGTTTTTTATGGATCAATGAGACAAAAGAGTTAAATAATCAACCTAGTTTTTTTGCAATCTTCACATCTCCAAAAAAATCTTTGAATGAAATATTTTTATTTTCTAGTTTAAAAGATAGACATTTATTAATCAGCAATCACTCTCTTGAGCTACATAAAATAAGAAAAGCAATGAAAGTGAAAAATTTGTATTTAGAAGAGGAGCTTGAAAGTTTAAGTGGAAGTCTATTTTTAAAAAAATTTTTAATACCAGATAATATCTCACCTGGAAATATAAAGGTTTATATGTACGAATTAAAAAACAATGAAATCGTTAAGATGGTATCTAAAAACTTGCAAATAAAAAAAGGAGGTATTTCATTTAAGTTGGAAATGTTGTTAAAAACTGAGTCTTTTATTTATATAATAATTTTGATTGCTATATCATTATTTCTTAGTTTAGTTACAAATTTAATATTTAGAAAAAAATGAAAAAAAATAATAATAGAAATTATTTTGTAGTTATTGATCAAAGTGCTGAAATGTGGACTGCAGTTAAATTTGCTATAAGGAGAGCAAAAATAACTAAATCTAATATTACAACAGTTAGCTTTATTCAAAGCGCAAGCGAAGGTATGATGCTTACATCAGGGGCTGAAAAAATTTTGGATACAGATCAGATCACAACTGAAAAATTAAAACACAAAGAGGTGCATAACTACATCTCAGATAAATCTAAAATTAAAGCAAAATCTGAAATATTTAAATATAATGAGATTGATGAGTTTATAAGTTTCTTAAATAAATATTCATCTAATTCAACTATTATTCTTGCTACAAGTAAAGATATTGGTAAACCTGGGCCCTTAATTGACAAACTAATATATGAAAAATCTAATTCGTTACATTGCCCTCTTGTTATTATCAATGGCAATCTCGAGGATAAAGAAATTGAGAAGATTATTTAACTGAATAAAAAAGATTTTAAAATTTGTATGGTCTGCCAAAGACCTTTTAATTGGAGAAAAAAATGGGAAAAAGTATGGAATGATGTTAAATATTGTTCAGAAAAATGTCGAAGATCAAAATCAAAAATAATCAAGAAAAAATAGCAAATTTAATGTTGAGCATTGGTTGCGTTAATATCAACTTTAAAAACCAATTTACTCTTACATCTGGCAAAAAAAGTCCTGTTTATGTTGATTGTAGAAAATTAATTTCATTTCCAAAAGAAAGAGAATTAATTATTAATGAAATGAGCAAACAAATTAAATCAAAGTATAAAGAAAATTCGACTATAATTGCTGGAGGCGAAACTGCTGGCATTCCCTACTCTTCCTTTCTGTGTCAAAAAATGAAATACCCAATGATATATATAAGAAAAAGTCCTAAAGGGTTTGGAAAAGGTAAGCTAATAGAAGGAGAATTTAAAAAGAATACTCAGTCAATATTAGTAGAGGACATGGCAACTGATGGGGGAAGTAAATTACACTTTATAAAGGCTTTAAGACAAAATAAACTTAAAGTTAAAGATATTTATGTAATTTTTTACTATGGTATTTACCCTAAAGCTAAAAAAAATATATCTAAAATGAAAGTGAATTTAAATTATCTCACATCATGGAGAGATATATTAAATATTTCTCCAAATTACATTTCAGATAAAGATTACGATAATTTAAAAAATTATTTAGAGTCTATTTCAAGTGGAAAATAAAATTATTAGTGTTGTTTCAGGGGGTTTTGACCCGATCCATCCTGGACATATTATGATGATGAAAGAATGTTTAAAGTTTTCTAATTTTTTAATTGTAGGTGTAAATTCTAATAAATGGTTAATTGATAAAAAAGGAAATTTTTTTATGGATATTCAACATAGAATGTATGTTGTTGGTAGCTTAAAAGTGGTAAAAGAGGCTATGGAATTTGAAGATGATGAAATGGGAAGTGCAAATAATTTGTTAATTCAAATAAGAAATAAATATCCAAATGAAAAAATTATTTTTGCTAATGGAGGTGATAGATCAGACACTTCTAAAATTTTAGAATATGAAACTGCAAAAAAATATAATATTGAATTAAAATTTGGTGTAGGTGGTAATCACAAAGAGTCGTCTAGTTCTGACTTGTTGAAAAGATGGAGTGAATACTCTAAAAACTAAGGGCTAAGGGTATACGATACCCAAACATTTTCTTTAGACTCAAAAACTTCTCTTTTGTGAATTCTATGGGGCATATCCTCCCAAAACTCGATTTTTGAATATTTTACTATAAACCCTCCCCAGTAATCAGGACGAGGGAAATTTTCTTTTTCAGGATATTTATTTTTATAAAATTCAATTTTATTTTCTAAATCATCTCTTGATTTTAAGACCTTTGATTGATTAGAAGCCCACGCACCTATCCGACTTAAATAATGTCTTGAATTAAAATATTTATCAGATGTTTCTTTTGAGACTTTTTCGACTCTACCCTCTATTCTTATTTGCCTTAACAATGACTTCCAATGAAAATTTAGGCAAACATTGGCATTTTTTAAAATGTCATTTCCTTTATTACTCTTGTAATTTGTATAAAAAATAAAACCCTCATCATTATAATCTTTTAATAGAACCATTCTTGAGTGAGGGGCGTTTTTATCGTCAACTGTCGATAGACACATCGCATTAGGATCATTGATCTCTTTTTCGGTGGCTAAATCAAACCATTCTTTAAACTTAATAATTGGATTTAATTTATCTGACATGGTATGAGTATTATATTATTTTTAGCAAAAAATGGATTTAAAAAATAAAAAAGGACTTATAATGGGAGTGGCTAATGATAAGTCTATTGCCTGGGGTATTGCTCAACAATGCGCAAATTTTGGTGCTGAATTAGCTTTTACTTATCAAAACGATCTTCTATTGAAGAGATTAGATCCTTTAGCTGAATCTGTAGGTTCTAATTTATTGATTCAATGTGATGTTAGTGATGAAGGATCAGTAAAGAATACTTTTGAAAAAATTAAAGATAAATGGGGAAAACTGGATTTTTTTGTTCACGCTGTTGCTTTTGCAGATAAAAATGAGCTAAGAGGTAAGTATGTTGATACTTCTAAAGAGAATTTCTTAAATAGTTTAAATATTTCTTGTTATTCCTTCACTGAGTCTTGTAAATATTGCTATGATTTAATGGATAATGGTGGGAGTATTTTGACTTTGACTTACTATGGAGCAGAACAAGTTATGCCACATTATAATGTAATGGGAGTCGCAAAATCAGCGCTTGAGGCTTCCGTAAAGTATCTTGCTGTTGATATGGGAGATAAAAATATTAGGGTTAACGCTATATCTGCAGGCCCAATTAAGACTCTTGCAGCCTCTGGTATTGGTGATTTTAGATTTATTTTAAAATGGAATGAACTAAATTCTCCACTAAAAAGAAATGTTACACTTGAAGATGTTGGTAACACAGGAGCCTATCTTTTAAGCGACCTTTCATCTGGTGTGACTGGAGAAATCCACCATGTTGATTGTGGTTATCATACAGTTGGAATGGTGGCAGTTGATGAAGCTGAAAGTGTAGCAGGATTATTAAATGAGTTTAGTAAAAAATAATTAGTTTATGTCACACAATTCTTTTGGAAATTTATTAAAGTTTACTACTTGGGGAGAAAGTCATGGAGAGGCTATAGGTTGTGTCGTTGATGGTTTCCCAGCTGGAATACCTGTTAACACAAAATATATTCAAACAAGATTAAATTTAAGAAAACCAGGTCAGTCAAAATTTACAACACAAAGAAAAGAGAAAGATGAAGTTAATATACTCTCTGGAGTTTTTAACGGTAAAAGCACGGGTACTCCTATATCAATGATAATTTATAACTCTGATCAAAGAAGCAAGGATTATTCAGAAATTAAAAATAAATTTCGACCTGGTCATGCCGATTACACCTATTATATGAAGTATAAAAATTATGATTATCGAGGCGGAGGAAGATCAAGTGCGAGGGAAACTGCAATGAGGGTTGCTGCAGGTGCTCTTTCAGAATTACTTCTTAAAAAAATTTCAAAAAATAAAATAAATGTTACAAGTGCTGTTATTCAAATAGGAAATGAGAAGATAGAAAACCCAGCTTGGAATAATAATTTTATTAATAAAAATCCTTTTTTCTCGCCAAATAAATCTATCCTTAAAAAATGGGAAGATCTAATTCTTACACACCGAAAAAAAGGTTCATCCCTTGGTGCTGTAATTGAAGTTAGAGTCTCAAATTGTCCTGTAGGTATAGGAGAGCCAATATATCAAAAACTTGACTCAGAGTTATCAAAAGCAATTATGAGCATTAATGCTGTAAAAGGTATAGAGTTTGGTACTGGTTTTGATTTAGTAAACTATGATGGAACTAATGGATCTGATCAAATTAATTTCAAAGACAAAAAAATTAATTTTCACACTAACCATGCAGGTGGAATATTAGGTGGTATTTCTTCAGGACAAGATATTATTTTTAGATATGTTGTGAAACCCACAAGCTCAGTGTTGAGTGAAAAAAATACTGTTACAAAGAATTTTAAAAATACTAAAATCAAAACTAAAGGACGACATGATCCTTGTGTAGGTATTAGAGCAGTGCCAGTGGGAATTGCTATGACTAATTTTGTGATTGCCGATTTGTTATTAATTCATAGGTCCAAATTACTTTAAAAACTTTATTAACTTTTTATATATTATTTTTGGTGAAATACCTGATTTAGAATATTGATCTTCTATGTCAGATTGATCAATAAATTCATCTTTCATAAAAAAATTTAATATTTTTGGGGTATTGATTAGTTTGTTTATTAAAAAGTCATTAACCTGACTGGAGAACCCACCAATTGCATTCTCCTCAATAGTAACAAAAATATCATGATTTTTCGTAAGTTTTTCTATTAATTTGACATCAATTGGCTTTGCAAATCTCATATCTATTATGGAGCAATCCAATTTATAATTTTTTTTAATCAACTCGGTAATCTCTAATACTTTATTTAATCTCGTTCCTAAATTAAGAAAGGCAATTTTTTTTCCATTTTTTATGACCTTGCCTTTTCCTAAAATTATTTTTTGAAATTTATCATTATTTTTATATTCATGTGCTAGATCTCTCGGATATCTAATTGCACAAGGTTTGTTATTTATACTCAATGCAAAATTGATCATATTTTTTAATTCTTCACCACTAGACGGTGCCATAACAATAAAATTTGGGAGGCAACAGAGATAACTGAGATCAAAAGATCCAGCATGTGTAGCACCATCAGCACCTACAAAACCAGATCTATCAATCAAAAATCTAACAGGTAATGACTGTATAGCAATGTCATGTACTACTTGGTCATAAGCTCTCTGAAGAAAAGTTGAATAAATAGCAACAAAAGGCTTAATTGACTCAGTTGTCATACCTCCAGCAAAGGTAACAGCATGTTGTTCAGCTATTCCTACATCATAAAATCTAGAAGGGTATTTTTCTTTAAACTTGTCTAATCCTGTTCCTGAGGGCATTGCTGCAGTTATTGCAACAATTTTTTTATCTTTTTTTGCTAATTTTAAAATAGTGTCACTCACTACATTAGTGTATGTAGCAAGTTTAGATTTATTTTGTAAACCTGTTTTAACATCAAATGATGACACACCATGAAATTTATCTTTTGATAGCTCAGCAGGTTTATAACCTCTTCCTTTCTGAGTAATTAAATGAAGAAATACTGGACCATGTAATTCTTTTTTTTTGTATTTCTTAAATAATTGAACCAATAACTTTAGATTATGTCCATCAACAGGTCCCAAATAATTTAAACCCAATTCTTCAAATAAAGTATTACCTGTAAGATAACCTTTAAAATAACCCTCTGTTTTTTTTGCAAATTCTCCAACTTCACTAGGAAGTCTTTTAGTAAAGTTTTTGATTATATCCCTAAAACCTTCATACGATTTGGAACTTAATAAATTAACAAGATATTTACTCATTGCGCCTACTGGTTCAGCTATGGACATCTCATTATCATTTAAAATAATTAGGGAATTTTTATTTAAATGTCCTAGGTTATTTAACCCTTCAAAAGCCATGCCAGCGCTGATGGCACCATCACCGATAATACTAACGACATCAAAATCTTTATTTAACATATCACGAGCGGCTGTAATTCCTAAACTTGCGGAAATTGAAGTCGAGCTATGTGCTGCACCAAATGGATCATATATGCTTTCGGATCTTTTCGTAAAACCAGATATTCCATTTTTTTTTCTCAAAGTGTGTATTTTATTTTTTCTACCTGTTAAAATCTTATGAGGATATGTTTGATGACCTACATCCCATATAATTTTATCAAGTGGTGTATTAAAAACATAATGCAGAGCAACTGTAAGCTCTATAACTCCCAAACTAGCACCTAAGTGACCACCTGTTTTAGAGACTATTTCAATAGTATAGTCCCTTAATTCATCATTTAGTTTTTGTAATTCAGAAATTGTTAATTTTTTAATATCTTTTGGTAATTTAATTTTACTTAAAATTGACATAACTTTTTAATTACTTAAATTCTGTTGATGAAAGTGATTTATTTTTTTTTACAATTTTATCAATCCTAATTTTTGCAGATTTTAATTTATCCTCACAGTATTCTTTGAGTTCAATACCTTCTTCAAATAACTTTATGCTATCATCAAGAGGTGTATTTTCATTTTCTAACAATTCTGATATTTCTTCTAATCTTTTGAGTGCACTTTCAAAGTTTTTTTCATTTTTTTTATTCATCAGAGTACTCTACTAAAGCTTTAAGGTGATTATTTAATCCGTGATATAGACCATTCATATCATATCCACCCTCCAAGACAGAAATTATTGGAACATTATTTGCTAACTTTTCCAATACAATTTTTGTCACCCAATAAAAATCTTCATTTTCTAAATTGATTGAAGCAAGAGGGTCTAATTTATGGGCATCAAAACCTGCTGAAAAATATATTAAATCGAAATTATTATTTATTTTATTAATAATTTTATTTTCAAATAAAGATCTGAATGTTTTAGAGTCACAACTAGCTGATAGAGGGCAATTAATTATATTACCAGTTCCTCTCTCATTCTCAGAACCTGTACCTGGGTAAAATGGATACTGATGAGATGATGCATAGAAAATATTTTTATGGTTTTCAAAAATATGTTGGGTTCCATTTCCATGATGCACATCAAAATCTACTATTAAAATTTTTTTAAATTTGCCTGATCTATATGCATATTCTGCTGAAATGGCAACATTATTAAAAACACCAAATCCCATTGCTTTGTTTTCTTCCGCGTGATGTCCCGGAGGTCTATGTGCACAAAAATAAACATTTTTTTTATTATTATCTTCTATAATTTTTTTCACAGCATCCACACTCCCACCAACAGCTAAAAGATAACTCTTTAAACTATTTGGACTAGCAATAGTGTCAGGATCAAAATAATTAAAACCAGAGGCAGGTATTGAGTCAAAAATATAATTTACATAATCTTCGTCATGTACTAAGGAAATCAATTTTTTATCAGCTATAGATGGTTCGATAAGATTATGGCTAGAATACTCTTCTTTAATTAAATTATTAACAACTTCTATTCTTTTTATGGACTCAGGATGGTTACCGGTATCGTGATTTTTATATTCCTCTGAAAAAATAATATTAATCATTATAAAAGCTTTAATAAAAAACTTTGAAACCAATCATAATTTTTGTATTGATATTTTTTAAAATCTTTCATTATTTTATTTAATTTATCTATATAAGGATATTTAATTTTGACAATATCATGCCATCTTTTAATTGTATTATAAGTAACCTCAGGGTGAAATTGAAAACCGTAAATATCTTTCTTTTTAATCTTGAAGGAATCAACTTCATACAAAATACCTTTAGCTAATAGTTCCATATTTTTATTATAAGAAATACCCTCTGTATGGAATTGCAAAAAAGTTAAATTTTTTTTGAAAAATTTATTGTTTTTTTTTAAATTTTTCTTGTAACCACACTCGAATAATTTGTCTTTTGATTTAGATATTTTTGATCCATAAATTTTTGCAATTAATTGAGCGCCCAAACATATTCCTACAATAGGTTTGTTTTTTTTAATTATGTAATTAAGAAATTTATATTCATACAAAATAGCCTTTGATTTACTGTTTGCGCTCTGTTTTCCTCCATGAATTATAAATAAATCAAATTCATCTATATCTTTATTTTTTAAAAAATGAAGGTTTTTATAAAAAATTGTAGAAGATTGATGTTTTTTTTGAAAAAATTTTGAAATTATACTTACGTCTGCTACTTCACTATGAATTATTTGTAGTACTTTCTTCATTTTTACTAAAGTTGATGACTGTACCAAATATTATCGCATAAGAAAGCATTGATGAGCCTCCATAGCTGATAAATGGCAATGTCATTCCTGTGGGAGGTATTAATTTTATAGATGAACCTATATTTATAAATGCTTGTAAACACATCAAAAAACATAAACTGAAAATTGTGTTAGATATAAATAAATTTGAGGGACTTATAATAGACCTTCTAGCTAATACAAAAAACACTGGATATAAAAAAGATAAAAATAATCCAAATAAAACTCCAAATTCTTCAATTAAAATAGCAAAGATAAAATCGTTGTGAGACTCAGGGATTGAATATTTAAGTTGCCCTTCGCCCAATCCTACACCAAAAATACCACCTGTCTTAATTGCTGATAGACTTTTTGAAACTTGAGAATTATCACCATCTAAAAAATTATCAATTCTATAAGCAACATGATCAAAGAAAAAATACGTTATTAATAAAAAAAATACTCCTATAAAACTTAATAAAATCAAAAGTTTAAGATTTCTGAAATACAAAATTAAGATTAAAGAAATAACAGATATATAAATTAATAAAGTACCTATATCTGGTTGAATTAGTAGTAGTAATACAATAACAAAAATCTTAATAAAACTTACAAATAAATATATTTTATTATTAGTCTTAATATATAAATAACAGAACCATGAAAACATACAAACAATGGGGCCTTTCAATAGCTCAGAAGGTTGAATAGAAAAAAAATTAAATCTGATCCATCTTGTTGCTCCTTTAGTTTCATATCCAAAAATTGGAACAAGTATTAAAAGTAAAATAAAAAAAATACACATAACGTTCAAAATTTTTCTTAAATCATTTTTTGGAAGCAATGATAAAAATATCAGAACTAATAAAGAAATAGATAAAAAAATAATATGTTTAATTATTAGTAAGATTGAATACTCAGTGCCTATTAGAGAATAAATAGCAAGAATGCCAATAAAAGATAAAATGAAAGGGATAATAAAAAGTTTTTTCGATAATATATACCAATTAGATCCTATTAAACTTTGATCATCTCTAAATAGAATATTTTTCAAAATAATACTTTTTTGATTAATTGGTTAAAATGTTTTCCCCGTTCTAAATAATCTCTGTAAATATCATAGGACTCACCACCCGGAGAAAAAAGTACGTATTCACATTTATGAGTTTTTATTATTAATTTTAAAAAATCTATTAATATATCTAAATTATTAAATTTGAAAAAATTAGAATTGACAAAATTCAGACGATCATAAAATAGATCACTCTGCTGTCCAAATATTAATACTAATGTATTTGTGACATTAAATTTGTAGTTAACGTCTTGTTTTTTTAATTTGCCACCAAGAATAAGAATTTTTTGAAAACTATTTATTAAATTATTTTTATATATTGCATTATTTAAGTTAGTGCACTTACTATCATTATAAACTTTTAAATTATTTGTTGCGTAAATGAGTTGATTTCTAAATATTAAACTGTTTTTAAACTCAAAGTTTTTTATATTCATTTTTGGGTCAATTATATTTATGAGTTTTTTAATTGAGTTCAAATTAAGTTTTTCAATATGACTATTGAGATCTTTTGTAAAAGGTACCTTATCAGTATTAAGAATTATTCTTTTTTTATTAATTCTAATTAATTTTCGATATCTCGAATAAATTTTTCTTGATAAAAAAAAGTAAGAATCTTCAAATAAAAAATTTTGTATTCGAAATTTAGATTTAACGTAATTTCTATTATTTCTATGATAATCCAAGTGATCACTAAATATATTTGTTATAAGAGCATAATGAAATTTTAAAAATTTTAATTTATCTAATTGAAATGAACTTAATTCAATAATTAAAATATCTGTTTTTGATAAATAATATTTTAAATTCTTTTTATCTAAAATAGTGTTTCCAAAATTACCAATGATTTTAGTATTATATTTTTTAGAGAGAATTTCTGAAAGATAATTACAAGTAGAGGATTTTCCCTCTGTGCCAGTTATACCAATTATTTTTTGCGAAGATATTTCTAAACTTAAAAAATCTAGATCAATCAAAATTTTGTTTTTATGTTCATATAAAAAATGACTTTTTTCAATCTTAATTGAAGGAGATACCACAAAATAGCCATATTCATTAATTTTATTTAATAGATGTTTTTTACTAATTACTTTTTTATGACTAAGTTTTTTATGATCATCATAAATGTTGTAATTACAATTCTTATTTATAAAGTACTTCTCAACTGATTTTCCACTTATTCCATAGCCATATATTAAAAAATTTTTTTTTAAATTTATCAATTATCTAATTTTCAATAGAGATAAAGCTAATAAACAAAAAAGAAAGCTTATAATCCAAAATCTAATAACTATTTTTTGTTCTGATAACCCTTTTTTTTCATAATGATGATGAAGAGGTGCCATCAAAAATATTCTTTTGCCTTTTGAAAATTTAAAATAAGTAACTTGCAACATAACTGATATTGCTTCGATCACAAAAAGGCCACCAGCGACAGCCAACACTATTTCCTGTTTTAAAAGGATAGAAGTCACTGCTAGTGATGCTCCTAATGATTGAGATCCAGTGTCACCCATAAAAATAGAAGCAGGACTTGAATTAAACCATAAAAATCCAAGCAATGCTCCTATTGCTGAAGTGCAAAATATTACTATTTCTCCTGATCCATTAATGTAATTGACCAAAAGATAATCAGAAAAATTTATATTACCTAATACATATGCAAATATAGCAAATGTAAGAAATACAAATATCAAAGGCATTGAAACTAAACCATCAAGACCATCCGTTAAATTAGTCGCATTGGTTGAACCAATAACAATTAACAATATTAAAATAAAATAGAAATAACCTATTTCAATTGAAACATTTTTTAAAAAAGGAATGCTAAATTTATTTAGATCGAATCCATTATATTTAATAATAAAATAAATTGCTAATGTAGCTAGTAGCTGGCATGAGAATTTAATTTTAGTAGAAATTCCCTTTCCAAATTTGACTTTTTTAAAGTCATCAAAAAAACCAATTAAACCAAATAAAATTAGTGTCAAAATTAGTATATAGTTATAACTTGAGAAATTTGAAGTCCACAAAATTGAACTTAAAATAATTGAAAATAGTATTAGAACACCACCCAATGCTGGTGTTCCTTTCTTGTGATAATGTGTTTTTGGGCCGTCATTTCGTATAGGCTGTCCACTTGGAAAAATTCTATGTTGAATTTTAATCCAATGTGGCATCAATATTAAGACAATAAAAAAAGATGAAACTAAAGATAAACCTGATCTAAAAGAAATATAACCAAATAAATTGAATAAAAATTCAGAGTCTTTAAAAGAAAATAATAGATCACTTAACATCTTTAATTAGCCTATCTAGTTGGTTTGATCTTGAGCCCATGACAAATATATTTTTTATATTGTCAATTTCTTTATTCAAATATTTGAAAGCTGGAGTATAGTTTTTATAAAAAATGAATTTATTAAACCTTTTTTTAAACTTATAGAATTCGTCTCCAATGAAAATAATTTTTGTTAAATTTAAATTAATAACCAATTTAATTATTTGTATATGAAAAAAATCAGACTGAGATCCAAGTTCCTTCATAGCTCCCAAAATATATATTTTTTGTTTAATGTTTCTCTCATGAAATATACGGATTTGTTTATCAAGTGAAAATGGACTAGCATTGTAGCTATGATCATAAAAACGAACCCTTTTACTTCCTATAAAAGTTAAAACTTCTTTACCCCTAGACTCAATAATAGAGTCATCATAAAAGAAGTTATTAATTTTTATTTTTTTTATAAAAGATTTTATAAATAAAAATGAGATTATTGCTAAATTAATACAAAAATCACCCCTAGACGAATTTATTGAATATTTTCTTTTATTATGATTAAAGTCAATTAAGAAATTTGTTTTATTTTTATGAATATTTTTTTTCAAGTTATCAATATTTATAAGTTCTACATTAGAATTAATTTTACGTTTTATGTATTGAGGTTCATAATTAAAATTAATTAACCCCGTAATAAGTCTTTTTGAATTGAAAATTTTTAATTTATTATCTATAAGACAATTAAAATTTTTGAAGTTACCAATATGGGAATTTTCAATTCCTGTAACCAGGCAATAATGCGGTTGTAAGGTTTTAATTAGATTAGTCATTTCACCAGAGCCATTAATTCCTAATTCAAATACTGAGTAATTACTACTCAAACTCATATTCATAATAGAGAATTGTAATCCCTGAATATTATTATAATTTTTATAAGATCTGTATGTATTAAAATTATTATTTCTTAATATATGATAAATATTTTCTTTGATTGTTGTTTTACCTACAGATCCAGTTACTGCAATAATTTTACCTTTATAAGAGTCAATTATAAATTGACAAAAGTTTTTGATAAATAATTTAGTATCTTTTACGTAAAACAATTTAGGGTGCTTATTTTTTAAATTTACAATTACTAAAGATGCTTTTTTTTTAATTGCATCATTATAATACAAGTTACCGTCATTATTTTTTGTTTTTAGACCAATAAAAATATCATTTTTTTTTAAGAGTCTTGTGTCAAAAACTATATTGGAATTGTATTTTGATTTTAATTCATAAATAATTTTATAAATTTTTTGCATAATTTGATGAAATCACTCTGTCATTAAATAAATAGTATTTGTTTTTGTAGTTTTGTTTATCCTCATGTCCCTTTCCAGCTATAATCAAAATGCCATCATTTTTTTTTATATATCTTATACCAAATTTTATAGCCTTTCTTCTACTTGGCACCTCAATTGGGTTGGATGAGTATTTAATAAGAGACTTTCTAATCATAGCTGGGTCTTCATTTCTAGGATTATCATCTGTTATAATTTGTAAGTTAGTATATTTTGAGACAACTTTAGCAATTTGCGGTCTTTTTATTTTATCTCTATCTCCGCCACATCCATAAATTATAATTATATTTTTATTTAAAAGGGGTAATTTACATAATAAATTTTCGTAAGCATCTTTTGAATGAGCATAATCTATTATTATGATTTTATTTTTTTTATTATAAACAATTTCTGACCTCCCAGGTGGAAATATTGATTTATTTATCTTTAGTGGGAGTAGTTTAAATAATTTGTCATACAACATGAAAATAGTAATAATATTCTTAATCATATAATCGTTAAAGCTATCGATTTGATAGGATCTATTTTTTGTAGATATTTGAAATTTACCTAACTTTTTGTGAACTATTGAAATTTTATTTTTAGATAAAAAGGTACTTTGAGTGATTATTTGATTAAAGTTATTAAATTTACTCTTTAAATAATCGTCTTGTAAAAACAAAATTGAGTTTTTAGATCTATGTCTTTTAATAAGATTAACTTTTGCTAAGTGATAACTTTTTAAATTTTTATGATAATCAAGATGATCAGATTTTAAATTAGTTAATACACAGTAATTATATTTCAAATTTCCAATTCTACCTTCACTATAACCAATGCTTGAAACCTCGATAAATACAAATTTAACTTTATGATTATTTGCTATTTGAAGTAAATTAAGTATTTCAAAGTATGATGGTGTAGTATTTTTTAAACTCTTTATTTTTTTTTTATTAATGTAAAAACCTAATGTTCCAATATAGCAAGACTTATGTCCATTAATATTAAATAATATATTTGCCCCATAGGCAATAGAGGTTTTACCATTTGTGCCTGTAACAAATATAATTTTACCATTACCAAAACTGTAAAAGATTTTTGCTATTTCAAACAAATCATTTTGGTTTTTATAAAAAAAAAATTTAGTTTGGATTTGTTTAATCTTATTTTTGAATTTAATATCACAAATAATATATTTACATTTCTTTTTTGTAGCTAATTTCTCGTATCTTATAATTTTTTTTAAGTCATTAGTAACTAATATGAAAATAGATTTTGTGTTACATTCTTGCCAATTTGAGACGATATTATAACCTCTATCTTTTAAATCATTTAAGTTCATTAAATATCTGTACTGTCTGTATTAATTATAGATAAATCAAGGTACATATAAATTTCTCTCAAAATATTAAAAAATGACGGCTTTACTGTATTTCCAGCTGTCATGTGTTTACCATACTTTTCTCTAGGGTTTTGCATGAATGTTAAATTCAGGTATTTTGGATTATTGTATGGGAAAAAACTAATATATGTAACATTTTGAATTGTTTCACCATTAGTAAGAGTTTGATCAGCTGTACCTGTTTTACCAGCAACTAAAAAGTCATTGTAAAGGTCATCATTTGTTTCATTAGCATAAAATAATAGTTTGTTAATAGTACTAGAAACTTGATTATATTGATTTTTATTTTTCTTTTTTTGTTTTTCAAAAGTAGCTTGGAAATTATTTCTACCTGTTATTATTTTTCCATAAGCGTTTATTAATTGTATCGGGGTTACAGATAGACCATAACCAAAAGGAATATTATCGCAGTATCTTCCCTTAAAGTTATTTACAGTTGGCTCAACAGATATTAAGCCATATCCAATTTTTGCTGATTTTAAAAGACCTATTTGATCTAAATCAAATTTAAATTCGTTTTGACAGTCTAAATTTCTTCTTATTAAAATTGCCCCCCTGTTTGAAGATTTTTTTAATATGTCTTTTACTTGAATTGGTATATCGCTGTTTCTAGGGAAGTCGTTAATTATTTTATCTCCGATATATACAGGTTGATCTACATCAAAGTACTCATTTAATTCAATTTTCTGATTTTTTATAGCAGAGTAAACTGTAAATGTTTTAAAAACTGATCCAAAATCATATTTTAAATCCTTCAGAGGTAATAATGTTTGATCAAATCTATTTGAGTCCCTGTTATCTAAAAAAACATTACTAATAATCTCTTCAGAACTCAGGTCAATTAAAACATTCATAGCATAATCTGGGTTTAAATAATTTGCGTCATTAAACAAAGAGTCATATATTTTCTTTTGTATCTGGATATCTAAGGAAAGTTCAATATCATTTCTATTTTTATCTACAAATTTTTCAATTAGAGATACTCCTTGATGTTCAATATTTGTATGACCAATCATATTATTAGTAATAGAGCTATATGGATATTTTCTTGTAAGAATTTTTTCGAACTTAATATAAGGATCACCATTATAAATTAATTCTAAAATATCATTTAGAGGTATATCTCTTCTTAAGTATGATACTTTATTTTTTATATTTTTAACTGAGAAATTATAGCTAGAGTATGCTAGTGTTTTTTTATTAAGATCATAAATAGTCGGTAATACTTTTAGGTCTGTATCTCTTGAACTAAATTGGGACTTATTCTTTTCGTTATCTAAACTTAAAATAATTAGTCGAACAAAAATAGCAATAAAAAGAAATAAGATAGTTAAAATAAAAAAATTGTAATAATTTTTTGTTTTATAAAGTAATTTATAGTCTGTCTCATTACTCAGATTGAACATAATTGACCTTTATAATGGTAAAGTCATTAAACTCATTTCTATCAAACTTAATGATTTTATTATCTTGAATAAACTCTAATTCTTTAACATCATTTAATTTTAGTTCATTAATTTGTTTAGTAAGGAGTATTTCTTTATTAGTTAAGATTTGAATTTCATGATAATAATTTTTTTTTAGTAAAGACAAATTATTTTCCATTATTTTTGTTTGATTTTTAAAACTTAAAAATAAAATGATAAAAATAAATATTAAAATGAATTTTGTGATATAATTAATCAATTTATAAATCTCCCAACTCTTAATTTTGCAGATCTAGATCGATTATTATTAATAATTTCATATTTTGATGTAGTTAAAGGTTTTTTTGTTAAAATTTCAAAACCCCAATTATTATTATTAAATTTTTTATTTTTTTTTACTTTGTTATCTCTGAAGTAATTTTTAACTATTCGGTCCTCTAGGCTATGAAAAGAGATTATTGCTAAATGCCCATCTAATTTCATGTAATTGTGTACCTTTTTTAAAAATATAAGAAGGTTCTCCAATTCATTGTTTGTTTCAATCCTAAGTGCTTGAAAAGCTTGGGTTGCGAAATGTATTTTTTTTGATCTAAAATTAACCCCACTATTTCTTAAAACTTTGATAAATTCAAAGTTGGTTTTAATCTTTTTAATGGATCTTTGTTCAACAATATATTTGGATAATTTTCTAGACTGATTAATTTCACCGTATAAATTAAATACTCTATGGAGATTCTCTTCGTCATAATAATTTAATATTTTATATGCATTTAAATCGCGACAAAGGTAGTTCATATTTAAATCTGCATTTATCTTAAATGATAAGCCAATATTTTTGTTATCTAATTGATTAGATGAAAAACCAAGATCTAGTAATATAAAATTAAATTTTTTAAATTTAAGCTTTAATAAGTCAATATCTTTAAAATTTGATTTGTGAAAAAATATATTTTGAAAGTTTTTTTTTAACTTTTTTGCAATCATTAACGAATTATTATCTTGATCTATAGCTGTAACGAAATGACCTCTTTCTAAAAATATTTTGGAATGCCCACCTCCACCAAATGTGCAATCTAAAATAGATAATTTTTTTTTTCCATCTATAAATGATAAAATTTCATTAGTCATGATAGGTATGTGATTGTCTAATATCATTTGAATTTTGCTCTTGAATTTTTTTTATGTATTTCACCAGATTGTTTTTTCCAAATTTCAAAGTGATTTCCTTTTCCGATAAAAATAATTTCTTTTGATATTTTTGAAAATTTTTGAAGTTGATCTTTTAAAATAAATCGGCCTTCTTTATCTATAGATATTTCCTCTAAGTCTGACAGTATTGCGGTTTTAAAATGATCATTTTTTTTTGAAAAGAAATCCTTTTCATCAAAGCTTTTAATCAAAGAGTTGATTTTTGAGGATAAGTGAATCTCTAAACATTCATACTTTAAACTTTTAAATATATACGTTTTTTCATTTGAATTATTTATAATAGATCTAAATGGGGATGGTATAGCAACTCTATTTTTGGAGTCTAAATTTCCATAAAATGAGGATAGAAACATTAACATGGTATTTTATGGGATTATATGGGATTTTTTGGTAATAGTAAATAGTAATGGGTAGCTGTAAGCTGAGTTCTGTATTATAATAATAACCGCAGTCATTTATCTAGATTAACCATTGCTGGCTAACTCTAGCGATCAACCCAGACCAACTGTAGAAAAAGTATAGGCCTCTATTTGATCTTACTCGTGATAGGGTTTGCATATTGCGATACAGTTTAAGTATCCGGTAAGCTCTTACCTCACCTTTTCACCCTTACCTTACGGCGGTTTATTTCTGCTGCACTTTCCCTAAGGTTACCCTCGACGGACGTTATCCGTTATCACTTTCTACGTGAGCTCAGACTTTCCTCTTTGTAAACAAAGCGACTGCACGCTACCCATTATAATGATACACAATATTAACTAAATAATAAATTATAAAAATTATTTAAGAATTTTTTAGATACACTTGAAGATATTGTTTTATAATTAAGTGTTCTTTTAACTGCCATTATGCAATAACTTTTGTAATTATTAATATAATATTGGTGAAATCCATAAAACTTTAACAAGCTATTTAAATTTAGATTAGTATTTCTTCTTTTTTTTAGATTTTTAAATCTTTTTATTCCAATATTATTTAATATGAATTTTTCACCAGGATCTTTTTTTCTATCAGGTGAAATATCAGAATGAAAAATAAAATTTTTATCATGAATATAAAAATTTTTTTTTAAAAAATTTACTAATAATGTTAAAGAATTATACTGTCTCTTTGTGAAATTTTGATACCCATGTTCATGGCCTTGATTTTCTAATTCTATTCCTATGGAGTAATCATTTATATTATTATTATTTTCCCATTTTGATTTGCCAGCATGCCATGCCTTAAATCTGGGACATAATAGATTAAATATTTTTCCTTGAGCAGATATCAAATAGTGAGCACTTACATTAGATTTTCTATTAGATAATTTTTGATAAGCTAAATTTATACTTTTCATACCAGTATAGTGGATAACAACATATTTGACTGTTTTATTTTTTCTTCTAAAGCTATAATTCATGAATGTTAAATCTGATTCTTTTAGTTTTATCAATATTTATTATTTCTTGTTCATCTAATGATTCAATTAATTATAATGATCAAATAAATATATTTGAAAATAATACGTTAAATGACAAAGAACTATTTGAACTTGCGAATGAACATATAACAAATGATAATCTTGAAAATGCATTAGTTGAGTTAAATAAGATTGAAGTTCTTTTTCCAAGCAGTAGATACGCTAATAAGAGCATTCTTCTAAAAGCGTATATTCATTTTATTAATAAGAGTTATGAAAAAACTAGGGCATTATCAGAAAATTACAAAAAATACTATCCTGGTAGTAGTGACATTGTTTATGCAAATTATTTAGAAGCAATGACATATTATGTTTTAATTAAAAAATCAGATTATAGTCAACAAAATGCAGAAATAGCCTTAGATAAATTCACTTTCATATTGAACGCTTATCCAGATAGCATATATGAAATTGATATTATCACTAAAATCCAAGTTATTAATAATAATTTAGCAGAAAGTAAATTAGAAAAAGCAAAGTTTTATATTAAAAGAAAAAATTATAATGGGGCTTTATTATATTTAGTGGATATTTATGAAAATCATAATTCTAGCAATTCAATATCTGAAACATTATTTTATTTGTCTAAAATCTATTTTGATTTAGATGAAATTGATACGTCTATAAAGTATGCTTCGATATTAGCTTATAATTTTCCTAATAGTAATTGGTACAGTAAGATTTATAATTTAATAAATAATATAAATGATATTGATAATGAACCAAATTGGTTCGAAAAATATAACCCAATAGAAATATTTATTGAAAATGAGTCAACACAATCAGATATTGAAATTTTAAAATAATTTAAATGTTAGTTTCATTAGAAATTAAAAATTTTCTTCTAATAAAAAAAATATCAATTAACTTTATAAATGGTTTTAATGCATTTACTGGTGAAACTGGTGCTGGTAAATCAATAATTATTGAAGGGCTTAAATTAGCACTTGGTGGAAAAAATCAAAAAAATCTTAATTTAAAAGATAAAGAAGTTTCTTCAATTAAAGCGATATTTGAGATTAACAGTTTGATTAAAAAAAATCTTAATGAATTAAATATTAATATTGATGATGATTACCTGATAGTTGAAAGAGAAATTAATTCAAGTCAAAAGTCAAAACTATTAATCAATGGAGAAATAAAACCTCTATCAAATGCGAAAGAAATTTTAAAAAATGTTATTGAATTTCAAGAAAATTTTGAACAACAAGAGCTATTTGATAACAAATATTTTCTTAAATTTATAGATAACCTAGGTAGTATT
>CACPCY010000003.1 GCA_902632575.1 uncultured Alphaproteobacteria bacterium | reverse complement strand
ATACATTCCAATTAGCTCATCTAAATGTTCTAAAAGTCTCAGCACGTCACTTCTTGCATCAGGAATTAAAGTTTCCTCATACAAAGCATGTTCAATCTCTTTTGTAATTGTATCTGCCTTACTTTCCATTTCTGTGACTTTTTCCACCATTTCATCGAAGTTTCCATTTTTAGAATGTGTTAAATAAGTTCTGACAATAGATTTAAATGCTAAACCAACTTCTGAAAGAATATTGACAAATTCATCTATATCTTTTTCAAGTTTTTTGGTGTCACTAAATAATGATATTTTACTTGTTTTTAAACCGAACATGATGGGGTGTGTTTCCTTTAAAACTTGATGATATTACAATTTTATATGTGTAATTTCTAGAAATATTAAAAAAAATCTTTATTTTTAGCTTTTTTCTTTAATATAAACTTAAAATGAAACACCCCACACAGCTTAAAACTAAATACAAACAGGAAAAGGAAAAGCTATTTAAAAAACTAGCTAAAAGTAATAACGGTTTTTATTTTAATCAAAAACACACAGATTTAGTCGACACAATTGTAAAAGATATTGTAAGCGAAATTAAAAAAACATACACCGTAGAAGATTTTACTTTAATTGCGGTTGGGGGATATGGAAGACAAGATTTATCTCCAAAAAGTGATGTTGATTTATTGTTTGTTTATAAAAAATCAAATAAAAATATCAGAAGTTTTATTACGGCTTTAAACAATTCACTTTGGGATGTTGGACTAGAGGTTGGAATTTCTTTTTTAACAATTAAGCAAGCGTTAATTGACTCTAAAAAAGATATAAAGACTATTACAAAATTTATTGAGTCTCGATATTTGATTGGGGATGAAATACAATATGGTGAATTCATAAGATCAATTAAGATTTTAATTGGCAAATTAAATCCTCTTAAACTCAGTGAATTAAAACTCAAAGAGTTGGTTGAAAGACATGATTATAAGATTGGAATTAAAAGTAACTTAGAGCCAAATATTAAAGAGGGTATTGGAGGTTTAAGGGATATTCACACCATATTATGGGTATCGATCTTCATGTTTAATATTTATAAACTTGAAGACTTAGTATCAATCAATATTTATACAAAGGATGAAATTAAAGAATTAAAAAACTCATGGAAGTTTTTGTTAACTATTCGAGCATTTATACATTTTTTTAATGAAAATAAAGGTGATCTTTTATCAATTGAAAACCAATTAAAAATTTCAAAGAAACTCTCTTATAAAGATAAAAAGAATGAAAAAGGAGTTGAGGTTTTTATGAAAAGTTTATTTGTCAATGTTGCTAAAATTAATTCTCTCCTTAGAACTTTTTATTCAAAGCTTCCGGAGGATTTGGTTATTAAGACTATTTATAAGAGAAAGCCTACAAAGACAAAATCTTTGGAAAAAGAATTTATTATTGAAAAAGGATTTCTTAATTTAAAAAACAACACTCCTAGAAACCTTCAACTAAATTGGGCTAAAGTTTTTGAAAAATCACTGGAGCATAATTTGCTGATTCATCCTCGCTTTATTAAGACATTAGAGGAAAAAAGAAAAATCTTAAAAAAAACTACTGATAGTCATCAAATACAGTCACTTTTAAATATATTTATTTCCAAGAAAAATCCCATAAAGGCGCTACATGACTTTAACGATACTCGTTTATTTAGTGAAATATTCCCTGAGTTTGGGAGGGTTTGGGGACAGGTTCAATTTGATATTTACCACCATTACACCACAGACGAACATCTATTATTAACACTACACAACTTGAGTGAGCTACGGCAAAAATCTTTTTATAATGAAATTTATAGTAGATTAAATTACAGAGAAGCCCTTCACCTCGCGTTACTATTCCATGATATTGGAAAGAAGGGGCCAAAAAATCATTCTGTCTATGGAAAAGAATTAACAAATAAGATTCTCAAAAGACTTCCTGTCTCTAAAGAGGCAAAAGAATTAACACTTTGGTTAGTTGAAAATCATTTAGCAATGAGTGATAAAGCATTTAAAAATGACACTCAAAGCCCTGAGGCAATTGCTAAATTTACATCTGTTGCAAATACAGAAGAAAAAATAAACTCATTATTTCTTTTTACCTTATGTGACATTGCTTCTGTTGGACCAAATGTTCTAAACGAGTGGAGAATAAGCCTACTTAGAAGTTTATTTTATAATGCAAGAGATTTTCTGCAAAGAGGTTTAGATACAAAAACTTATTCAGCCTCTGTCCAAGAGTCATTAAAAAAATCAGTATTGCAGCAATCAGATATTAACTTAAAAAAGTTTATAGAAAAGTCGATTAAAGAATTTCCTAATCAATTTTGGGAAGCCTTTTCTTCAAGAATGATTGTGGATATTTTTAAAATTTACCAAAAAAATAAAAAAGTAAAAATTATTAACTCTGTTAATTTTCTTAATTATGAAAATAAAGAATATAGTGCTGTCGTTGTAACAAGTAAAAATAGACCAGGAATATTAAAAGATATAGTTTCTGGGTTTACACACTCTCAATCAAATATTCTTAGTTCTAGAATAATATCTTTAAATAATAATCAGGTAATAGATGTCTTTTGGATAACCAATTTTTTAAATAAAGGTGTTTTAGATTTAAACGAACAAAAAAGAGCAGCTAAACATGTAATGAACGCTTTGGATGAAAGAGACTTTAAGCCCTTAAAAATATTAGGCAAAGATAAACACAAACTTTTAGTCAATCCTCAAATCACAATTGATAACGATATGAGTAAGCAAGTAACTACTTTTCAAATATTATCTGGCGATAGACCTGGATTGTTAATGGATATTTTAGGAGTGTTTCATGACAAACAAATAAGTGTCCAATCAGCAAAAATCTCCACATACGGGGAAAAGGTTTTCGATATTTTTCAATTAACAAATAGCGATAACCAAAAAATTAAAGATGAAAAATTACTCAAATCAATTGAAAAGGATTTGATGTCTATTTTTTAGGTTTTTTATGTTAATAAATTTTAGTCCCTCGATATTATTAGATAATTCTGATATCAATTTTAATAATATTTGAATATGAGCAGTTTCCAAAAAAGAGTTTTTTCTGGTGTTCAACCAACAGGAACCCTGCATTTAGGTAACTATCTTGGTGCCATAAAAAACTTTGTAGAGCTTCAAGAAGAATTTGAATGTATTTATTGTGTTGTAGACCAGCACGCCATTACTGTTGAGCAAAATCCAGCTGAACTTCGCTCAAACACACTTGAGGTATTAGCATCGTTTATCGCAGCAGGAGTGGACTATAAAAAACAAATTATATTTCAACAATCAAGTGTAGCAGAACACTCTCAACTTGCTTGGGTATTTAATTGTGTCAGTCGAATTGGTTGGCTTAATAGAATGACACAGTTCAAAGATAAAGCTGGAAAGAATAAAGAAAATGTAAGTGTTGGTTTAATGGTTTATCCAAACTTAATGGCCGCAGATATTCTTGCTTACCTTGCAACACATGTTCCAGTGGGTGATGATCAAAAACAACATTTAGAACTATCAAGAGATATTGCGCAAAAATTCAATAATGATTTTAAGGTAGACTTTTTTCCACTGCCAGAACCACTTATTTATGGAAACGCGACAAGAGTAATGAGCCTTCGAGATGGAACTAAAAAGATGTCAAAATCTGATGCATCTGAATTTTCTAGAATTTTATTAACTGATAGTGATGATGAAATAAGCTCTAAAATAAAAAAGGCAAAGTCTGACTCAGACCTTATTCCTGATGACAAGAATCAATTACAAAATAAACCTGAATGCTTAAATTTAATCAATATATTGTCCGCTTGTTCGAATGAAAGAATAGAAAAAACTCTGGAAAGTTATGCTGGCAAAGAATACTCAAAACTAAAAAATGACCTTGCAGACAAATTAATTCAAGTCATAGGACCAATTAGAACCGAGATATTAAATCTTCTCAGTAATAAGGATGAATTAAATAAAGTCCTAAATATGGGCAGTGAAAAAGCATCCACAATTTCAGGCCCTATTCTCAAAGAAGTCTATAAGATAGTAGGTTTTAGATAGACACTTTGGCTTGAAATTTCCAATTTTATAGACATATTATTAGCAATGTTCGTACAAACTGAACCAACGCCTAACCCTGCAACCTTAAAGTTTTTGCCAGGAAAAGAGGTCATGAAAGATGGAACTATGTTTTATCAAAACCAAGAATCTGCCTCAAATTCACCTTTGGCAATGAACTTGTTTAACATTAAAGGAGTTGAGGGTGTTTTTTTTGGGTCTGACTTTATCACTATAACTAAAGGCAAAGATAATGATTGGACGCTTATGAAACCTGCAATTTTGGGTTGTATCATTGAGCACTTTACAATGAACAAACCTATTATCTCAGAGCAATCTGCATCAACTGGACATACAATTGATGAGAACGATAGTGATGTTGTAAAAAAGATCAAAGAACTTCTAGATAGTAAAGTGAGACCAGCTGTTGCTATGGACGGTGGAGATATCATATTTGACAAATATAATGAGGGAGTTGTATTTCTACAAATGCAAGGGGCCTGTCAGGGATGTCCAAGTTCAACGGCAACTTTAAAAATGGGAATTGAAAATATGCTAAAGCATTATATTCCCGAAGTCCGTGAAGTACGACCCGTTGAAGTCTAGTCTTTTACTTTTTTTTTTTGGATTTTTATTAAATTCATCTCTCAACGCAGGAGAATTTCATAATTGGGTTGATTTAAATAAATATTATAAAAAAAATAATTTTATTCCTGAAATTTTAACTCAAGAAAATATCGGTCATCTTCCTATAATATCAGAGTTACCTGATGATTTTTCAGAAATACAAGATGTTCCGACAAAGAAAAAACTATTTTACCTCGTAACACTTCCTTTGATTTACAATTCGAATACCTTAATTATGCAAGAACGAAGAATGGTAATAAATATAGAAAAAAAATTTGCTAGAAAAGAATTAAATAAAAACGAAACTGATGAGATTATTAGGTTATCAAAAAAATATAAATTAGATTATAGCGAAATTAACACAAAACTTTTTAGAAAACTTAAACAACGTATTAATATTATTCCAGTGTCACTAGCTCTTGGACAAGCAATTATTGAAAGTGGTTGGGGACAGTCTAGATTTGCAACTGAGGGTAATGCTCTTTATGGTCAGTGGACTACAAGTGAAGACAAAGGAATCATTCCTCAAGATAGGGATGAGGATAAATCTCACGCAGTTTTAAAATTTAAAAATTTATCAGAGAGTGTTGAAGCGTATATGTTTAACATCAATACTCATCAAGCTTATTATAATTTTCGTGTCATTAGACGAATTGACGAGCGCATAAAATACACAGATCCTATTAGTATGAAAGTGAAATATTTAGCAGCCTATGCTGAAATCGGCGATAAATATGTCGATAAATTAGAGCTGATCATTGCTTCAAATAATCTTCAAGAATTTGATCGATTTAAATTTAATTAACTAAATACTGATAACCAAACCAGAAAATACCATTATTGACTTTTGTGCAGTTGAACCTAAGTCTACCTTTTACAGGTAAACGATTAAGCTCAACTAATAATTTATTATTAAGATTTGTAATTGTTGGATTAAATGATCCTTGAAAATCACTTATAAAACAATTTATGTTGGAAGAGTCCTCGTTAAAATCTAAAGCATATCTAGTGATAGGCTCACCTTGATAAGGGTTGCTAGGTTCAATAAGCACATTATTGAAAGGTAAAACACTTGATGCATCTTTTATTCGATTAATAGATCCATAATTCTCATTTAGGGGGAATCTTGGAATAAAATATTTTTGATTAATTGAAAAGGCGCCTGAATGTTGTCCAAATGCAGCATCAAAATACTGAGAAACTATTTGTTGTGCCGTAGTGCTATTTTCACCAAAAGGATAAGCAAATAAATTTGGAGTAATACCTAAATTTTCAAAAATAAGATTCTGTGATTTTTCTATTTCATTTACAATTTCAATTTCACTTAGACTAGATAAACTTGAATGAGAGTGTGTGTGATTTTGAATATCCACACCACGACTTAGTACACTTTTAAGCTGAGTCCAATTCATATAATTTTGTCCACCAACGTTTTCTGTATTTAAAAAAAGAGTGACTGGTATTTCATACTTTTCAAAAATAGGTAATCCCACCTCAAAAAATGATAAATAAGCATCATCTACAGTTATCGAAATTGTTTTTTTTTGTAATTTATCTTCAAACAAAAGATCACTAGCTAAGATAAAATTAAACCCCTGATCCTTTAAATACTCTAGATGACTTACTAATTGTTCTTCGCGTATATTTGTTGAGGGATAATTATTTTCACCAAATCGATGATACATTAGAATATTATTTGGAATTGTATCATTCACACTTGTTGCATAGGATGTACTAATTGGAAAAGTAAAATTTGACACAAAAATGATCAGTAAAGTAAAAAATTTTGAAATCGGCATCGATAGCTCTTTATCATACTGTTCAATTACTTTATTTAAAAATGAAAAAATCATTTGGGATAAAACTGTAAAAAGTGAGTATGGACATGAAAAAATATTATCGGAATTGCTACAAAACTTGGTGTCTAAGACAAAAATAAAGGCTGATCATATCAAAAAATTGCATCTAAATTATGGACCAGCACGCTTTACAGCAATAAGAAATTGTCACTCACTTATGAAAGGCTTTTTTATAGATCATAAAGTAGAAATTGTGGGTTATTCTATCTTTGAGCATTTCTTTTTAGGTATTAACAAAAAACTTACTAAAAATGTCTTGTGTGTGATTGACACAAATAGAAAAGATTTAGCTATTCAACAGATTGATACTTCAGGGAGATTAATTGGAAAGACAAAAACTTTAAAAATTGACTCAAATCTTGTAGATATATTGAGTCAAAACTATTATTTAATAGGAAATGGATTAGAAAAAATAAAAAAAATTTCTAAATTTACCTTTATTAAAAATAAAATTATTTCGCCAACAAAATTGAAATCAAATTATTTTATTAAAAAGCATTATAAGAAAAAATCTAATTATAAATTCCCAAAAATAATTTATCCCTACTCTCCGATTTAAAAATTTAAAAAAGAGTATTTTTTTTCCATATACTTTTGATGATAATCCTCAGCAGGACAGTAATTCTTTACGGGTTCTATAATCGTAGTAATTTTTTGATTAAATTGGCTTTCGTTCAACTTGTCTGTGATCTGCTTTGCTATTTCACATTGAGTTTTATCATAGTAGCCTATCAATGATCGGTATTGAGATCCTCGATCTGGGCCCTGTTGATTTAAAGTTGTTGGATCATGAATTTGATAAAAAAACTCCACAAGGTTAGTATATGAAACGAGATTTTCATCAAATTTTAAGAAAACGACTTCGGCATGGTTTGTATTACCTTTACAAACTTCTTCGTAAGAAGTTTTATCAGTTAAGCCTTGAGAGTAGCCTACTTGGGTTTCAATCACACCTTTGATCTCAGAAAATTTTTTTTCAGGACCCCAAAAACATCCTGCTCCAAATAATGCTTTAAACATTAGCTTTTCCTTTTAGTTGTGTCTTTTGGGCACTTCTTTGGTGAATTCTCTTTCTCCAAATTTCATAACTTTTTTGTTTAATATTTTTTTTCATAATTTTTTTAACATCACCCTCATCAATTTCATAAATTTTTTTGATATGGCTAAAATCTGTTTGATCATCCCAAGCCATTTGAATTATTTCACTAATCTGGGATTGATTAAATTTCATATTTAATGATACAAATCGGGGATATTTTCAGATCTATAACAATTTGATGCATAACCTTGTTCTTGAGTAACAAACTTAAACAGTTTTCCTGCATGGGGTTGTCTTTCTGCTTCAATGTCATTGAGCCCAACAGATGCAGTTGTAATAAAAAGCTCATTGAGATTTTTGCCACCAAAAGTGCAACTTGTTACTTTTGAAACAGGAAGTTGTAAAATTAACTTAAGTGAACCTTTTTTATCAAAACAACAAACTTTGCCACTTCCCCACATTGCTACCCATAGGTTACCATTTTTATCAACTGTCATTCCATCTGGGTTTCCATCGATTTTGTTCATGGAAAGAAAAACTTTTTTATTTATTCCATTGCCTGACAAATCATTGATAGAAAAAATATAAATAATTCTTTTTATAGAGTCAGTTACATAACCTACATTTCTCTCGTAGTCAAAAACTGGCCCATTTGAAATAATATAGGAGTTGTCTGAGTAAATTGGTTTTAAATTGGAGTCATGACATATAATTTTTCCAGTCTGAGTCTTTTGCTGAATATCCATTGTTGATATCCAAATTTGTCCATTTAAATCTATATCTGCATCATTAATCCTATTATTTGGACTTTCAAAATTGATCTTTGTTAGAAGCTGTTTTTTAGATAATGACGGATGAATTGAATAAAGAGAGTCGTATGAACTCATGATATAATTTTTATTGTCTTGTAAAAGAATATTGGTCACACCGTCTTGTACTGAATAGTGACGTTCCTCTTTATTATCTTGATCTGTTTCAATTATTTTATTTTCATAAATATCCACCCATAACAGCTTATCGTGCCTCCAATCCCAAATTGGTCTTTGACCTAGAACACTTTTATATGATTGATGACAAACAGATGGTTGCTCGTATTTAATTCTCACAAAGAAGATTATAAACTAAATATTTAGATGAAAAAAGTATGTAAGATATTTGTTTTGATTGTCTTATTGTGTTTTTAATATAGAAATTGCATGAGCAATTTGTGTTCTTATTGATTTAAAAGTTTGATGAATGTAATTAAATTATCTAAATATTTTATTTTTATTTCTTTTTTGATAATAGCAACAGGCTGTGAAACAACTGATGTAGAAGAGAAAGCAATAAAACCAGAACCTGTACCTAAAATTATATATACCCCTGAAGTAGAGGAAACTGTTGAGGTAAATGATGAAATTGTTGAGCATTTCAAAGGTGTAGAACTATTTTTAAATAAATCGCTAAATGATTTAATTTTAAATTATGGAAAAGTTGATTTTTCAAAAATTGAGAGTGTTTATGAATTCCACAGATATAACACTGATAATTGTAGAATCTTTATACAAAACAGATCTGTAGATAAAACAATAATAAATATTACGATTTACAACTATAAAAAGAATTTGTTTATCGAAACATACTCAAAAGATTTGTGTACTGATATTTAAAATAGATAATAGTTTAATAATAAATAATATAATTCTTAATTATGAAATTAAAGTATGGGATATTTATTTTATTTTTCTCAATAAATTGTTTTGCTCATCATCCAGGAAATAAGATAGATGCTGATAAGCCTTTCCCTTCAATTAATTTAAAAGTCATCAAAGATAAAATTGATGGTTACAATATTTTTATTGATTTAAAAAATTTTAACCTAAACCCTTCAGAAATTGGAGGTGAAAATATTTCAAACTCAGGATATTTACAGCTTTTTATAAATGATATAAGAGTCACAAGAATTTATTCTAACTGGGTACACGTACCTCAACGTTTTTTTAATCTGAAAGAAAACTTTATCAAAATTACAATTCATTCCTATCTCCATGATCAGTTTACTATTAAGGGAAGTCCAATAGAACACATAGTAAAAGTTGACGATAATTAGATTTACATTAAAAGAATTTTTAAAAGCTTACTCTATGTAAAAAGTTTAATGAATTTTGGATTTTCTAAAAATAAATATTTACTCAAGCTTTATATGGCAGCGAAGAGTGATGCAAAACTATTTTTAATATACCATTTTCGGTTTTTTTATATCCCCAGCTCTTATCAACTTTAACAGCGGTTCCTTCTTTGTTAATCAACGTTACCCAACCCATCCACATTGCTACATTTTGATCTATAAACACAGATGATGTTTCTGATTTAACTTCGAGCCAATCTTTAATTCCAAACCCACTGTCTTTAGGGTACTTTGGGTTATTTCCAACAAAGTATGAAAGCGCCCCCTCTTTGTCTAATCGAAATGTTTGATTACCGCCACTCAGAGTTGGTTTAAATAATACTGCTCCTAACTCAAACCCATAAAGATTATCTAACATTTTGTTTGCAACTAAAGTAGCTTGATCAATACCTTTTTTTTCATAAGCTTGTGAAATTCCAATCATGCCTTCTCCCCAATCAGTTCGAGCATTCGTTAGATCATTTTCATTTATTGTCATTGGCTATGTGTTATTTCATATTTATAAAAATGATTATTCATCTAATACGGTTAACGATAAAATTAACAAGACTCGACATATATAGCAAGGGTTCCCTCTTTTTATTAAAGAAATTTTGCATTGCTTTGTAATTTCTATTTTGAATCAGTCTTAAATGCCTAGTGCATTCAGTACGATTAAGCTTATAAGCAATATTTGCTTTTTGTGAGTCTTTTTTAATTTTCTTTCCAACTTTTTTCTCATTTCCCCATCTATCAAGCATATCGTCAGTAACTTGAAAAATTTTTCCAATTGTATCTCCAATTTTTTTTAGCTCTCTCTTTTTATTTTCATTTAATTTTTTTACGTTTAGAAGAAGATTGAAGCATAAGCTAAATAATGCACCAGTTTTTAAATGATGCATTTTCTCTATATCCTTTATAGTAGAATTTTTTTTCATGTAAATATCCATGGATTGTCCAGCTATTAAACCCTGCATACCGTTAGCTTTTGAAAGCATCTGTATTGATTTGATTTTCTGATTATCAGAGAGATTTTTTGACTCTACTAACGTTTTTACTGACAAAACTTGAAACATATCTCCTGCTAAGACAGCAGTGGCCTCATCAAATTGTTTATGCACGGTTAATTTACCCCTTCTATAGTCATCGTTATCCATAGACGGTAAATCGTCGTGTATTAAAGAGTGCAGGTGAACACATTCAATCGAAAGGGCAAAGTCATCTAATATTTTCGGCATTATATTTAAATATGAACCCATTCGATAAAGCAGGAACGGTCTAATCCTCTTTCCACCAGTTTTGGCAAAATAAATCATTGCCTTTTTAATTCGTTTATCTGGTGACTTTAATTTTTGGATATGTCTAATAAGCTTTTTATCAAAATTCAAAGAAAATGATTTGATTTGCTTTTTCTCGAAGTTTTCATTTATTTTCATTAATTAAAAGTTATCCAAGTAATGAGAGGTGTGATTATCGAAAATGAATACAATTACACCTATAAAAACAAGGTAAACAAAGAAATTTATGATTTTCTTAGTTTTTTTGTTATTTATGTAATTTTTATTGAATTTCAGTATTATCCATAGCAATAGTGTGGATAAAAAGAATAAAAACCCATTAAACAGTACACTATCTTGAAAAATAGCCATTTTTTTACCCACTATACTCCCAAAATATATTAATAAAAGTCATATTAGGTATTTTTTTTTTGCAATTTATACCTATAATCCCCTGCAATTAACTAATCCTTACAATTAGGATTCTGTTATAAGTTTTAGAACTTAAGAAAAGGAGTACTCAATGATTAAGTTTTTAAAATCTATGGCTATCCCAACAGCTGCTCTTGTAGCACTGCCAGGAATAGCTTCTGCAAGCGTTGGCTTAGCGCCAGACGACTTTGTTGGGATATCTTTTTGGGTTATCTCAATGTGTATGGTTGCCGCTACTGCATTCTTTTTTCTAGAAACTAACAACGTATCAGGTAAGTGGAAGACATCTCTTGCACTTGGTGGTCTTGTTTGTCTAGTTGCCGCAGTACACTACTTCTATATGAGAGAAGTATGGGTAACAACAGGTGATACACCTACTGTTTATAGATATGTTGACTGGTTAATCACTGTTCCATTACAGATGATTGAATTCTACATTATCCTTGCTGCAGTTGCTGCAGTGTCAGCTGGTATTTTCTGGAGACTGTTAATCGGTACTTTAGTGATGCTTGTTGCTGGTTATGCTGGTGAAGCTGGCTTCATCAACGCATGGGCAGGATTCATTGTAGGTCTAGCTGGTTGGGCATACATTTTATATGAAATTTTTGCTGGTGAAGCTGGTAAAGCTGCTGCTGACAAATGTCCTGCAGCTGTTCAAACAGCTTTCAACACAATGAGATGGATCGTTACAGTTGGTTGGGCAATTTATCCATTAGGATATTTCTTCGGTTACTTAACTGGAGGAGCTGATGCTGTGACTCTAAACGTTATCTATAACGTTGCTGACGTTGTGAATAAGATTGCTTTTGTCGCAGTTATTTGGGCTGCTGCAGTAGCGTCTTCAGGCAAAAAAGCTTAATAAAGCTTTATAACCTATTTAAACCAGGCAAGGCTAACTTGCCTGGTTTTTTTTTGTCTAAATTTCATATACTTTAACTATCTTGAGTAAGAGAGTTGTAGTTATTGGTGGGGGTTTTGGAGGACTAGCTGCTGCCTTAAGGTGCAGAAAACTTGGTTTTGATGTCACGCTGCTTGAAAGACTAAACATGCTTGGTGGAAGAGCAAGAGTTTTCGAAAAAGATGGTTATAGACACGATGCTGGACCAACTGTTATAACAGCGCCCTTTTTATTTGAAGAACTTTTTGAATTATTTGGTGAAAACTTAAAAGATTACTTAAATTTTAAATCCTTAGATCCTTGGTACAGATTTTACTTTCACAATGGAAAAACTTTTGATTATCGACCATCTATAGAAGACACAAATAACGAAATAAGAAAATTTGATGAAAATGACGTTAATGGATATGAAAAACTATTAAGAACATCAAAAGATATTTTTGAGATAGGTTTTGAAAGGTTATCAGATAAACCCTTTATTTCTTTTTGGGAGATGGCAAAACAAATACCATCTTTAATTAAACTCAAAAGTTATTTAACAGTTAGTCAATTGGTAAATAGCAAATTAAAAAATAAGTATCTACGAAAGGCATTTTCGATACATCCATTGTTAGTTGGCGGCAATCCTTTTACTACAACTTCTATTTATGCATTAATACACTATCTTGAAAGAAAGTGGGGGGTGCACTTTTGCATGGGTGGTACTGGTAAAATTGTAAAAGAGTTAGAAAATTTAATGATAAGACAAGGTATTGAAATTAGAAAAGAAACCGATGTAGAACGGATTTCCATTAAAGACGGCAAAGCTGAAGATGTGGTTCTTACTAATGGAAGGAAAATATCTGCAGATCTTATAATATGCAATGCGGACCCTCCAACAGTTTACAGTGAAATGTTACCATCGAAATACTCTAGGGATAGCCTTCTTAAGCCTAAGAAATTTACACATTACTCTATGGGTCTTTATGTTCTTTTTTTTGGATCAAGGAAAAAATTTTCTGATGTTGCTCACCACACTATTTGGATGTCTGAAAGATATAAAGAGCTCCTTCACGATATTTTTGAGAAAAAGATCTTGACTGATGACTTTTCGCTTTACCTTCATCGTCCAACAGCGACAGATGATACTTTTGCACCTGAGGGATGCGATAGTTTTTATGTATTATGTCCTGTTCCAAACCTTCAAGGAAATGTTCAATGGGATTTAGAGGGTCCAAAACTTAAGGATAGGATAGTTGAAGCTTTAGATAAAACTATTATGCCTGGGTTAAAAGAAAACATAGAGGCAGAATTTTGGATGACTCCTGAAGATTTTAAAAATGATTATAGATCAAAATATGGAGCTGGCTTTTCCGTTGCACCGATTTTTTCTCAATCAGCATGGTTTCGATATCACAACAAAGATAAAAAGATACCAAATTTGTATTTTTCAGCAGCAGGATCACATCCAGGTGCTGGAATACCTGGTGTATTGTGCTCTGCAAAAGTAATTGAGAAACTGATAATTAAGGATTTCAAAGTTAGTCATTAAAGTGACAACTTTTAAAACAAACACCTATAGCATTAAATCAGAGGGTAAAAGTTTTTACTGGGCAAGCATTTTTTTACCAAAAAAAAGTAGAATCACAGCTTCAAAGCTCTATAGCATATGTCGCTACTTAGACGATCTAGCAGATAATTCAGAATTGGATACCTCCTCTCAAATAAAAGATTTATTTAAACAGGTAAAAGAAAATGTGGAATCTGAGATAAATACTTTTTTTAAACAAAATCATATTAATCTTGATATTTTAAAAGATCTAATAGATGGCTTAATCAGTGATCAGCAAAAGGTCAGAATAAATAATGAGAGAGATTTAATAGATTACTCATACAAGGTTGCTGGAACAGTGGGCCTAATGATGCTACCAATAATAAATACAAAAGATACTGAAGCGAGAAAGCATGCTATTGATTTGGGTATTGCTATGCAATTAACAAATATAGCACGAGATGTTTACGAGGATGCAAAAATGAATAGATTGTATCTACCAAAGGAGTGGTTGGGACAAATCTCGGTAAATGACCTTATGGACAATGATTTAGATGATCAAAAAAAAAGATTGATTGAGCTAACTATTAAAAATTTAATAGAACTCTCAGATAAATTCTATGCTAATGGTTTTTCTGGTATGAAATTTATTCCTCTTAGAACTAGATTAGCAATATTTTTTGCAGCAAAAATTTATAAAGGTATTGGAGAAAAAATTAAGAATGATGGTTATACCTATAAGTTTGAAAGAGTTTATTTGAATAAATTAGAAAAATTGTGGGTTACAATTACATCTATACCTGAATTTTTATTTTTAAAAAATATTTATAAATCCTACATTCCTATTAGGAACTCTTTTAAAAATGAAAATATATGATATCGCATTTTTAGGTATGGGTGCCAGTGCCCTAGCTACTGCAAAATTAAAGTATGAAGGAACAAATTATAGTCTAATTGGAATAGATAAAAATTTTTATAACAAAAGGAATAATTTTTTTGCGTTTTGGCTGACAGATTGGATGAAAAATTTTGATACTCTTACACAAAAAAAATGGTTTAGATGGAACTTTTATCTAGCAAATAATCATATTACACACGAAACTAAGGATTTGCCTTATTGCACGATTAGATACCAAGATTGGAAAGATTACTGTTTAGATGGCTTAAAAAACCTATCAATAAAAGAATTAAATGTTCAAAGTATTAATAATTTAGAGAAATATTTTGAAATCCACCTAGATAATGGAGAGAAAATTTTTGCTAAAAAGGTTTATGACTCCCGAACACCAAAATTAGAAAATGAAAGAGTAAAACAACATTTTTTTGGATACCTCATAGATACAAAACAATTGATAAATAGTGATAATATAACTTTAATGGATTTTCGTGTTGATCAAAAAGTGGGGTTGCATTTTATGTATTGTTTACCAATAAGTGAAAATAGAGCGTTAATTGAGTCAACAGTTTTTTCTTCTGAAATACAAAAAGACGATTGGTATCAAAATCAGATAATGGAGTACATTGAGACGAAATTAAATATATCTGAATATAAAATAGTTGATGAAGAAAAAGGGGCGCTGCCAATGTATGATATTGAGAACAAATCAAGTGAAAATTACATTAATATCGGCTCACGAGGTGGGGCTACCAAGATATCAACTGGATATGCATTTTCTTTTTTTCTTAAAAACTTATTAAAGAGTAATAAAAAAAAACATCACTCCATTTTTGATAAATGGATGGATAAAGTCTTTGTTAATTATTTACAAAAAAATAAAGGAACAGAGAAAGTTTTTATTAACATGGCAAATTCTTTAAACGGGAATGAATTTGCATCATTTATGATGGGTGTATCTAAACTTAGAACAAAATTAAAAGTCGTTATGTCAATGCCTAAAATTAAATTTATAAATGCTGCTTTGCGCACAATTATTAATTAAATGTACGAACTGAGCCTTATCTCGCTACTTGCTCTTTGTTTGGTTTCATTTATTGGTGTTCCGCACGGATCATTTGATGGGGCAGTGGCAGCTTTACTAGGATATAGAACGAAGAGAGATTTTTTTATTTTTGTAACCTTATATTTAATTATATCAGCAGCTGTAATTGTATTTTGGATCTACTTTCCAATAGTTTCTTTATTCTTATTTATTTTCATGAGTGTAATTCATTTTGGATTGTGCGATTGGTCTTATCTTGAATTAAGAAAATATAAATGGTCAATATCATTGACACACGGCCTAAATATTGTGTTTGGAATTATTTTTTTTCATACTAACGAAACATTTGAAATATTTATTTTTTTATCTAATTCATCTTTTAGCCAATTAAAAGACTATCTTGTAATTGTATATCTTTGCTACATTTGTCTTTTATTTAGATATTTTTACTTAGCATACAAAATACCAATATTAAGGAGGGGTCTTTTAGAGATTTTAGTAATATTACTGATCATTTTTTATACTGAGCCACTTGTTGGTTTTTCTATTTATTTTTGTTTAATCCACACTTTTAAACACATAAGGTCAATATTAAAGGATACATCTAAATACCTATCTAATAATAAATTTGTTACGATAACTACTGTTGCTTTTACAGTCTTAACTTGGATTGGGGGATGTATAGCTATCATCTACCTTTATAATAATTACTCTTTTGAGGAGTCTTTCATCAAAACACTATTTATTGGTTTAGCGGCTTTGACACTTCCACACATGACTTTGGTAGATATATTTTATAGAAGAAAGTTTAATTAAGAAAATTTGGAATCTTAAATGTTATATTTTCATCTTCTTTGAAGTTTAAAACCTCAATTGTATATACTTTTTTTATTTCTTCGATAAATAAATTTAATTGTTCTTCCGGTGCAGAAGCACTAGCTGTTAAACCTATAGTGTTAAACTCTGACAAAATTGAATAATCAAAATCATTTATATTTTCTACTAACTCACTGTGTTTACAACCAAATCTTTTAGCAGTTTCAACTAGCCTAATGGAGTTTGAACTATTGTGTGCTCCTATTACAAAGAAAGCATCAACATTTTTTGACATATCTTGCACAGATAATTGTCTATTAGAAGTAGCATAGCAGATGTCAGATTTCTTGGGCGCTAGAATTGAGGGATATTTTTTTTCAAGAGCTTCAACAATCTCTTGTGTATCAAATACTGATAATGTTGTTTGAGTTATATAGGCAAGTTTTTGGTTGAGAGGAAAGTATAGTTTATCAACGTCTTCGATATTTTGAACTAATGTTAGGTTGGCAATATCTTTTAATTGCCCGGCAGTTCCCTCAACCTCAGGATGGTGTTCGTGACCAATCATTAATATTTTGTAATCATTATTTTCTAATTGTATTATTTCTTTGTGTATCTTGCTGACTAAAGGACAAATAGCATCATAAAATAGCATATTATAGTTTTTAGCTTTGTTAATTACTCTCTGTGCAACGCCGTGTGCAGAAAAAATCACTGGCTGTTTTGTATTTTTAGGTATTTCCTCTAACGAGTCTACAAACACAACTCCTTTTTCTCTTAAGTTGTTCACAACGAATTTATTGTGAACAATTTCATGGCGAACATAAACAGGGGCACCATATTTTGTCAGACTTTTTTCAACCATCTCGACAGCCCTTTCAACGCCAGCACAGAAACCCCTGTGTTTAGCTGTTATAATTTTTTTAACCACGGTAAATAGATATCATATTATTTAACAAAAAATTATTTTATAATTAATAAAAGCTGCTGGGCTTCGATATTTTCTCCAGCTTTTACATAAAGTTTCTCAACTATACCAGGTTGGTCTGAGTAAATAACTGTTTCCATTTTCATGGCCTCAATAGTGCATAATTTGGCACCCTTTGGTACTTTTATTCCCTCAGTAACAGCGACATCTACAAGTAAACCGGGGATTGGGGCAGCAACATGATCCTTGTTGCTTGGATCGGCAATTTCTTTAGCTAAATCATCCACTGCTATGGAATTGTCTTTAATATCGACTGATCTGGCTTGGCCATTCAATTCAAAATATACTGTTCTAAATCCTTTTTCGTTTGGCTCACTTAGAGTGAAATATCTAATTATAAGTGTTTTACCAGGTTCAATAGAAACGTATATCTCTTCTCCTGTATTCATTCCAAAGAAATAGTTTGATGTTGGAATAACACTAGTATTGCCAAATTTCTTTTTGTGTTTTATATACTCATCAAAAACTTCAGGAAAAAATATTTGTGAAATTGTATCTTTCTCTGAAATAGTCTCACTATACTTCTTTTCCAATTCCTTCGTTCTATTTTTAATTTTTAATGAGGGTAACTTAGATCCAAATCTGTAATTAATTGGTTTTTTTCCTTTTAAAATTTTCTTTTGGAGTTCTTTTGGAAAGCCTTTATATGGTTGACCTAATCGGCCACTAAAGAATTCTATGACTGATGCAGGAAAGCCAACATCCTTTTTAGGGTCTAAAACATCTTGAATTTGAATATTATTTGCCAACATATAAATTGCCATATCACCAACAACCTTAGATATAGGTGTAACTTTAATTACATCGCCAAATATTTTGTTCACTTCGGCATACATTGATGCAAGTTCTGGCCATCTCTCGTCTGTAATACCCATTGACCTTGCTTGCTCTCTTAAATTAGTGTACTGGCCACCTGGCATCTGATGTAAATAAACCTCTGACATACTAGTGCGAGTTTTGCTTTCGAAAGGTTGGTATTGTTTTCTAACACCTTCCCAATAATTTGCAGCAGTCCTGACTACAGCAGAAGAAATTTTTGGGTCTCTTTTATTACCATCAAGAGACTCTAAAACTGCACCAAAACTAGGTTGCGATGTGAAGCCAGACCAAGAGTCTATTGCTACATCAACAATATCTACACCTGCTTCCGAGGCATTAAGCAATGTTGCAACACCATTTCCACTTGTATCATGAGTATGGAAATGGATTGGAATTTTTATGCTTTTTTTTAATTCTTTAAATAAAATTTTTGCTGCCTTGGGTTTACACAAACCTGCCATATCTTTGATTGCAAGAAAATGAACTCCCATTTTCTCAAGCTTTTGCGCCATTTTTAAGTAATAATCAAGTGTATATTTTTTCTCTGCTGGAGACGATAAATCGCCAGAGTAGCAAATAGAAGCTTCACAGATTTTTCCAGATTTTAATACTTCGTCAATAGAGACCCTCATATTTTCAATCCAGTTTAGTGCATCAAATATTCTAAAAACGTCAATCCCAGACTGAGCGGAGAGTTGAATAAACCTTCTTAAAACATTATCAGGATAATTTGTATATCCAAGAGCATTCGATCCTCTGAATAACATTTGTAATAGGGCTGAGGGCATTTGTTCACGTAACTTTTCTAGACGTTCCCATGGGTCCTCTTTTAAAAATCTTAATGCAACATCAAAAGTTGCGCCACCCCAACACTCAACTGAGAATAAATTTTTAAGTCTTTCTTCATATAGGTCAGTTATGCCTAACATATCTTGTGTTCTCATTCGAGTTGCAATCAAAGATTGATGAGCATCTCTAAAGGTAGTATCTGTAATCAATAGCTGTTTTTCTTTAAACACGGTCTCAGCAACAGCAGATGGACCATTAGTATCTAAAATTTGTTTATATGTTTTATTGACAGTTTCTTGAGCTTTTTTTGATCTAGATATTCCATAGTCTGAGAGTTTTGCTGGTGTTGTCTCTCTTAATTTTGGTCTATTAGCGACTTCTGGGTTACCGTTGACAATAACTTCAGCTAAAAAGTTTAATGTTTTGGTTGCCCTATCTTTTCGACCAGAGAATTGAAATAAACTTTTTTCACTATCTATAAATTTTGTATGGTATTTGAAAACATCGAAACCTTTGTGGTTAATTAACTTTAATAAAAAAGGTATATTTGTTTTTACACCTCTGACACGAAATTCACTCAATGCTCTATTCATTCGTCTCTTTGCTTCAATAGGGGTTTGGCCTTTTGCAGTTACTTTAACTAAAAGAGAGTCATAATAAGGAGTAATAACCGTACCAGTAGATGCAGTTCCAGCATCTAGTCTTATTCCCAGGCCACTTGCAGATCTATAAACATTAATTTTACCGTAATCTGGTGCAAAATCGTTAGCGGCATCTTCTGTTGTAACCCTTGATTGGATAGCATGACCTTTCATATGAATATCTTTTTGAGTTGGCACACCACATATGTCATCTCCAATTTTAGCACCTGCTGCCAAAAGGAACTGAGCTTTTACTATATCAATACCAGTGATTTCTTCTGTAACTGTGTGTTCAACTTGAACTCTTGGATTAACTTCAATGAAGAAGAAATCTCTAGATTTAGCATCCATTAAGAACTCTACGGTTCCCGCACATGAATAATTAACTTGTTTTCCTATTCTAACACCTGCGTTACAGATCTCATTTCTCTCTTTGTCAGATAGGTAGGCAGCAGGAGCTCTTTCTACTACCTTTTGATGTCGTCTTTGAAGAGAACAATCTCTTTCAAAAAGGTGAACTATATTACCATGCGTATCACCAATTATCTGAACTTCAACATGAAAAGCTTTTTCGATTAACTTTTCAAAAAATACATCATCTTTTCCAAAAGCACTTTTAGCCTCTCTCCTAGCGGTGTTGATTTGATTTTCTAATTCTGTTTCTTGTCTAATTACTCGCATTCCACGACCGCCGCCACCCCAAGATGCTTTGAGCATAATTGGATAACCAATTTTTTTTGCAAGATCTTTACATTTTTTTAAATTTTTTGGTAAGGGCCCTGTGGAAGGTATGGTTGGTACATTAGCTTTACCTGCAGTTTTTTTAGCTTCTACTTTATTTCCAAGTGATCGCATAATCTTTGGAGAAGGTCCAACAAAAATAATATTATGTTTTGCACATTCATCTGCAAATTCTGGGTTTTCAGATAAGAAGCCGTATCCTGGATGAATGGCATCACAACCTGAATTAACAGCAATTTGTACGATGCCTTTGTAATCGAGGTAAGCCTGAATAGGACCTAATCCTGATCCAACAAGATAGCTTTCATCTGTTTTGAAGCGGTGCAATGCAAAACGATCCTCGTACGAGTAAATGGATACAGTCCTAAAACCCAATTCAGTTGCTGCACGAGATATTCTGATTGCAATTTCACTTCTGTTAGCAATTAATATTTTCTTAATTTGTTTCATAATGGTAAATAAGTTTATTTTTATACATTATTCTGTTTTTTTTCATAGACAATCTATAGAAAATTAGGGTTTTTTTACTTTTATAGCCTTTGTTCTCTTTGGATAACAATCTGTACAAATTTTGCATTCAACGCCAAAACAGCTTCTAGCTTTGCAATATTCTCTTCCATAAAAAATCATTTGCAAATGAAGTCTGTTCCAAGTCGACTCAGGAAATAATTTTTTAATATCTAATTCAGTTCGGACTACATTTTTTCCATTTGTCAGACCCCACCTTTGTGCTAGACGGTGAATATGTGTATCAACAGGGAATGCAGGGTGACCAAAACCTTGGGACATTACTACACTCGCTGTTTTATGGCCGACTCCCGGTAAATTCTCTAAATCTTCAAAAGTCTCTGGAACCCTGCCATTATATTTTTTAATTAAAATTTTTGAGAGTTTAGAAATTGCTTTTGATTTTTTAGGTGCAAGTCCACATGGTTTGATAATTTTATAAATTTTATTTACGGGCACCTTTGCCATATCATGGGGATTATTTGCAGTTTTAAATAGTAAAGGTGTAATCTTATTCACACGTTCGTCTGTGCATTGAGCACTTAATAAAACTGCTATTAAAAGCTCATATACATTTTTATGTTTAAGAGGGATTGGAATATTTGGATAAAATTTGTTTAGATTATCCAATACGATGTTTGCTCTTTCTTGTTTTTTCATATTATTATTGGTGTGCTATTATATCTATTATAAATATAAATATAATTTTATAAACTTATAGAAAATGACAAGAAAGCTTCATATCAAACCAAATAGGAGTCTGACAAACTTTCAAATTCTATTTTTTTTATTCATTACAGGATTCTTAATAATTTTTATTGGAGGAAGATTTTTATTAGTCGGTGCTTGGCCGATAATCATATTTGGCATTGTTGAATTTTCTATTTTGGTCATATGCACTTATTTTTTTATAAAGAGTTTAAAAAAAACAGAAAAAATTTCATTAGAGTCAAAATCTATGCAGTTAGAACGGCTTGACGGAGATGAGGTTATCGAACAAAATAGTTATAATTTAAATTGGTTGAAGATAAAGAATGAGAAAAATTCATTAAGTGTAAATTATGCTGGAAAGAAAAAATTCTTCGCTAGTTTTTTGAGTGAGGATAGAAGGGAAAAATTAAAAAGAATTATTGAAAAGTACAGCACCTCGTCTAACTAATCAAATCTTTGAATGTGTAAAAACCTTTTTCCTTTGATGATAACCATACTGCTGCTTCAATAGCGCCATCTGAAAAAATTTTTCTGTTGTAAGCCTTGTGCGTTAATTCTACAGACTCATTGTCACCGTGAAATATAACCGTGTGTTCACCTGGAATATTTCCACCCCTAATAGAGGAGAAACCAATTTCATTTTCTTTTCTTTGGTCTTCTTGGTTCTGACGTTTAAAATTAAAATTTGATTTGGATAGCCCGAGTTCTGCTACAATCTCTTCTCCAAGCTTTAAAGCTGTTCCACTAGGAGCATCCTTTTTGTGTCGGTGATGTGTTTCAATTATTTCTATATCAAAATCTTTTAAATGTTTTGCAGCTTTTCTTGCTATTTCGAAAAACGTATTTACTCCATAACTCATATTCGGTGCGTAAAATACTTTAGTTGAATTACTTGTTTGCTTTAAAAGATTAAAATGGCTCTCATCTAGCCCTGTCGTTCCAATAACTAAACCAGCATTATTAGAAACGGCAGCTTCCGTGAAATTAAATAAGGCCTTCGGTGTTGTAAAATCTATAACTATATCTGCTTTATCAAATGACTCTTCCCTTGTAGTAAAAACATTTCCTTGAATATTATTTTTATTAACAAAGTTAGGATCAATATCTTTAACATCAAATACTCCTACGAGTTCAACCTTATTATTCGATAGAGCGGAACTTATGAGATTATTTCCCATTCTTCCTAATGCCCCTGCGATAGCAATTTTTGTTCTAGACATGATTAAGACTTGTTATACATAAATTAGTAGATATGGAATAGCAAAATTATTAAATTTTATGCTAAAATTAACTTATGATTAGACTTGCATTAATTCTTCTTATTTTATTACTAGCTAGCTTATTAATATTTAATAAGAAATTTAGGGAGGCTTTTACAATATCAGTAATACCCCTAGTCTTATTAATTGTAGGACTTATAGGGTATATGGTTTATTATATGTTCAGTACTAACTATTTTTCTTAGAGTTTTTAAAATTGTGAATTATGTACCTTGCTCGGTTTTAAAACCTAAATTAATCCAATCAATTAAACCTTTGTCCATTTCATAAATAATTCCCTGATACCCTTCAGAATGTAAATAATCTGCAACCTTTTTAGAAGTAATGCCTGCGGTACAGTGAATAATGATATCCTTATTATCGGGGTTTATGGAGTTGATTTTTTCAACAGTTATTTCATTAAAAGGAATATTGTGTGAGTTCTCAATTCGAACCATGTTGTGTTCTTTTGGATATCTAACATCAATTACAATAGCACCCTCTTGAATTCTTTTAAATGATTCTTCGGTATCTATAGGTGTGTAGTTCATTGTATTGCTCTGAGCAAATAATAAATTAGTTAGCAGAAAAAAAAATAGAAAAAATTTTTTTAAAAGATTCACTCTTTTTAATCTCTGAAACGAGAGTGACAACTCTTACAACTTCCAAATAGATTTTGGTGAAATTGTTGAATACTTTCAATATCTCCCTCTAATGAAGATAATTTTGCAAGTGCTGCGTTGTCTTCTGTTTCTTTTGCAATTTGATTAAATAATTCTCTATTGTCAATTATGTCAGTACTAGCTTTTGACTTACCTCCAAATGAGTCATCTGGAAATAAGGTAGGGTAAACTCTCATTATGTTTTCAATTTCTTCATAAATTCCTGCCAAGTCATCGTTAATCACATCATCTTTGATTAAATTGTTTGCAGCTCTCATTAGTTTATTGAAGTCTCTCATGGACTCTTGCCGATCAAGCACAGGGTTAGAGTAAGCTAAAAATGGGAATAAAAATATACAGACAAATAAACTTTTAATCATGATATGCGTTTTTAGCATATCAGTAAATTATGTATTGGACATTAAAAAAATTTTGAGGAAATATCATTAAATACGATTTTTCCTGAATCTAAAACTATCACGTAATCTGCAAATTTTTTTACAAGACTCATATTGTGAAGAGATAAAAGAATAGTTTTATTTTTAATTTTAGACAAAGAAGTAAAAAAAATCTTTTCACTCTCTAAGTCAAGGTTCTGATTAGGTTCGTCTAAAATGATTAAATCTTGTTCATAGCTCATAAATCTAGAAATGAATACTTTCTGTTTTTCTCCTTCTGATAAATTTTGAAATTTACGTTTTTTTAATTTATTTAAATTAAATAAATTAAAGTAGAACTTATTTACTTTGGATTTCTTTAATTTGCTTAATAACAGAAAATTATCCTCTAAACTTTTATTTAAAGAAATAGGTTTTTGAAAAAGTATTGGTATAGGTTTAGAATATTCAGAGTTAATTGTTCCTTTATCAGGAATAATAATTTTATTTATAATTTTTATAAGAGAGCTTTTACCAGAACCATTTTTTCCAGTAATAACTGTAATTTTGTTTCGTGTGATATTTAGATTAATATTTGAAAGAATATTTTTTCCATCAATCGTATATGAAATATTATTGACTTTGATCATTATTTTTATTTAAAAAATTAAGAGATATTGAGATTAAAAGTGTGAGGGAAATTAATATCGATCCTAAAACTATACCTAATGAAACATTACCTTTAGAAGTTTCTAAAGCAATTGTCGCTGTCATGTTTCTTGTGAAATGATCAATTGAGCCTCCTACTATTGCAGCCGCACCGTACTCACTAATAGCTCGGCCGAAACCTAATAAAAGAACTGTTATGTAAATATTTGTTTTATTTGAAAAGAGTATGAAAATTATATCTTTTTTGGATGCTCCATAAGACATTAACTCATCTCTATAAATTGGATAATCCTCTTCAATGTTTTTAATTATTAAAGTTATCATAATTGGGAAGATAATTACGATTTGGGCAATGATCATTGCTATAGGTGAATATAAAATTTCCATCCAACCTAAAGGGCCAGATCTACTTATAAGTATATAGACTAATAGCCCTGCACAGACAGGTGGAATGGAGGTAAGAGAGCTTAAGAAAATTACAATTAGTTTTTTTAATTGGAATTTATAAATAGCAATTAAATAGCCAAATATCATTGATAAAAAAAATGCAATTAAAGTTGAAAAAATACTTACATAAATTGTAATAAAAACTGCGGATTGTATTTTTTCAAAAGTTAGCATTTAGGTAATATTAATTAGTATGAAACAACTTTTCATCGTTAAATGTAAACCTATTAATAACATCTTTGCCCTCACCTGTAATCAACCATTCAATGAACTTCTGAGATTTTTTATACTCGACATGAGGAAATTTTTTAGGATTAACTGCAATAATTCCATAAGGATTATGTAATTCATCACCACCCTCAAAAAGAATTTTTAAATTATTTTTATTTTTAAAAGATAGCCAGGTGCCTTTGTCACTTATCGTATAGGCATCAATTTCAGAGGCAATGTTTAATGTATTGGCCATACTTGTCCCAGTTTTTATATATTTATCAGGATCAAATTTTTTGATATTTGCCAAACTCCATAATTCTTGTTCTTTTTTATGAGTTCCAGAGTTATCGTCTCTTGAAATAAATTTGTATTCTGAGTTATATATTTTTTTTAATGCAGATAAAATATCTTCCTCTTGTGATATTTTCAGTGAGTCAAATTTTGGACCAACTAAAATGAACTTATTGTACATAACCTCATATCTTTGAACACCGTAGCCCTCTTCTATAAATTCTAATTCATCTTTTTTTGAATGAACAAATAATAAATCTCCGTCGCCCCTTTTTGCGTTTGCAATAGCATTACCGGTTCCAACTGCAATAGGTCTTATACTTATTCCAGTTTTTTTTTTAAATTCTGATGCTAAGAGATCAAGCAAACCCGTATTAGCAATACTTGTTGTAGACTGAATGATTATAAAATCTTTAGAATAAACACTTATGGAAAAAAATAAAAATAACGATAAAAATAAATTTTTTAATTTCATCTATAATCAACAATATTAACATATATAATTGAAGATGATGAAGTTAGCAAACAGCGCAGATAATTACGGTTTAATTAGCAAGTTATTTCATTGGATTATGGCTGCTCTTATAATTGCAACATACTTACTAGGCAAAAATTTAGAGAATAATTTCGAGTATTACTATGAGATATTGATGATACACAACACGCTAGGCCTTTCAATTCTTGTCCTAGCCATTTTTAGATTAAGTTGGAAATTTATCAATATTAGGCCCAAGCCCATCTTAAAAAATAAAATATTAATTTATGTTGCGAAAACTAATTATTTTTTATTTTACTCAATATTTTTTTTACAACCAATATCTGGATACATCCTTACAAACTTACAAGGTGACACAGTAATGTTTTTAAATTTTGAATTGATAAATTTATTAGATCACAACAGTGATTTAAGGTACTTGTTCAAAAATTTCCATGAATATTCTAGTAATGTTTTATTAGTTTTATTTTTTATACATTCAGGAGCCGCACTTATGCACCATTTTGTATTAAAAGATAGAACTTTAAAAAGAATGACTTTTGAAAGTAATTAATATTTTAAAGCCAATCAGGTACGGGAAGTTTTTTTGATATCAGATAATCTTTGTTATATAGCTTACTGAAATACTTGTTAGCATCATCACAAAGAATTGTAACAATGTTTTTACCTGGTCCCATTTCTTTGGCCATTTCGATAGCCCCTGCTACGTTTACTCCAGAACTAGAGCCAAGAAATAAGCCTTCTGATTTGACCATTTTAAATAAAAGCTCAAACGCTTCATAATCAGTAATATGGTATGAGAAATCAATAAGTGAAGGTTCAACATTTTTTGTCACTCTATACTGTCCTATTCCCTCCGTTTCTGATGGATCGCCTTTAACTTCCAATTTAGAATATTTAAAATAATTATACATTTGAGCACCTTGTGGATCTGTGCACGCTATTTTTATATTTGAATTTAATTCTTTGAGTCCAACAGATGTACCTGCTAATGTTCCACCCGACCCAATTGCACAAGTAAAACCATCTACTTTTCCTTCTAGCTGATTGAATATTTCTTTAGCTGTGGTTTTTGCGTGAAATTTGTAATTTGCTGTATTGTCGAATTGGTTTGCCCACATAACTGAAGTCTCTCCTTTTGATTGTAGATCTTCAACTAACCTCTTTGATACATGCTGATAATTACCTGGATCAGAATAAGGTTTAGTTGGCACAACTTTAAGCTTTGCCCCCATATTCCTTAAAATGCTTTGCTTCTCCTCCGATGCACCGTCAGGCATTACAATTATAGTTTTGTATCCTCTAACATTGTTAATCATTGTTAAAGCAATACCTGTGTTTCCAAAGGTACCTTCAACGACAGTGCCGCCTGGTTCAATTAAATTATTCTCTTCAGCGTCAAGGATTATACCCAATGCCGTTCTATCTTTGATAGAACCAGCTGGATTCATAAATTCTGCTTTACCATAAATATTACAACCCGTAATTTCAGATGGATATTTGAGTTTAATAAGTGGCGTATTGCCAATAAAATCAACTATGTCTCTCATTTTAAATCTTTGATAGGGCTTGGTCTAAATCTGAGATCAAATCATCTACATCTTCAATACCCACAGATATTCTTAGTAATGTTTCTGATATGCCTAATTTATCTCTAATTGATGGATCTATAGAAGCATGGGTCATGATGGCTGGATGCTCGATCAAACTTTCGACTCCTCCTAAGCTTTCCGCGAGTGTAAATAAATTTAAATTTTTTAGAAAAGTTTTTACCTCATTAATATCTGAGTCAATTACAAAAGACATCATTCCACCAAAACCATCCATTTGTTTTTCTGCAATTTCCTTGTGCCTTTTATCAGTACCTGGAAAAAAAACTTTTTCTATCTTAGGATGATTGGATAAATAATTAGACACAGAAATAGCATTTTCATTATGTTGCTTCATTCTTACAGAGAGTGTTTTAATACTTCTTGTTAATAAATAACAATCAAAGGGAGAGGGGACAGCCCCAACTGCATTTTGAATAAAAGAAATTTTTTCAGCGTATTCCTTATTTTCTTTAATAACAATAGACCCGCCAACAATATCTGAGTGGCCTCCTAAATATTTTGTTGAAGAACTCACTACCATATCTGCACCTAATTCAAGTGGTCTCTGATTATATGGAGAGGCAAATGTGTTGTCACAAATCACAGGTAATTTAAACTCACTTGCAATATTAACAGTGTTTTTAATATCAATAATTTTCATTAAAGGATTTGAAGGTGTTTCAATCCATATAAATTTTGTGTTTTCTTTTATTTCATCATTCCAGTTTATATTTTTATCAAAGTCGATGTAAGTTACGTCAATGTTTGATTTAACTTTATCGAATAACCTACGAGTACCCCCATATACATCATCAGAACAAACTATATGGTAGTTTGTGCCAAATAGGTCACAAACTGTATTAATTGCTGACATGCCAGATGCAAATGCAAAAGCTTTATCTCCAGACTCAATTTGTGCAAGTAATTTTTCTAATACATCTCTAGAAGGATTTTTGGTTCTAGCATATTCATACTCAAAATTTCCGGGTTCCATTTGTTTGAAGGTTGATGAAAGATGTATTGGTGGCATAACGGCTCCCGTTTCTTTATCTGGGCCATGCCCAGAATGAATTACTTTTGTGTTAAATTTTTTTTTCACAGCTCAATTTATAACTAATTAATTTTTAAATAACATCTATAACGATATTTTTTCTTATTTGATAGGCTTTTTAAATTATAAGAAATCTGTTTCATATCAACCAAAATTCGAATATTATACTCGTCCCCTAGCCGCTTGGGTTGAGACATTGTCGAGGAGGAAGGTGGCAAGGGGCAATAAATTTCATTATTTCGTTAATCTATTTTCTTAACTAATTGATTAATTTAAGTTTCCTTTGACACCATTTGATTTAGATTTTCAATTTTCATATCAACAGACAAATCATTTGGCATTAACTTTTTCATTTCTTGATAAACCTTAAGTGCTCCATCATAATTTTTGTAGCTTATAAGAATTCTACTCAAACCATCTAATGCACCAAAATGTCTTGGTTCAAGATACAATGTAGCTTCAATATCTCTCATAGAGTTTTCATAGTCTCCCATCATAAAATAAAAAGTTGCCCTTTTGTTGTATGCCTCCGCGTAATTTGGCTCTAACTCAATAGCAAGAGTTAAAGCTGATATCGCAGATTGGTAGTTTTTAGATTTAAAAAAATCAGAAATATTATCCATTACTATTTTTACATCTGGATTTTCAATTTTCATCCATTCTCTCCATATTTTTGATATAATTAGACTTTGTTCTTTTGAGTCCTTTACCTCGGAGAGCTGACTGAATAATTCATCAAGTTTTGGGCTATTTTGATCTGCGTAACTATAGGATATGTTCAAAAACAAGGCAAATATAATTAGAATAACTTTCATCTATATTGTTTAATTACGCATATATATATTATGCAGTTTAAAAAATTAATTTACACTAGTTTATGCCTTTTACTTTTTAACACTATATCGATTGCAGAAACTATTGATAAAATTGATTTTAGTGAAACACAAGCAGTGATTGAAAGTCAACTAAAGGCCTTCATTAACAAAGATGCTGAAGGGGCTTTCTTTCATGCCTCACCTTACATCAAAATGAGGTTCAATAATCCTCAAGATTTTATGAGTATGGTAAAAAACTATTATGAGCCTGTTTATAACCCTAAAAATTACTATTTTATGGAATCAAAATTTTTTGAAGGAGCAATATATCATCAACTACAAATCGTCTCGCAAGATAATGTTTCTTATTTAGCAATGTACTCACTCATTAAAGACAAGGGAGAGTGGAAAATTTCGGGTTGCTCTATTTACCCAATGGAAAAGCAATCAATTTAGCTTTTTTAATTTAGAATAAACAAGATATCCAGAAATTATTATTAAAATAGCACCGCATAATTCTATAACTGAGGGGTAGTGATTGAAGACAGCAATGCTAATTACTATTCCAAAAATGATCTGTGAATAATGTGTGATGCTAAAAAATGAAGCTTCTATTCTTCTAAGAGAATAAATTAAGATCATCATGGCCACACCATCAATAAGCCCTGCGCCTACCATTATTAAAAAATCGTACAAAGCGATATCTTTGTAATGGTTAATTGAAAATACTGTGAAAATTATGCCAGTAATTCCCATGCTATAAAAAGTCAAAGCCATAGTTCTCTCAGATTTCCCATAAACTCGCACTGTAAAATCTAGACACGCCAATGAAATTACTCCTAATATAAGAAATATTACTCCCAAAGCATTAAAACCTGCGTTTAAACTAAAACCTGAGACCATAAAAACAGCAATCATAGCTAGTATTAAAGAAATTATTTTTGATAGGTAAATCGATTCCTTTAAAACTACTATTCCCATAATTGAGAGTAACACGGGAGCTGACAAAATTATTGGATAAGCAATAGATAAAGGTAATAAAATGATACCTTTTACAACAAAATAATAGGTCAAAGTCATTAAGATACCTCTTATAAAATGAAGTTTATAATTGCTTGTTTTTATTTCTTCTAAACTTTTTCTGTACAATAAATAAAAGATTACTGGGATAATTGCGGAGAAACTTGCTATGGAAAATATAACTGTGTCTTTATATAAATTTCCAATTAACTTTATAATAGTGTCTGCAATTGAAAATAAGAAAAAGGCAACAGTGCCTAGTATGTAAATTACGTGTTTTTTAATCTCTAATTGAGACATTGAATTTACTTCTATATCTCATTACTAAGATTAATACGAACAATTTAATGGTAAGCGGAATAAAAAAATAAAATATCATAATATTTGGAATATTTGGATGAATTGTAAAATTTATTGATTGTAAGTAACCATATCCCGTTAGTGCTATACCAGCAGCAATTCCTATAGCAGCTTTTTTTATGATTGAGAAAAATGAGGTAAAAAACTGTGATAAACGATTTTCATTATTTACATCTAATATATCAGCTAACTCAATCTGGGGTATTATAAGATCGATTCCAATTCCAATTCCTGTGATAAGAATGACAAATATATATATTTGCCAATAGTCACTACTAGTGAAAATAACAAATAAAAAGCCAAAAATAGTTAAACTAGTTCCAATCTGTAATAAAAACATATTTGAAAATTTTTTTCCAAAAAAATACCAAATTGGTGTGGAAATTAATGTTATAAGAAAATACAAAATTAATAAATGGCCTGCATAATCAATAAGGCCCAAATATTCAGATACAAATATAATAAATAAATTGGCAGTAAAATTATTTGCAAGTAAATTAAAAAATGTAATGTAAGAAAAAGGTAAGATTTTTTTATTTTTTTTAATGAAAGTTTTTAATTTAGTCCAAGAAATTTCATTTGGCTTGTAATTTAGTTCATCATCATAGAAAAAATAAAAAATTAATCCCCCAATAATTGCAAGAAAAATAAAAATAAAACCACTTGTTTTTATAACTTCTGGGTTTAATAGCTGAACACCATTTAAATTTGAGATAGCTGTTGGAATAGTTAGAGCGGCAAGAACTCCCAATATTGCAAATACTTCTTTTACTGCTGCCAAACGAAATCTTTTTTTTAAAATTTTTTTTTGATCTATAACTATAGAGTCATAAGGAATGATTGCGATTGAGTAACTTATTAATGCTAAGTTATAAAAAAAAATAAAATAATAAATATTTGAAGGCTGGAAAACATAAAGACCAATTAAGGAAAAAATAAATATTACTATGCCTAAAAGAATTTGATTTTTTCTTGATCGACCTGAAATAATTCTTTTTTCTGTTAAGTAACCAATTAAAAAATCAGAAAAGACATCAAAAAATCTAGATATTAGTATTACTAAACCGATAACACTTAAAGAGATGCCAATTGATAAATTGTAAAATGTGGGCAAAAAAATAAATAATAATAAAAAACTTCCAGCAAGGTAAAATGATTGAAAACTATAGGATAAAATCGATTTTAAGTTCATTTTTGGATATTTAATACTTGAACAACTTTGACTATATCAAAATATTTATTAGTGTTCAGTTAGCATTCATGCGGGGGCTGATTCGGTATCTCACTTTCCTCCTCTATATGTCGAGTCAGCCGTTCCTTTACCCTCTATATCTAGTATTTTTCTCTTAAATTTTTCGCCCCACATATATCCACCAAGATCTCCATTTTTTTTTACTACTCTGTGACAGGGTACCAATAACCCAACAGGATTTTTTCCAGCCGCTGAAGCTATAGCTCTTACTGCATCTGGTCTCTTTATTTTTTTAGCAAGTTCGCTGTAGGAAATTGTGTGACCATAAGGAATTTTATTAATTTCTGTCCAAACTTTTTTTTGTAATGGGGTTCCATCGAGGAACTTTATTTTTATATTTTTTTGTTTAGAAATTTTACCTTTCAATAAATTGTTTATTAATATTTTTGCTTTTTTTAATTTTAAACCTTTAGTTGGATTATATAAATTAAGTATGTTTTTAATTCTTTTATCATTATCTTTTATAAGAAAGTGAACTCCCTCTGAACTATCTAGAACAAAAAGTTTAATTATTGGTGTTTCGATAAAATCAAAACAATAATTCATTAATTAAACATTTTTTTTACTTTATCAAAAAACCCTTCCGTCATTTTAGAATTTTTCTTAGTAAGGGTTTCATTAAATTGATTTAAAAGTTTCTCTTGATCTGAAGATAAGTTTACTGGTGTTTCAGCATGTACTTTAACAATCATATCCCCTCTTGTGTTTGTTCTCAGAATACTCATTCCCTTACCTTTGATTCTAAGTTTATGACCTGACTGCATTCCCTTTGGTATAGAAACATTAACCATTTTTTTTTCAATTGTAGGGACTTCAATATTTCCACCCAGAGTTGCTGTAGTAAAAGGTATGGCAACATCACAAATAATGTTATCTCGTTCTCTTTGGAAAAGTTTGTGGTTATTTATATTTATAAAAACGTAAAGGTCTCCATAGGAGCCACCTCTTTCTCCAGCCTCTCCTTCTCCGCTCATTCTAATTCTGTTACCTGTTTCAACTCCAGCAGGTATTTTGATTTTAATTTTTTTATTTTGTTTAATTCGTCCAGTGTTACTGCATTTTGAGCATCGACCCTTCATTTCTTGCCCAGTTCCACCACATCTACCGCAGGTCCTCTCCATTGAAAAAAACCCGCTCTGAGTCCTAACTTTTCCGTAGCCTTGGCAAGTAGAGCAACTTTTATAACTATGCTGTTCAGGGCAATTAATCATTTTGGGTATCGTTACTTCTAGTGATTTTCCAGTAAAAGCGTCTTCTAGGTCAATAGTAACATCGTAGCGCAAATCATCCCCTCTACTTTCGCGCTGACCGCCCTCACCAAATGCACCAAAAATATCTTCAAAAATATCTGAAAAACCGCCAAAGCCTTGTTGACCAAATCCACCGGCTCCACCACCGCCTTGTTCAAAAGCAGCATGGCCAAATTGATCATAAGTTTGTCTTTTTTTTGGATCTTTTAAAATTTCATATGCTTGACTCACATCCTTAAATTTTTGTTCAGCAGCAGAATCACCCTGGTTTCGATCAGGATGATATTTCATTGCTAATTTTCGGTAAGCACTTTTTATTTCAGAGTCACTAGCTTCACGGGATATACCAAGAGTGTCATAAAAATCCTCAGCCATAATATTTTAAACCAAGCTAAGAGTTACTGTCCGCTTGCTTTTTTATCTTCGTCTACTTCTTCGTAGTCTGCGTCTATAACATCATCATCGCTTTTAGTTTCACTAGTGTTATCTTCTTGCTTAGGTTGTTCTGCGCCAGGTGCCTCAGATGATTGTTGATCTTTGTACATAGCTTCGCCCATTTTCATAGATGATTGAGTTAGGTCTTGTGTTTTTTGTTTTATGGTATCAATCTCATTTTTTTCGAGCGCTTCTTTTAAATCTTTTAAGTCTGCTTCTATTTTAGATTTATCTTCGGGACTAATTTTATCGCCGTGCTCTTTAATATTTTTTTCCACTTGGAAGACAAGACTATCGGCTTGATTCTTAACATCAACCTCTTCTCTTTTCTTCTTATCTGTTTCAGCATTGGCTTCAGCATCTTTAACCATTTTGTCAATCTCTTCATCTGATAGACCACCAGATGCTTGGATTTTAATTTGTTGCTCTTTTCCTGTAGATTTATCTTTTGCAGATACATTGACAATACCATTAGCGTCAATATCGAAAGTCACCTCGATTTGTGGTGTTCCTCTTGGGGCAGGAGGTATGCCAACTAAATCGAATTGACCTAAAAGCTTGTTATCAGCAGCCATTTCTCTTTCTCCCTGAAAGACCCTGATAGTAACAGCATTTTGATTGTCCTCTGCTGTTGAGAATACTTGGCTTTTTTTTGTAGGAACAGTCGTATTTCTTTCAATTAACTTTGTAAATACTCCGCCCAGTGTTTCAATACCCAAAGAAAGTGGGGTTACGTCTAAAAGTAAGACATCTTTTACATCACCTTGTAAAACACCTGCCTGAATAGCTGCTCCCATAGCCACAACCTCATCAGGGTTAACACCTTTACTTGGGTCTTTTCCAAAAAAGTTTTTAACAATTTCTGTTACTTTTGGCATTCTTGTCATTCCACCAACTAAAATGACATCGTTTATGTCGCTTGCTGAAAGGCCAGCGTCACTTAGGGCTTTTTTACAAGGTTCAATGGTATTTTGGAGCAAGTCGTCAACCAACTCTTCAAGCTTAGCTCTGGTAAGTTTTACATTTAAGTGTTTAGGCCCAGATTGATCAGCTGTAATAAAAGGTAAATTTACATCAGTTTGAGTTGAACTTGACAGTTCTATTTTTGCTTTTTCAGCAGCCTCCTTTAAACGTTGTAATGCTAATTTGTCATTTTTTAAATCTATACCTTGCTCTTTTTTAAATTCGCTAGCTAAAAAATCAATAATTCTTAAATCAAAGTCTTCGCCACCCAAGTGTGTGTCACCATTTGTAGACTTAACTTCGAATACACCATCGCCAACTTCTAAAATTGATACATCAAATGTACCACCGCCTAAATCGTAGACAACTACAGTGCCTGATTGTTTTTTATCTAGGCCATATGCTAATGAAGCAGCAGTTGGTTCATTTATAATTCTTAAAACTTCTAAGCCAGCAATTTTTCCGGCATCTTTAGTTGCTTGCCTTTGTGCATCATTGAAATAAGCAGGAACAGTTATCACTGCTTGTGTAATAGTTTCTCCTGTATAAGACTCGGCTGTCTCTTTCATTTTTTGAAGAATAAAAGCAGAGATTTGACTAGGGCTATATTTTTCACCTTGAGCTTCAACCCATGCATCACCGTTATTACCTTTAATAATTTTAAATGGAGATAAGCCAACATCCTTTTTCACAGTGTCATCTTCAAAACTTCTACCAATAAATCTTTTTACGGCATAAAGTGTATTTTCAGGGTTTGTGACCGCTTGTCTTTTTGCAGATTGACCAATTAGTTTTTCGCTTTCAGTAAAAGCTACAACAGAAGGTGTTGTTCTAGCACCTTCTGAATTCTCTATTACCTTTGGATTCTTTCCATCCATTATTGCCACACAAGAGTTTGTGGTACCTAAATCAATTCCAATTACTTTAGCCATATTGTTTTTCCTACTTTAAAATTAAATAATCTTATATTTATATGGGTTGATACTTACTTAATTCAAGAGCATTAAAACTGTTGAATTTTCTTACTTTTCGGATTTCTCTTCTTCTTTGATGGATTTATCGTCTTGATTTTCTTGAGATTTTTTTGATACCCCTACCATTGCTGGTCTTAGTAACCTATCATGCAATGTGTAGCCTGGAATTAGTTCTTGAACAATAGTTCCGGGCTCACAGTCATTTTTTTCAATTTCCATCATAGCTTGGTGTAAATTATGGTCAAATTTTTGGTTTATACTTTCAATTTTTTTGATGCCAATTTTTTCGAAAGTGGCCATAGTAGATTGTGCAATAAGATCTAAGCCATCAACAACAGACTTAATGCTTTCATTAGATCTCACTTCCTCTGAAATACTTGATTTTGCTCTCTCGATATTGTCACCGATATTAATTATTTCTTTTGCAAAATTAGCAATACCATATTTAAGTGCATCTGATTTATCTTTTTCTGCCCTTTTTCTGAAGTTTTCTAGTTCAGCAACAGCTCTTAACCTTTGGTCTTTTAAACTCTCAATTTCCTGTTTGAGTTTTTGGATTTCATCTTCATTTGTATTTGAATTTTGTTCTACATCAGTCTCAGTGGTTTCTTGATTTTCTGTAACGTCTTCTTCTTGTTGTTTAGCATGATCTTCGTATTTTTTCTCTTCTTCCATAATAATTCCTTTATTTTTTTGATATTGTTTCAGACATATAGCTCACAATAGGAACAATTCGCTGATAATCAATTCTTTTTGGACCTATGACACCAATAGCACCAGTGAGTCCATTTTTAGTTTTATAATTTGATAAAATCATAGATAAGTTTGTATTTTTAAAAAAATTTGTGTTACTTCCAATAAATATTTGTACTCCTTTTGATTTTTTCAAGGCCTTAATCATTTTGTTTGCCATTTTACCTGTTTCAATATCACTCAAAAGCTCATTTATGCTGTCTAGGTCTGTTTCTAAATTATTCTTAATTAAATTTGGTAGGCCTCTAACAAAAAAGGTTCCTGTATTTTGAGATTTTTCAATTTTTATTCCTTTAAGCAAAAGTTTTTTTGAGGTATTGGTTATTTGATTTTTTGCAGATTTTATAAAAATTTTTATATTATTTTGAATTTCTGTAGGAGACATAGATTTTGAAAACTTATTTATAAAGTTACTAATACTATTTAAATCTTCTGTTCGAATATTTTCATCAATTTCTACTATTCTATTTGATGTATACCCATCTTCATGCTCGATGATGAATATTACTTTATGATTATCGATTTTGTGAAAGTCAACTTTTCTAATTTTTGTTATTTTTTCATTACTGATAATAAGACTAGCTTGTTTCGATAGGCCATTTAAAGTGTTAGTAATTATTTCTTGTTCATTTAAAAGATTATTCATTTTAGATGACTTCTCAATAATCTCTTTTTCACTTTTACTAATTGATCCTGGCTCTAAAAGTGCATGAGTATAAAATTGTAAACCTAAATCAGTTGGTATACTGCCTGCAGAGAAATGTCCTTTTTGTATAAGTCCGTGAAAATTTATTTCGTTTAAAACATTTCTTATTGTGGCTGGTGAGAGTTTATAAGAAATTTTTGAACTAAGTGCTTTGGAGCCCATAGGCTCACCTGTTTTCAAGTAACTTTCGACAAGTGACTTGAATATAAGCTTTGATCGTGCACCAATATCTGTAATTTTTTTATTCATTAATCTTAATTAATCTTATAATTTAAAATAATAAAACATAAATGTCTGGATATACAAGAAATGATAGAGAGCTCTCTAAAATTAGAAATTTAGAAATAATTCCAGGCTTTCAACCAAATAATCAATCATCATGTTTAGTTAAGTTAGGAAATACTCATGTCTGTTGCTCAGCTATTATTGAAGATAGAGTTCCTGGATTTTTAAGAAATTCTGGGAAAGGTTGGTTAACTGCAGAATATGGTATGTTACCTTCCTCTACATCTGAAAGAATGGACAGAGAGGCAGCCAAAGGTAGGCAGTCTGGAAGAACACAAGAAATTCAGAGACTTATTGGAAGAAGTTTAAGGTGTGCTGTTAATTTAGATATACTTGGCGAAAAAACTATCAAGATTGATTGTGATGTGATTAGTGCTGATGGAGGAACAAGGACAGCATCTATCATTGGCGGATACGTTAGTCTTGTTCGATCAATAAATGAGTTCAAAAATAAATTTAATTTATCAAAGGCAATTATAGTAAATCAAGTTGCAGCAATATCGGTTGGTGTTGTTAAAGGAACATCATGCATAGATTTAAATTACATTGAAGACTCGAGTGCTGAAGTAGATTGCAATGTGGTAATGGCAAATGATGGTCAATTTATTGAGTTTCAATCTACTGGTGAAGAGGCTAAATTTAGCAAGAAAACTATTATGAGTTTTATAGAACTAGTTGAGGGATCGATGCCAGAAATTTTCAATATTCAAAACTTGGCAATTGAAAAATAATTTATTACTTGGCACTAATAATACTGGAAAATTAAAAGAATTTATTTTTTATATAAAGCACTTCAATCTATTTAGAGAATATGAAGTTTTAAATCTAAATAAATTTAATAATATTGGTGAACCAACTGAAAATGGTAAAACTTTTGAAGAAAATTGTGAAATTAAATCGAAATATTTTTGGGATAAAACAAATACGCTCGTACTATGTGATGATAGTGGATTTGTTGTAAGTAAATTAAATAACTATCCAGGAATCAAAACAGCAAGAGAGGCAAAAAAATTAGGTGGAGAGCAAAAGGTTATAGATTTTATTTTTAGTAAATTTGAGAACTTAAGTTATATTGATGCGACTTTTTTTTGTTCTATTTGCGTTTTAGGAAAAAACCAAAGATATATGGTATCAGGGTCCATACCAGGTTTTATAATAAAATATAAAAGAGGCAATTTTGGTTTTGGTTATGATCCATATTTTATTCCTACAGATAACAATAAGACATTTGCTGAAATGAATGAGAAGCAAAAATTATTAAACTCTCACAGGTATGAAGCTTTTAAAAAATTATCTAATCAAATATTACAGGATAACTAATCATCATATTTTCTAATGGTAATCTTCCAAAGTCCTCATAATCAATAGCGCTTGGTAAAAAATTGTTTTTTAGAATTTGGTTAGCAATAGTAAGTGATATTTTTACTGAGGTCCTGAAGAAAAATTCCCGATGCGGTTCATCCATGGTAGTCAAATCGATGTTTTGCAAGAAAGTCCGATTAATAGGCTTATAATAATTTTCTAAATTCTTTCTTTGCTCTAAAAAATTGTCAATTAGGAATGTTCTCTCAAGAGGATAAGTTCCGTCCTCTGTTGCTAAATATCCCACTAAATCTTTATAGCTAAAAGTATCATCAAAAATTATTATATTGTCATATGTATTTAAGTCTCCCATCAACTTCACTGATAATTCCAAATCTACTGCGCTATCTCCAAATGGAGATGATTTAATATATTTTAATGGGTAGGAATCTTTAAAATATTTAAATAATTTTAATCCATATTCGTTTTGTTTGTATAATACACCAAGTGAGTTTGATGAATTGATATAATCCCCAAGTATTTCAACGTGTTGGTAAGGGCTGCTAAATACGAAAATGATTTCATTGTCTGCATACTTATTCATTACAGAGAAGTCATTTGATAAAGAAATCGTGAATGTATTTTCACCAAGTTTATTTGGCAAGTCGAACAAATCTTTTGAATTGGTGGGGCCTATAATGAGAGAATTGTTGATTGAGTTTTGTATTTCATCAATTGAGTAGATAAATTCTATTTTTTTGATATCAGGAAAGATATCGATTTCTTTTATAAATACGTCATAAAACAAGGATGTTAAAATTTCATCGTCTGATAAAAAAACAATTATTTTATCGATATTATTAAAATCAATTATTTTATCTTCGGGTTTTGATGGCTTCTTTATTGTCTCAACTTTCTCTATTTCCTTCTTTTTCTCTTCAACAATTTCTATCTCTTCAACTTTTTCTGGTGCTTTTTCAATCGGCTTTTTTTTCTCGATTGTTGTTGGGGCGCAACTAAAAAATGATATTAATGTGAGTAATATAATTATATTTTTAAATAAACTCATAATGAACCCGGGTCTCTATTTAGTATCAACTCCCATAGGAAATTTAGATGATATCACATTAAGAGCTATAAATGTTTTAAAAAATTCAAATTTAATATTATGTGAAAACACCACTAATAGTAAAAAGCTTTTGAAAAGATATAATATCAAAACATCATTATCTAAGTACACTGATCACGATTTTTACAAAAAAAAAGATTACATATATAAATTATTAAAATCTAATCAAGTGATATCATTGATATCAGACTCTGGTTCTCCACTTATATCCGATCCTGGAAACCAATTAATAAATTTTTTGTTTGAAAATCAGGTAAATGTATATTCAATACCTGGTGCTAGCGCCTTAATCTCAGGTATTCAACTTAGTGGTTTTTTAAATAAAAAGAAATTTACTTTTATTGGTTTTCTTCCCAAAAAAAAAGAACATAAAGAGAAAACTCTCTTGGAGAATAAAATTAATAATTTAATTATTTACTCAACTAAACAACAATTACGTAAGGACGTTTATGCTATTGCCTCTATTTCTGAAACATTTGAAATAGTAATACTTAAAGAAATTACAAAACTTTATGAGGAAAGAATACATATAGATCACAAAAATTATGAAAATTTTAATTACTCTGGAATTAAAGGTGAGTTAGTGTTAGCGGTGAGTGTTGAAAAAGAGACAGACAGGTTTGATGAGATCAACTTTAATGAGATTAAAGCAATTATTAATGAGGTAGGTGTAAAAAAGGCTTATCAACAGCTTAAAAGTAAGTATAAAATATCTAGGAATGATTTTTACAAATTGTCAATTGATTTAAAGAATGACTAAGCATTTTATAATTATACTTTCAATATTTTTTATTGGTTGTGGACCGTCTCTTGTATCTACAGGCGCCAAAACTGTTATTAAAGAAAACGAAGACGAAAAAACATTTAGTGAAAGTTGGGATGATGCCACTATTAAGCTTGGGATAAAAGAAAAATATTTTTCTTACGATGCAACTTTATTTACAAGGATTGATGTTGAAGTCGAACTGGGTAAAGTTCTTTTAACAGGTGTAGTTCCCTACGGCGACATGCGCTTAGAGGCAGTTAGGCTAGCATGGCAACAAAATGGTGTAAATGAAGTGTTAAATGAAATTTCAATTGATACTGGATACGGTCTTGATGATATAGCCAAAGATAAATTTATAAGTACACAACTTTTTACAAAGATTTTTACAGACTCGAATATAAAAAAATTTAAATACGACTTTGAAGTACAAAAACAAATTGTATATCTGTTTGGTGTTTCTAGTGATCAAAAAGAAATAGATATGGTAATTGAACATGCTAAAGACATAAAGGGTGTCTTAGATATAATTAATTACATTCAAGCCAGATAGCCTAGACATCTGACAACAAATGTAAGTGAAAATGAAATACCTCTTGACCACCGTCTTTGCCTTTATGCGTTTTAATTTTAAAACCTTTATCTCTTAAACCTAAAATATCTATAATTTCATCGACAGATTTCCAAAAATTGGTTTGATATAAGCTGTCTGTATTTTGTAAAAAATCAGAAATATCAAGAACAGGTTTCTTAGGTATTATTAAGATATGCGTTTTAGCTTTTGGACTAATATCTTTGAATGAAAGCACATGCTCATTTTCAAAAACCTTATCACAAGGAATTTCACCTTTTAAAATCTTTGCGAAAATATTTTCTTTGTCATAACTCATAATCTGACAGGGACACCTTTGCTACTAAGATATTTTTTTACAGTCTTAATTTTATATTTTCTAGAGTGAAATACGCTCGCAGCTAACAAACCAGTTGATTTTGTCAAATAACCTAAATAAAAATGTTCAAGACTTCCAACACCACCACTAGCAATTACAGGAATACCAACATTACTGGTTACTTTTTTTAGCATATTGCTATCGAAACCATTTTGAACACCATCTGTATCCATTGAAGTCATTAATATTTCCCCAGCACCAAGAGATTGTACTTGTTTTGCCCATGTAATAAGTTCATTTTTGGTAATTTCTCTTCCACCTTTGATGACAACTTTCATTTTATTTTTATGTCGTTTTCCATCAATTGCTACGACTATGCATTGAGAGCCATGTCTCAATGAAGCTTGTCTTATTAATTTTGGATTATTTACTGCTGCGGAATTAATTGATACTTTATCTGCTCCTGCATTAAGCAAATCTGTTATATCGCTCAAATCTGAAACTCCTCCACCTACAGTTAAAGGGATATTTATAACCTTAGCTATTGATTCAACAGTTTTAATAAATGTTTTTCTATTTTGATATGATGCATTTATATCAAGCATACAAAGTTCATCAGCCCCTGATAAAGAGTAATATTTTGCCATTTCGACTGCGTTACCCATGACTTTTATGTTTTTAAAATTAACACCTTTAACAACTTTGTTTTTAATAACATCAAGGCATGGAATTATTCTTGTCTTAAGCATTAAACTGGGCCAAACTATTTATAGATATTTTATTTTCGTATATAGCTTTACCTACAACAACATTATTGAAACCATTTGATTTACTCAATTCGATATCGTTAAGGTCCTTAACACCTCCTCCGATAGTAATATGCTTGTCAGTTAATTTTTTTATAGAATTAAACGT
>CACPCY010000002.1 GCA_902632575.1 uncultured Alphaproteobacteria bacterium | reverse complement strand
TAACTTTAATTTTTTCTTTGCTCTTAGGTTTATCTGTAAAATCTACTACTTTGACATTTGTAGGCACTGTCGGTTTAATAATTTTATTTTGAATTATTGGATTATTATTAGCTTTGTGATTTGAATTTTGCGCATTTGATAAATTATTATCATTAGATTTCTTTTGAGTATGACCAAACATTCCTTCAAGGATAGTATTTGGATTGATATCCTCTTTCTCAAATGTCTCAAATATACTCCCATCCCTGAAAACTAAAACTCGATGACATAGTCCTATAAATTCCTCGAGTTCACTTGATAGAAATATCGCTGTACCACCTTCATTTACAAAAATTCTTAAGTGTTTATATAAGTCTCGCTTTGCGCCAACATCAATACCTCTCGCTGGATCGTTAAGTATCAGTATTTTTGGAGTTGTTGTGAAAGCTCTGGCAATCATGACTTTTTGCTGATTTCCTCCACTCAATGAGGTAATTAGATTATTCTTTGGACCTGTTTTAATACTTAACCTTTCTACTTCCCAATCAAAAATACCGTTTAATTCCATCCATTTAATAAATCCAATAAATCCACCTGATGTTTTAGCTTGTTTTCCTTTATATAATGGTATCACCATATTTTCATATATGCTCATGTTAGGAAAAATACCCTCTTTTTTTCTATCCCCAGATACGTATCCAACTCCACTTTTCTTTGCATCTAACAAGCTATTTACAGTTGTGTAATCTTTCTTTGTTCTTTCTCGTTCCTCATCAGACTGTTTGACAATTACTTCTCCGCTAAGTGGTTGATCAATACCTGCCAGAGCCTTAACAAAATTATCTTGTCCTTGTCCATCAAGTCCTGTAACTCCAAGTATCTCACCTTTTGGTAGGTCGAAGTTAATAAAATCTCCATTATCCCAAACCTTTAAATCTTTAGCAGATAAAACTATTTCATCTGAGATTGAGTTTGGAGGTGTAGCTTTTATTTCTGATGCTGTAGAAAATTTTTTATCACCCGTCATTAGTCCGAGGAGATTTTTTTCAGTAATTTCATCTCCTGCTAAAACTCCAACATCAACACCATCTCTCATAACCGTTGCTCTATCACTTATTCTAACTAGCTCTGCAATTCTGTGAGTTACTATAAAAATTGCTGCACCTTGATCTCTTAATGTTCTCATTTTTGCAAAAAGTCTCTCTGTAGAGTCAAAATCAAGCGCAGCTGATGACTCATCTAAAATTAGTACTTTAGGATTTCTTAAAAATGCTCTACCAATAGTTATCCAAGCTTTCATACCAAGCGATAATTGACTTGCTATTGTATATGGATCGACAAATTCACCTGATAGCTCTAACATTATAGAGGCAGCTTTTTCGACCCTATCTCGATGTGCTAATTTTTTCCCAAAAAAAGAGTCATATCCAATAAATAAATTTTCATAAACAGTAGCCTCTTCAGCTATCATCACTTCTTGAAAAACTGTTGCTATACCAATTCTTTGGGCCTCAATTGGGGAATTAGGTGAATGCCCCATAATAGATACTTTTCCTTTATCTAAAGGTAAAACTCCTGAGATAACCTTTGCCAATGTGCTTTTACCACATCCATTACCACCAACAATGGCGTGGATTTCACCAAAGTTAGCTTTGAAATTAACTCCGTTTAGGGCTTTTGTTACACCAAAGGATTTTGATGCATCTTGAACATAGATATCCCCTCCGACTTTAGAGGAGCTAGACTGTGCCCCATTCCCGTTTGGGGCACTGTCCATAGTTTTTTCTTCATTCATTAATTACTTAAATTATTAAAGTAATGCTTCTCCACGATCGAAGAAATTATTTAGGTATTCATCACTTGCCCAGTTTTCAATTCCAACAGTTCTAAACTCACTTGAGTTTCTGTCACAATCTTCAGGAACAAAAGACTGAATAGTCTCAACATCTTCTTCATATGGAGGAACTAAGATAGACTGGATTTTAAGACCCTGACCATACATAGTTCTTAAAAGAACGTTCATTGCAAACTCTGCATCATCTCCTGGAGGCCAAGCATAGACCGCTCTGTCGATAAAGTCTGGGTTATTTCTCCAATAGCAGAATGCACCAATTTCTCCACCCAAAGCCATAGGCACCATTGGTCTTCCAGATGATTCTAGAGCGTTAAGTGCTCCAGACTCTCCTGAAGACTGAACAGCAAATCCGTCAACTTCAATTGTGTTAGCTGATAACCATTTTTGAAGTTCAGCTTGAGCAATTTGTGGTGTCCACATGTGTGCAATTTCAGCAACAACAGTAATGTCTGGATATTCTGCAAATCCATCTAGCATACCTTGGTGCTGTGAGTCAGATGCTGATGTTCCAGGAATTCCTTCCATGATAACAACATTACCTTCACCACCAATAGTTTCTGCTAACCATTGTGCAATATAATATCCGGTTAATTTATAGTTAACAGATGTACTGATAGCATATTCTGAAGTTAAGTATCCAGTCATTGATGCAGTAGGAACACCCTTTCCGTACGCATACTCAATAGTTGGATTTAAGGCAACAGGATTTGAGCAACAGACTATTAATCCATCAACACCTTGATCAGTTAACTGTCTCATTTGTTGAATTTGAACCGCGTCTTTTAGGTTAGATTGTGTAACAACGATATCATTAAGAATACCTGCTGCTTTCATTTTTGGTAAATAGTCACCGTACAATCTCTCCATCACACCTTTTCTCCATAGATTACCTGCGTAAGAACTTGCATAACCGATAGTCCAAGGAAGTGGTCTATCACTTTTCCAATTTCTGTATACACTTTCACCGAGTGGTTGGTTAGGATCCATAAAGTCAGGATTATAAACGAAGTCTCTAATATCAGCTGGAATTTCGTCTAAGATGTCAGCATTTAAGTTACCTGCGACACCGACAAAACTAACAGCTAAAATAGCTATGAACTTTTTAAGCAATGTCATAGTTTTATCCTCCTTACTTATATATAAGTATTTATAATAATACCTGTATTCCAAAAAATATAAGCAAAATTGTTCCAACATGTGGAAAAGATTTTCACATAAAACCCTGATTTTCTGTAAATTATAAATGAGAGGAATTTATTATATTCATGGTCGATTTGAATTGCGATATGGGTGAGGGTTTTGGCATTTACTCCTTCGCAGATGACGAAGAAATAATGCCATATATAGATGCTGCTAATGTTGCCTGTGGGTTTCACGCCTCAGATCCAAACACAATGAGGAAAACAGTCGAACTTGCAAAAAAATATGATGTGAAAGTTGGATCGCACCCTGCCTATCCTGACTTAGTAGGTTTTGGAAGAAGGCCAATGAAAATGAAACGTGAAGAAATAAAAAATCTTGTAATGTACCAAACCGGTGCAATTAAAGCTTTTCTTGAAGAGTTTGAAATGCCATTAAACCATATTAAACCACATGGATCTTTATATGGTGTCTCTGCTAAAGAGGAAGATGTGGCTCATGGAATTGCTGATGCAGCTGAAATTTTTAATGTCGGTATTTTTGGTATGGTTAATACCTTTCATGAGAAAGTATACAAAGAAAGAGGAGTGAAGTTTTATGGAGAATTTTACTCAGACTTGGAATACGATGAAACGGGCTATTTGGTTATAGCCAAAGGTCGAAATAAATATTATCCAACTGATAGAGCAGTGGAGCGTTGCTTAAGAGCAATGAATGAAAATAAAGTTGAAACCGTTCAAGGAAATGATGTTGTTGTAGGATGTGAAACAATTTGTGTTCATTCTGATACTCCTAATGCGGTAGAAATCTTAAAGGCTCTTAGAGAAAAAATTTCTTCTGATAAAAAAATTCCACAAAAAACTTCAAACGGCAATCATACCAAAATGCCTTATATCGTTGATAAGAAATGAAAAAAATTTTAATTGCTAACCGTGGTGAAATAGCAAATAGAATTATTAAAAGTTGTAAAATATTAGGTCACAAATCAGTTGCTGTTTATTCAGATGCAGACAAGAACTCAAAGCATGTAAGATTATCTAACGAGTCTTATCATATAGGACCTAGTAAAGCTCAGGAAAGTTATCTTTCTTACAATAAGATTTTAGACATAGCTACAAAAGCAAACGTGGATGCTATTCATCCCGGTTTTGGATTTTTATCGGAAAACGACACGTTTGCTCAAGAGGTCATAAATAGAGGTATCACATGGATTGGTCCAAAACCAAAATCAATAAAATCAATGGGAAATAAGGACATTGCTCGTGAATTAGCATTAAATTCCAACATTCCTATATGTCCAGGAATCAATAATGTTCACAAATTAACCAATGAACAGCTCAAAATTAAATGTGAAGCTATAGGTTACCCTTTACTTGTAAAATCAAGTGCTGGAGGTGGGGGAATAGGTATGAGCGTTGTACAAAATTTTAAAGACTTAGCTAATGCAATTGAAAAAACTAGCAATCTCGCTAAAAAGTCTTTTGGCAATGGAGATATTTTTATTGAGAAATTTATAACCAACGCTCGACATATTGAAATACAAGTTTTCGGATTTGGTGCAAATGGATCTGTTCATCTGTTTGAAAGAGATTGCTCCATGCAAAGAAGATATCAAAAGATAATTGAAGAGTCCCCGGCACCAGAGGTAGATAGAGAATTAATTAATAATATGGCACAAGCAGCCGTAAAGTTATCTTCAGATGTTAAATACGAAGGAGCAGGGACTGTAGAGTTTATATATGATATGCAAGAGATGAAATATTATTTTCTAGAAATGAATACAAGAATTCAAGTTGAACATCCTGTCACAGAGTTAGTGACAAATAATGATTTAATTTCCATGCAAATAAATTTTGCTTTTAATAGAAAAAATAAATTTTTAAGTCAATATAAAATTAAAACTTATGGACATGCAATTGAGTGCAGAGTTTATGCAGAGGACCCTTCCCAAAATTTCCTACCATCTCCAGGAAAAATAACCAAATTAAAATTTCCAAAAATACCAAATGGCATTAGGATAGATTGGGGATATGATGAAAGAGACGAAGTAAGTTTCTATTATGACCCGATGATTGGAAAAATTATCTCTCATGACTTAATTCGAGACGATGCTATCTCCAAATTAATAAAATTTTTAGAGGACACCCAGATTGAGGGCATTAAGACGAACATCCCTTTTCTAATTTGTCTTCTTAAAGATAAAAATTTTATAGAGGGTAAACACAATACTAAATATATCGAAAATAATTTAAATACACTTATGAGTAAGACCTCTTTTAAAAAAGGCTTTGCCAAAAATATTGATTTAGATTCAAAGAGAATTAAAATTATAGAAACTGACAAGCTTAAAGTAGGTCAGAGAAGATCGCAGTCTAACAGAGGGGGTATCAAAGTCGTTTATTTTGACTAATTACAATGGTTAATCAACTTGTAGCAGCAATAAAACCCTCTCAAATCCCGGGTTCTGACCCTCAGTCAACAAAATACTTAATAGTACCAATATTCATATTTTTTGCTCTTATGATTTTTGCGATGATCAGAGGGCCACAAATCATCTCAGGCTCGGGTATTGGAACTGCAATTATGGTTTCTACACCTCTAATTCTTGCTACTTATGCTCTCACTGCGTTGGCTTTAGCCGGAAGAGTCACAGTCGATCTATCAATAGGACCACTTATTGGTTTTATTAATGTAACGACCATACAACTTTACGCTGCAGGTTATATTCAATCGCCAGTTGCGTATTTCATATGTGCTCTTGCAATCGGAGTAATTTACCAATTTCTTTATGCCTTAATTGTAATTTTTATCAGAGTTCAACCAATAATAGTTGCATTAAGTATGTTTCTTGCTTTCTCTGGTATAAATTTAGTTATTTTACCAAGGCCAGGAGGTAGAGCACCTGATTGGATGTTATCTTGGAGTGCTGGAACTGAGGTAGTACAACCCGTACTAATACTTTTAATTTTCTCGACACTTATTTGGTATGCACTAACTCATACTGCTTACTGGCAACATTTAAAATTAATGGGTTCAGATGAAAAGTCTGCTTACACAAGTGGAGTGAGAATTTATGTTGTAAGAATTGGTGCTCATATTATTGGCGGAGTATACGCTGCACTCGCAGCTATTGCATTTACAGGTTTAATTGGTTCAGGAGATCCTACTCAAGGTACTACTTATACATTGATGGCAGTTACAGCACTTGTATTAGGTGGGTCAAGTTTAATTGGTGGAAGAGGCGGTGCGTTTGGAGCTATTTTAGGCTCAGTTAATATTTATTTGATAAATTTTATTCTATCAACTTTCAGATTTGAAAGATTTCAAAGTTTCGTAACGGACCTATCATACGGTGCGGTATTGGTGGCTTCTCTTTTAATACTTATTGCACTTCCCTATATTCAAAAAGCATTTAAAAATTTATCAGTTTTTGTATTTTTTATTATTGGAACATTAAGTGCTGCTGCTGTTCAAATTCATATGAAATTTGATCAAGTAACCAGAGGGACTGTGGGAGGTTTTGGAGGTAAATCTAAAGATGCTGAGATTTTTGAAAAAGCTCTTGAGTCCGGGAGTGATTGTTTAATCACAGGTAAGGCATGCGCCGAGGGTGGAAATTCTACAGTGTGGATGTTTATTGCTATCGGAATAGCAGCCCTCATTTATCTCGTCTATTTGCTTGTTAAACATAGAGATGGCCCAACAGTGTCTTTTATTATTGCAGCAATTGTTATTTTCTTCGGTTGTGTTTGGAGTGGCACGAGAGAAGCTTATTTCGTTAACGCTGATTTGGGTACCAACTTACAATACATTTTAAATTATGCCCCTCAGTATTTTACATCTGAATATCTAAGGGTTGGAGCAGGATTGCCTGATTTTTCATCCTCTTCAAGTGCTTTGGTGGGCCTCGCTTACGCTGTCGCAACATTAGGAGGCATAGTATTCTTTACATCGGCAATAGTAATAATTGCTATGCCAAAATTCAGAAAAGAAATCAAAACACAAACATTGGTATTATTTGCAATAGCAATTTCATTTATTGTATTCGCTGCAATATCTTATTACGGAATTGAATCAAATAGACAGAGTTTCTTTGGCATAGATGGATACGCTGTAATATTAATTTTATTTTTACTTTTTTTACTCACGGCACCAACTCTTTTCTCGAATATCAATTTGAATAATGTTTTCATTATTTTCCTCGGTGTATTAGCAATACTTGCTGTTTACTTTTTAGCCTCACCATCTGGAACAATTATTACTGATGATGGAAGTAAGTTTTACTCTCCTATTATTACAGAATTAATTGTTGGCGATACGTCATCAATCAACTATACAAGACCTATCCGCGGTGAATTTATCACAAGTGATGTAACTTGGCTTAAAGAAGCAGCTCTAATTATATTTGCAATATTTGTATTTCAATTTTTTACATATTTAACAATGGGAGCAAAAATATCATTTGCTAGATTCAGACCTTACATTGCTATTTTAAGCATAGCTGCATTAACATGGTCTGCGATGTTCTTCGCAATAGGTTATCCTTATTGGAAAATGATTTTAATTACAGCAATTGGAATAGCTATTTCGCCTCTTATATGGCAAGCGTTTGGCGTTTACAAAATAAAATTAAAATCTCAAGAAGGACTTGAAAAATGGGGAGGTCTATCAGAAGATAGAAAAGTTTAGTAAATGGAAAAAAGAACTCATAATTTTTTAAAAGGACTTGGAATTCTTTTTGCTGTTGCTGCTGGGATAGGTACTGCAGTTCTTGGGTATGTAGATAGGACTGATTGGATACAGGTTGCATTTTATTCTGTAGCTGTTGTTGCCATTATTCTTTGGGGATGGCATTTTTTCTTAGTAAGATGGTCTTATCGATCTATAGTAAAGGAGGATGGATCTCAACCTCCTGAAACTGCTGAAAATATCAGTAAAAGAAGCCTTTTTTGGGACCTTATTGCAAAGAACTGGATAGCTGTTACTGGATTTTTACTTCTTCTAGGTCTTTTTATACTACTGTGTTTTTTAGTGCCCGGGTTCTTCTCAGGTAGAACAGTCGTATCAGCAATCATACTATTGGGTTTCTTAATCTTAGCATTTCTCGCTTACAAATTTTTAAACATTAATAAGAGCGTGATAATAGGAGTCGCCGTACTAGTTGGTCTTTTTATAATAGGATCAGTTTCTATAGATGGCTTCTTATCATTACAGAATATTAAATCTATGTTAGTTTTTGCTTCTTTCTTAGGACTTGCAACTATTGGACAAACATTAGTTGTGATGTTAGGCGGTCTCGATTTATCAATACCATTTTTAATTGGCGCAACTAATTTAGGGTTAATGTCACTTATCTCACTTGGAGTCCCTCCCTGGCTTGCGTTCATAGTTATTCTTGCTTTTGGTACGATCGTCGGGCTTTTCAATGGTTTGATAAGTTTTAATCTCCAAGGGCAATCATTAATAGTCACGCTTGGAGTTGGGTTCATGGTAGTAGGCGGAGTACAGATATTGGTGTCACTACCTACAGTTACAGGTGGAACTGTGTTTGGTGTAGTTCCCGACTGGTTAAAAAACCTAGCTTCATTAAATGGAAAATTTTTTGGTCTTCCAATACCTCCAGTTATCTTAATTTGGATATTGATTTCAATTTTGTTAATTGTTGGACTTAGACACACTAAGTGGGGAAGGAATTTATATGCTGTTGGTGGAAAAAGGTTGTCTGCTGATAGATTATCAATTTCTGAAAGAGCATATTGGGTTGGAGTTTATGTCATTAGTGGATTTACTTCTGCAGCAACTGGGGCAATGTTACTAGGTTGGAGTGGTGGAGGTTTCATTGGTGTAGGTGATCAATATTTATTTTTAACAGTGGCGGCTGTGGCTGTAGGAGGAACTTCCTTATTAGGTGGATATGGAGGATACGGATTCACAGTAATCGGTGTTCTTGCACTTCAAGTCATAAGTACATTTTTGGCAGGATTAGGTTTAAGTTTTGAGGGTCAACAATTTATATTTGGTCTTCTTATTTTACCTCTTGTTGCTCTTTATTCCAGAGCACCCCATATTAGGGAGCAAATATAAAAAAAATGTCTTTAATCAACAGATTTTGTTGTTTTTACAATGAATATTTATTTCAAAATATGAAACAAAAATTATTATTAGTTAAAGAGGACGGGTAATATGTACTCAAGAGGAATAAGTTTAAATGAATAAAATGCTTCTCCCTTACGACATTGTAGGGGGGTCTTTCTGGTTAATTTCCGTTGGCATGATTGGTGCCACATTATTTTTCTTTTTTGAGCGAAGCAAAGTAAGCACAAGATTTCATACACCAATGACAATGATAGCTGTTGTATGCTTGATGTCCTCTATACATTATTTCTTCGTAAAAAATCTCTGGGTAGTCAGCGGCACTGCCCCTACTTTATTAAGATATATAGATTGGTTTCTTAACTTTCCAATGCTTGTACTTATTTTTTATGCAATGCTTATGTCTGTTGTCAAAGTTAAACAAGGCATGTTCTGGAGATTGTTGGTTGGAACCTTAGTTTTTGTTGTTGCAGGTTTCTTGGGTGCTGCAGGCTACATGAGTAAAACATTAGGTTTCATTGTTTGGTTAGCTGGATGGTTGTATATCCTCGGTGAGTTATATGTCGGAGAGGCTGGAAGAGCAAATGCTAGATGTGGAAATGAAAATGTACAAATGGTTTTCTTTTCAAACAGACTTATTATTACAATTGGATGGGCTATATACCCAATGGGATATTTCATAGAGCATTTGGGTGGGGGTATTGACCCTAACAGTGTTAATGTAATTTACAATTTAGCAGACTTTTTAAATAAAATAGTTTTTGGTTTAATAATTTATAAAGCAGCAATACAAGACATGAGAGTTAATGGACAATAACATCAACTTAGGAGGTGATAAATAGGTATGAACATTACTAGTGGTGCAGATATTATTGCAATAATAATCTTAATAGCGTTAGCAATAGCAATTATAGTTTACTTGCTACATTGGTTATACAGGCGATCCTCAAAGGAAATAGCGTTTGTTAGAACTGGTATGGGAGGTGAACAAGTTGTAATCAGTGGAGGTGCCTTCGTTTTGCCTATTATCCACAACATTACCTCAGTGGGAATGAAAACTCTTTGTATAGAGGTTCAACGAAACGGTAGTAAATCTTTTATTACTAAAAATAGGATGAGGGCAGAGGTAACTGCTGAATTTTACGTCAGAGTAGCCCCTACAACTGCAGCCGTCTCAATAGCGGCGCAAACTCTGGGAAACAGAACATTAGAACCTGATCATTTAAAAGAACTTGTTCAAGGTCGATTTGTCGATGGTTTAGGTGTTGTTGCCGCAAAAATGAGCCTTGATGAAATTCAAGAGAATAGATCTGAGTACATTAAAAAGGTTGCATCTCATGTTGAAGAAGCAATTAAGCATACTGGTTTAGAGTTAGAGACTGTGTCCTTGACATCTCTTAACCAAGCACCTGTTGGAGTATTTGATCCATCCAATACATTTGATGCTGAGGGTTTAACTCAAATAACAGAATTCACTCAGTCTCGTAAAAAGAAAAGAAATGATATTGAGAAGGATACAGAGGTTAGTATTCGAAATAAAAACCTACAATCTATCAAGCAAACTCTTGAGATTGAAAAAGAAGAAGAATTTTCAAAGTATCAACAAAAACGTGAAATCGAACAACAAAGAGCTATTGAAAATACTGAGACAGTAAAAACAAAAGCTGAGAAAGACAAAGAGTCTGAGTTGGCCGAAATCTCCTCAGAGAAAGATATTGAAATTGCAAAGATTAGCAAGAAAGACTTTGTTGAGATGGAAAAAAGTTTACAAGAAACTAAACTTATCCAAGAAATTGAGAAAAGAAGAAAAGAACAAAATGAGTTTAGACAACAAACCTCTATCGATATTAAACAAAAAGATATTGAGACAGAAAAAACTATTCTTGAATTGGAAAGAGATGTTGAATTTAGTCGTTTAGAAAAACAAAGATCGGTTGATATTAAACTTGCTGCGGAAAAAGCTGAAACAGCAAAAGAAGAGGCTAGAAAAAGATATGAGTCTGAAGAAGCTTATATTATGGCTGAGGAGCAAATTAAAAATGCAAAAACTGCTCAACAGAAAAATGTTGATGCATTCAAAATTGCTGCTGAGCAAGAAACAAGAGTCCTAGATATCGAAAAGGCAAAAAGAATAGAAATTGAAGAAAAGCAAAAACAAATGGAGGTCTTAGAAAAATCTAAGTCGGTTTTAAAGACAAAAATGGAAGAGGAAAATGCCCGTGCTAAGGCCGTAGAAGCTGAGGAAAAGGTCAATACTACTCGAGATGTTGAGCAAGCAGAAAAGGCAAAAGCACTGGGAGTGATAGATGCTAGTAAGAATGCTGAGAGAGAAAAATTAGCATCTATGGCTGCAAAAATTAGATATGAGATAGAGGCAGCTGGCAAAAAAGCCCTTAATGAAGCTGAAAATGCAAGAAGTGATGCAAGTAGAAGAAGCGCTCTTAGACAAAAACTAGCTGAAAAGATTGAGGGCATTATTAGAGAATGGGTTAGACCAATGCAAAACATCGACTCAATCAAAGTCGTTGACGTAAATGGATTACCTGGATTTAGTCAGGGAGGTGGAGCTGAAGGGAGTGGCAACGCCGATAATCCCTCTGCATCTTCAGGCGGATATTCAAAAAAAGGATCTTTAGCAGATAATGTTGTAAATTCCGCATTAAGATACAGAGCACAACAGCCGTTCCTAGATAGTCTTTTAAAAGAAATTGGCATGTCCCCTGGTGAGGCAAGTAATATCAGAAATATTCTCGGTGACTATGATGACCCCAAGAAGGACAAGCATATGAGATTTGATGAGCAATCTACAAAAACACCTAGGAAAAAGAAATAGGGATCACTCATGAGTATAGATGTAAAATCCTGGGCAAAAAAATATAAAGAGCTAACTGAAAAAGATGAAACTATCAAAGCTATGGCGAAATATTACACTTGTTCATTTCTTTTTGACATGGGTAGTGTCAGAGTGATTATCGAGATGCACGATGGAAAGGTAAAAAACATTAATACTAATCCAGGGGGTTTAGATCCATATGATTTTGCATTAAGGGCATCAGAGCAAACATGGAGAGAGTTTGCGAAGCCAGTTCCAAAACCTATGTTTCATGGTATCTATGCAGCATCATTTAGAGAGGATCTTAAAATCGAGGGGAATCATTTAGTCTTAATGCAAAACCTTAGAAACTTTACCGTTCAATTTGAATTGTTAAGACAATCAGGAGTTCCAGTATGATTAAGAAAATTGAAAGGAAAAATTCATGGCAGTAAAACACCACGACCCAATTGGTAGATACGTTACCATCGAGGTAGATGGTCAACAATATAAAGTCTTTTATCTTTCAAACGGTAAAGGCACTCCATTAATATGTCAACATACCGCTGGTTGCCATAATCATCAATGGAGAGGATTGCTTGAAGATGAAGAAATAACTCAAAATTATCAAGTTATAGCATATGATCTTCCAAGACATGGTAAGTCAGATCCACCTCACAACACAGAATGGTGGAAAGAAGAATACAAATTAACAGCAGAGCATTACTGCAATTTTATTGTAGAACTTTGTAAGGCCCTAGATCTTGAAAACCCTATATTTATGGGTTCCTCTTTTGGAGGAAATGTGGCTCTTCAGCTAGCTTTGAAATATCCAAATAAATTTAAAGCTGTGATTCCTGTCGAAGCTGCGCATTACTCCCCTGGTTTTTATATAGATTGGTGGAGGCATCCTCATGCCAATGCAGCTCAAGTATGTGGTAGCGGAGTTTGGGATTTAATGGCCCCACAATCTCCAGACATGGATAGATGGTTAACTTGGCATTATTACACCCAAGGATCAGAGGCTTTTAAAGGAGACCTTCATTTTTATTCAGTTGATCATGATTTAAGAGATGAGCTACAAAATATCGATGGTCACAAGTGCCCTGTTATCATGCTGACTGGCACTTATGATTACCTAACCCCTCCCGAAGCAACAGAAGATACTGCCAGACAAATTAAAGGAGGAGTTTATATTGAAATGAGAGATATTGGTCATTTCCCAATGAGTGAAAACCATGAAGTATTTAGAGTATATTTATTAGAGGCACTCAGAATCATCAAGGAAAAGACTGATTACAACTCTTAATTCAAGTTTGAGTTATGGTCGCTAATCTATATTGGTTTTTTTTCTTTCTCGTCCTATATATAAGCTTTTGTCTTTTCTGGGGAGCTAGAACTCTTAGAAAAAATAAAACTCCTGAAGCTTACTATCTAGCAGATAGAAGTGTATCTCCTTGGGTATTCTTTTTCTCAGCAACTGTGACTACTTTTGCAGGGATCACTATCATATCTTTTCCGTCCCTAATTTACGCAGATGGATATTCCTTTCTCGCTACTGCTGCAATTGTCATAACAATACCTCTTGGTAGTATTTTGTTTTTTAAAAGGCAATGGATGTTAAGTAGGAAATTTAATTTTATCACTCCAGGGGAGATGTATTATAAATATTATCAAAGTAATACACTTAGAATTGTAGTCCTGATAATCGGATTATTTTTTGCTGTTCCGTTTCTGGGTATAATTATTGGATCCACCGGTAATGTTGTTGAGTTTATAAGCAGGGGTGAAATCACTAGAGACTCTGCCATGTGGGCACTAACTGCTGTTGTCCTATTTTATATTGTATCAGGTGGGTTTAAACCAATGGTCAGTGTAAGTGTTGTTCAGTCTTGGTTGTTTTTTGTCTTTTTCTTAGCACTTGGTTTTGGTGTATTTAACTATTTAGGAGGTTTAAGTTTTTTTGAAGACTTATCTATGGCGAATAGCTTTATTTCATTTGGATCATGGGGAACTACAGGAGGATATGGGGGCGGTGATATTTCAGGGTATTTCAATGTTCCTGGTGTAATTCAGTGGGTTGCAGGTATTGGAAAGAACAACCCATTGGGAGGACCGTGGACAGCAGTTATGATTTTATCCTTTACTTTATCTTATATGGGTATTGTGCTTTCTCCCACATTTTCAATGTGGAGTTATTCAGTAAAATCACCAAGGTCATTTTACTTTTACCAAGTTTGGGGATCAGGTGCTTTGGTTGGTATATTTTTATTTATATTCGCTCCTTTATTAGGCGTTGGAGCACACCTTCTCGGGGCTAATAGTATTGTTAATTCAAATGGTTTTGCAATCAATCAAATACTCCCAGAGCTAAGTCTACAAAATATATCATCATTAATATATGTATTCATAGAGAGCTTCAGCAATCTTTCACCTATTATTGTTGGATTTTTAGCAATATCTCTAATAGCTGCTCTTCAATCTACATTATCTGCTTTTTTAATGACCTCAGGTAGTATGGTGGCAAGAGATCTATACAGACCATATATCGACAACAACCCCTCATGGAAAAGGGAGTTATTAGTTGCAAGGTTAGCAATGTTGTTGTTAAGTTTAGCTGCACTTTACCTTGCAACTTTTTTTGAAACTTCTCTGATATTGTTAGGTGGATTAGCAATAGCCTTTGGCTTTCAATTATTTCCAGTTCTACTTGGAATGCTTTGGTTTAAATGGATTACTAGAGGTGGTGCAATACTTGGACTCATTACAGGATTAGGTTTTGTAACTTTAGCTGAAACTTTTGGTCATAAGCTGACAGGTAATTCTCTTCCATGGGGACGATGGCCCTTGACGATCTATTCCGGATTGTGGGGTTTATTTTTTAATGTGATTGTTTGTTTCTTATCATCAATATTTGCAAGTAACGATACAGACAAAGAACATCGAGAGTCATTTCATAACTTTTTAAATCAGCATATGGGCATTCATCCATCAAGAAAAAAAATAAAATCTCTCGCTTATGTCTTCTTTTTAATTTGGGCATTTTTTTCTATTGGTCCTGGTTTGATTTTTGGAAATTTAATATTCGGAAGTGCGGATCAAAGTTATGATAATTGGGTGATGGGAATTCCCTCATTGTGGGCTTACCAAATAATTTGGTGGGTAGCGGGTATATTTTTAATTTGGTTTTTAGCCAACAAGATGGACTTATCGACTTTGCCAAAAAAACCAATATTAAATGGTGATGAATATTTGGCTCCTGACGATGTTGAGGAGCAAGGAAACTACATTGATAGAATGGGTGGGGGGTATGGTTGGCCACTTATATTAATTGGCATGGCTGTGGCAACTGTAATACTTTCCGTTTATGCATTATGATGATAAAGTACTTAAAATTAAGGAGGAATAGGAATTTTTCGTATTGTGTTTCATTATTTGGAACAAAAAACTGTGCGAAAGGTCAAGTATATTTAAAATAGAGTTATGTCTGATTACAGCTATAAGCACCCGTCGAACGTCCAACTAAATAAAGGCCATAAGCACACTGATGATTTTATTACTAAGAAATACATTTTGAAAATGTTGAGAGATCCTCAAAAATTAAAATCTTTAATTGAAGAACATAGAGCAACACCAGTTGGAAGGGCTGCAACAAGAGACCACGGTGTCATACAGCACAGCCAAGATCTTCAAACACTTTTAGATAAGTTAAGAAGAGGAAGCAAAGAAAATGGTTTTGTAACAGTTTGCTTAAGAAGACATGAAGATTATAGAATTGGAATAACTACAGGGGTGAGAGGTGAGCCAGTTGAAATCACTGAAGACTCTTACTCATCAGAAGAGGCATGTGAACATGCAATATTTTTAAAAAGGATTAATAGACTTCTAGAGGAATATAGCGGGGAAGAGTAATGTTAAAAATAACTGGATATAGTGACAAGTACTCAGCGCACCCCGGCGAAGAGGTAAAATTTTATATAAATGCAGAATACAATGATAGTTATGAAGTTCAATTAGTCCGCCTTATACACGGTGACACAAATCCTGAAGGCCCAGGATATAAAGAAGCTGAAATAGATGCTGCTTGTAACGGAACTTATCAAGGAAAAAACCAGAGAATACATGGTGGATCATATATCATCATGCCTCAACACGATAATTTAAATTTAGAGAGTTTTACAATGCAGGCTTACATTTTCCCGACTACTCCAGACAAAGGCAGACAGGGAATTTTTACTAAATTTAACGAGGAAGAAAAAAAAGGCTATGGTCTTTTTATTAATGATGAAGGTTGTTTATCTGTAGAAATTGGTGATGGTTCTCAGGTTGTTTCTGTTTCTTCAGAAAAAAAGCTTTTAAGAAAGGTCTGGTATCTAGTAATCGCAACATTTGATGCCCAATCAAGAAGGCTAACACTTCATCAAGAACCCAGAGTTACTTCCACAAATGGGGGTTTGGGTATGGCTATTTTAAATCCAATTGAAGAAACCTCAGCTATCATTGAGACCACAAGCTCAGTTTTACCAGCTGCAAATGATGCCCCACTTTTAATAGCTGCCACAACACTTAACAATAGATCAGGTAGACATATTTCCGGAGGGCATTTTAAAGAGGTACCTCATCCTATTGAACTACCTGAGCAAACAAAGACTTATAATGGCAAGATAGATAGACCTAGATTGTCTAATATTGCCTTATCTAAGGCTGAAATAGAAACACTTGCTTCAAGTTATGATGAATGTAACACGACTGTTAGATCGACTGTTGTTGGCGCTTGGGATTTTCACGCAAATATCGGAAAAAATATTGCCTCAACAAAGATTGTTGATACATCTCCAAATAACCATCACGGATTTATAATTAACATGCCAAATAGAGGTATGACCGGACATAATTGGACAGCAGATGAGATGGTATTCCATCATAAACCTGAAGAATACGGAGCCATTCATTTTCATGATGATGACATAGATGATGCCAGATGGGATGTAGACTTTACACTAAAAGTACCTGAGGGATTAAAAAGTGGAGTTTATGCTGCAAGACTGAGAGTAGATGGAAGAGAGGAATCAGAAAATGAGGATTACATTCCATTTTGTGTTAAACCTCCAAAAGGAACAGCAACTGCAAAAACTTTATTCTTATTGCCTACTAATAGTTACATGGCTTACTCCAATGATAATCTTGGAACTAACTCTGTAGTAGCACAATTATTAGCAGGTAAAGTACCTGTGCTTGAGCCTGCAGATTTATATTTAAATGAGCACAGAGAATATGGGCTATCAACCTATTCACTTCACTCAGATGGACACGGTGTATCAATATCATCGAGACTTAGACCAATACTTAATATGAGACCTAAGTACAGACATTGGCTTTCTCCATCATTGTGGCAACTTAACGCTGACTTACACCTAACAGATTGGCTCGAAGAAAAAGGTTTTGATTTTGACGTTCTAACAGATGAGGATTTGGAGCACGAGGGCATAAACTTATTGAATCGATATAAAGTTGTAATGACAGGAAGTCACCCAGAGTATTCTTCTGAAAAATATATGGATGCTTTAGAGTCCTATCAAATGCAAGGTGGTAGATGTTTTTATTTAGGTTCTGATGGATTTTATTGGATTAGTGAATACCATCCAGACAACTCCAACATTACCGAAGTTCGAAAAGGTGAAGCTGGAACAAGAGCTTGGACTTCTAATCCAGGTGAATACAATAATGCTTTTGATGGTAAATATGGAGGTATGTGGAGAGCTCGAGGAAGAATACCCTCTAAAGTGTGTGGGTTGACTTTTACTTCATATGGATTTGACGTATCGTCATACTACAAAAGAGAAGAAGACAGTTTTAAACCTGAATGTTCATGGATCTTCGAGGGTATCGGAGCAGATGAGGTGATTGGCGATTTTGGTTTAGTTGGCGGAGGAGCTGCTGGTTTAGAGTTAGACAGATACGACTTAGAGTTTGGAACTCCACATAATGCCTATTATTTAGCTCGTTCACAAGATCACTCTAATATGATGTTGCAAGTTAACGAGGAAATACACTTTGCTGTTCGTGGTTACTATGGTGGAGGTCATGAAAATCCAATGGTAAGAGCTGATATGATTTACTATAAAACACCAAACAACGGAGCAATGTTTGCACCGGGGTCTTTAGCTTGGTGCGGAAGTCTATCACATAATAATTACAATAATAATGTCTCTAGAATTATGGAAAATACACTCAAGGGATTTTTAAAGGACGGGCCTTTACCTTAAACTATGAAAAAACAAAATATGCAGGAGATCCCATGGGGAAAAGAAACACTTGGTGCTCTTGATACCCCGTTAAATGAATTAGAAAAAAAAGCACTTCAAAATTTAGATGTAGATAAATTAAATGATATGGCAGAGTGCCTTTTTGCTCTAAATAACAGACACTATGGTCCTATACCTGGAACATACATGGTTATGTGTGTTGAGCCCGGTAAGACTTGGTGTGTTGGACAGCTTAGCGCTGATAGAGCAAAACCATTTGTTCTTTTCCCTGAACTTGTTTTCGACTCAGTTGAAAAAGCAACAAAAGCTGCCGAAGCTCTCAAGGCTGAAAAAGCTGAGGGCCTACCCTGCAGAAATATCTAACGACATGGCTAAAGCCAATGTCATGATTGATAATCAAAAAACCAGAGTTACAGAATGGTCATTTGAAGTTGGGGACTCGACTGGCCAACATATCCATGAATACGATTATGTTGTAGTGCCTTTGTTAGATGGGGAACTAAAAATTGTAAATCATGATGGGGAGGAAACAATTTCAAAACTTGCAAAAGGTGGATCTTACTTTAGAGAAAAGGGAGTTAATCACAATGTATTTAATAACAATGATTTTATTTATAAATTTATTGAGATAGAATTTAAATAGATGGAAAAGAAATTAAGTGTAAGTTACAAAAAATCTGATTTAGACCAATTTGATAAAATTATAACAAATAAACAAACGGATCAAAAAGTTAAAGAATATTCTATTAAAGAAGCAATTGAAGAGTCTAAAAAAGAATATAGTTACTTGACGAATTCTCAGGTTTCTACTGACATGAGGCTTTATATGTTCCAAACCGGAACTTTAAAAACGAAAATGAAATATATAAAAATGAATCAATCTAATGAGGACTTTGAGATACCTGTTCCATGGTTTTTGATAAGGCACCCAAAAGGAGATGTGGTAATTGATGGAGGAAATGCAAAAGAGGTCAGTGAAGATAAACATGCTCATTGGGGTTCTGTTGTTGCAGCTTATGATCCAATTATGGGGAAAACTGAAAATTGTATTGATCAGCTTAACTCTATTGGGGTTAATCCAGCAGGTATAAGATATGTCTTACATTCTCATCTTCACCTCGATCACTCAGGTGGTATTGGCAGATTTCCTAATGCAACACACCTAGTTCAACAAAAGGAATATGATTATGCCTTTAATCCTGATTGGTTCTCAAAGCCTGCTTATATTAGAAAAGACTTTGATAAACCCGGAATTAATTGGAAATTTTTAAGAGATAAAAATGATGACTTTTATGACTTATATGGCGACGGATCAATAATTGTAATTTTTACTCCGGGGCATGCACCGGGCCATCAGTCTTTTTTAGTTAATTTACCAAATTCAGGTTATGTATTGCTTACTATAGATGCAGCTTACACAATGGATCATTGGAACAATTTAACACTACCAGGTCTTGTATGCTCTGCTGTTGACGTTGTTGACTCTGTAAAAAAACTTAAAAAAATTGCAAAAGACAAGAACGCTACAGTAGTCACAGGGCACGACCCGCATGCTTGGGAAGAATTTAAAAAAGCTCCAATGTTTTATTACGACTAATTTATGTCTGATTATTTCAAATATATACCTACAATTAAATATGAAGGTAGAGACTCTACAAATCCACTATCATTTAAATTTTATGATGCTAATAAAAAAATTCTAGGAAAAACATTAGAGGAACATCTGAGAATGGCAGTATGTTACTGGCATACTTTTAATTGGCCGGGGGGTGACCCTTTTGGAGGACAGACTTTTTTAAGACCATGGATGGAAGCAGGAGATAAAATAGAACAAGCAAAAGATAAGCTCAATAATGCATTCGATTTTTTCGAAAAATTAGGAATACCATATTTCTGCTTTCATGACGTAGATGTTGCCCCAGAGGGTGAAAGTTTTTCAGAGACAGAAAAAATTCAAAAAACGATTATTGATGAAATTTCTAAAAAACTTGAAACAAGTAAAGTAAAACTTCTTTGGGGAACAGCAAATTTATTTAGTCATCGTAGGTACATGTCTGGTGCTGCTACTAATCCTGATCCTGATGTTTTTCAATATGCAGCAGCTCAAGTGAAGATGTGTATGGAAAATACAATGTTTTTAGGAGGACAAAATTATGTTTTATGGGGAGGCAGAGAGGGTTATGAAACAATTCTAAATACTAATATGAAACAAGAATATGATCAACTTGGTAGGTTTTTGAACATGGTAGCTGAGCATAAGCACAAAATTGGTTTCAAGGGTTTACTTCTGATTGAGCCTAAACCCCACGAGCCAACGAAACATCAATATGATTTTGACTCTGCTAATGTTTTCGCATTTCTTCAAAAATATGGTTTAGAAAAAGAATTCAAGCTAAATATCGAACAAAATCACGCTATTTTAGCAAAACATTCATTTGAGCACGAGATTGCCTATGCACTTTCCAATGACATCTTTGGGAGTATTGACATTAACAGAGGAGACTATTTAGTAGGATGGGATACAGACCAATTCCCAAACAATGTTGAAGAATTAGTTTTACCTTTTTATTATATTTTTAAAAATGGCGGTTTTTCTTCAGGAGGTCTTAATATGGATGCTAAGATTAGAAGACAATCAATAGATCCTGAAGATCTATTCTATGCACATATTGGCTCTATGGATACTTGCGCAAGAACTCTTATTGCTGTTGAAAAAATGATTAACGATGGTAGTTATGAAAATTTTTTAAAACAAAGATATGAACAGTGGGCCTCTGAAAAACAACTTATGACTTCAATGTCTCTTGAAGATATTCATAAAAATGTCATTGCTAAAAATATAAACCCTCAACCAAAGTCAGGTCGCCAAGAATATCTTGAAAATCTAATTAATTCTTTTGTCGATTGAGTCGATGAAAATTACAAAATTTTTATTTGATTTAGGTAATGTTTTTTTTGATTGGGATCCACATTATGTATTTAAAAATATCATTCCTGATCAGACTAAAAGAGAATATTTTATGAATACAATCGCGTTCCCTCATTTAGATATGAGATGCGATGCTGGAGTAAAAATTGACGAAGCAGTTAAAGATGCAATAAAAAGTTACCCTAATTATGAGAATGAAATAAAGCAATATTATCCAAATCACAGGAATATGGTTAACGGGGTTTATCAAGATACAGTTGATATTTTTCGAAAAATAAAATCAAGTGGTTACCCCTGCTATGTCTTGTCAAATTGGTCAGATGAGACTTATGAGGGTATGGAGGATCAACATCCATTCCTGAAAGAATTTGATGATAAAATTATCTCTGGTAGAGAGTTTTTAGTAAAACCAGACCCTGAAATTTATAAATTAGCGATTTCAAGATTTAATTTAACACCTGAACAAACTCTTTTCATTGATGATCGTATTGAAAATATTGAGGCGGCTCAATCACTTGGCTTTCAAACTATTCATTTAACTGATCCACTGACAATAAAAAGTCAAATAGCAAATCATATAATTGTTTAAATTAGACAATAAAATAGGCCTGGGATTGGCTTCTCTTGGGAGGCCCGGATATATAAACATTGGTCATAGTTCAGATTTAGGCAGCGACATATCAAAAAATTCTATGAGATCTCATTGTCACGAAGTACTTAGTCATGCTTACAAAAGAGGTATTCGATATTTTGATGCGGCAAGGGTATATGGAGATGCTGAGGAATTTTTATCTAGTTGGATTAGAGCTCAAAAACAATTTGATGGTTTTGTGGGGTCTAAGTGGGGCTATGAATATTTAGCAAATTGGGAGGTTCAGGCAGATCAACATGAAAGAAAAGATCATTCGATTGAATTTTTAAAACAACAATGGGTGGAGACAAGACTTAATTTAGGAAAAAGTATTGATCTATATCACATTCATTCTGTCAATTCAGAAAGTAAAGTTTTAGATGATATTAATGTTCTAAAGGAGCTTGAGACAATAAAAAAAAATGGAATAGAAATAGGAATCTCAACAACCGGACCAGATCAAGAGAAAACTATTAATGACCTTTTAATTAAGAATGAAAAACTTCATCTATTTTCTTATTTACAAACGACTATTAATATCTTTGACCAATCTTGTATTTCCATTTTAAAAGAGGTATCTGAAAAAAAGATAAATGTAATTGCAAAAGAGATTTTCTCAAATGGAAGACTAACTCATTCAAATAAAGAATTTCATCAAAATAAAATTAAAGAATTAAAGTCAGTTGCCTCATCTATGGATTTAACTTTAGAGCAATTGTCTTATCTATGGGTTTATCAACTACCGTTTGTTAAAATTTGCTTAACTGGTGCCTCAACTATTAAACAGTTGGACGATAATTTATCATGTTTAAATTATATCAACTTATCCTTACCTGATTTAAAATCATTTGCCATTGATACAATTGAATATTGGTCTATTAGAAAATCACTTAGATGGAATTAAGGGTAGAATTTTGAAGCAGAAGCTTTTGATATTGTTTTGGCAAATGTTCCTTTGCTAGCTTTAGCATAAGCTGTCCATTGATATTTATGCTTACCATCAGGAGGACATGGAGATTTGTATGAAAATATCCCAGTTTCAACAGTATTTTGCCCGTTGTATTCAACCCATCCACCACCATGATTATAAGAGGGAACATTTAAATCGACTAATTTAAATTCTATCCATTTGGTACCTTCAGGAACATTTTTGATTTCAAATTCTGGATTTTTTACAGTGTTTGGATTCCCACTGGTACAAATCAATAAATTCCCCCATTCAAATGAAATTTCAAAGTCACTTGATAAAGCGCTAAAAGAAAAAAACAGCGATAATATTGTTAAAATTAACCTCATATTTACTTATACTTTATCAAATTCTAAAAAAAATTAATCTAAAAAAATACCCAACTTGAATTTGATGAGCTAGAGGCGATTGACCTTTCGATAAATTTAATACCCTCAAGTCCATCTTCTACACTTGGAAAATGATGATTTTCCTCATTAAAATTGCCATTTTTCTGATCAATTAGAGCATTAGCTACATCTGTATATATATTTGCAAATCCCTCTAAATATCCCTCGGGGTGCCCAGCAGGAATTCTAGTAACATCTCCCGCATCGCTCATAGCACCTGATCCACCTCTTGTAATTTTTTGTTTGGGTTCTCCAAATTTTGTAAAGTACAGGTAATTTGGATCTTCTTGACACCATTCCAGCCCGGCCTTGTCACCGTAAATTCTTATTTGTAAATGATTTTCATTTCCTGGGGCTACTTGAGAAGACCAGATAGTACCTTTTGCTCCTCCTTTAAATCGTAAAGATATTTGAGCATTATCATCTAATTTTCTCCCAGGCACAAAAGATGTTAACTCTGCAGATATCTCCTCAGTATTAAGATCAGTTATAAACCTAATCAGATTGTAAGCATGAGTCCCAATGTCACCAATACATCCACCAGCACCTGATTGATTAGGATCAGTTCTCCAAGAGGCCTGTTTGTTTCCCCCATCATTAATTCTATTTTCTAAATCCTCGGTCAGCCAATCTTGAGCATACTCTGCTTGAATTACTCTTATTTCACCTAAGTCGCCTCTCTTGCAAAGAGCTCTGGCATTCCTAATCATGGGATAACCAGTGTAGTTATGAGTTAAAGCAAAAAGAACATTATTGTCTTTTTTACATTTTATAAGTTCCTCACATTGATTAATATTCATGGCAAGGGGTTTGTCACAAATTATGTTAAAACCTTTCTCCATGAAAGCTTTAGCGATCGGATGGTGCATATGATTTGGTGTCACTATAGCTACAGCATCTATTTTATCCTCTCTGATCAATTCTTTTTCGACCATTTCAAGGTAGTCCTTATAATTCCTTTCATCTACTATTCCAATATCTCTGCCAGAGGCTTGAGCTTTTTCAGGATCAGATGAAAAGGCACCAGCGACTAGTTCAAAGCGGTCATCAATTCTGGATGCTATACGGTGAACTTCTCCAATAAATGCTCCTGAGCCGCCACCAACCATTCCTAATTTTAATTTTTTGGTCATATTATCATTCAATTCCAAGCATTTTTTTGTTCGCATCTTGATCAGTGCCAGCATCGGCAAAATCATCGAAAGCATTCTCGGTAACTCTAATTAAATGATCTTTAATAAATACAGAGCCCTCTTTAGCTCCGTCTTCAGGATGTTTCAAAGCACACTCCCATTCTAAAACAGCCCATCCATCAAAGCCGTAAGTAGTAAGTTTGGAGAAAATTGACTTGAAATCCACTTGACCATCTCCTAAAGATCTAAATCGACCTGCTCTGTTTTTCCAAGATTGAAATCCACTATAGACTCCTTGTTTACCAGTGGGATTTAGTTCTGCGTCTTTGACATGAAACATTTTTATTTTCTCGTGATAAATGTCAATATGCTGCAAATAATCTAAATGCTGCAAAACAAAGTGGCTTGGATCATATAACATGTTGCAGCGTTCATGATTACCCACTTTATCTAGAAACATTTCAAAAGTTATTCCATCAAAAAGATCCTCGCCTGGATGAATTTCATAACACAAATTCACCCCACACTCATCAAATTGATTAAGAATAGGCTTCCATCTCTTAGCCAATTCATCAAACGCAGTTTCAACCAAACCGTCTGGTCTTTGGGGCCATGGATAAACATATGGCCAAGCTAAAGCTCCAGAAAAGGTGACATGATCAGTCAATCCAAAATTTTTTGAAGCTTTAGCAGCCATCATTAATTGATCGACTGCCCATTGCTGCCTTGCAGATGGATTTCCTCTAACCTCTGAGGCTGCAAAACCATCAAATACTGAGTCATATGCAGGATGAACGGCGACAAGCTGACCTTGAAGATGTGTCGATAGCTCAGTTAGATTTAAATTGAAACTTTTAAGAGTCCCTTTTATTTCGTCACAATAATCTTTGCTTTCAGATGCCTGTTTTAAATTAATCAACCTCTCATCCCAACTAGGTATTTGAACACCTAGGTAGCCTAAATCACTTGCCCATTTAGAGATATTTTCTAAATTGTTAAACGGAGCATCATCTCCAGCAAATTGAGCTAAAAATATTGCTGGACCTTTAATAGACATCTTTTTACCCCCTCCTGCGACAAACTATAATATTACAGTTAACTGCTATTTAAAATGTTTTTAAGGCTATGAATAATCTGCATTTATAAATATGTAAAAAGACTGTATAATCAGCCAGTTTTGTTATTAAAAGAGGAGGAATAATAACATGAGAAAAATACTATCTGTATTTCTAGTTCCTGTTTTTGCCTTACTTTTTTCTTTGAATGCTAAATCTGAGTCTTTGACTTTGGGCTGGGCCGCTTGGGATCCTGCTAACGCCTTACAAGAATTAAGTAAAGAATTTACAGCTGAAACAGGCGTTGAAATGAACTTCGAATTTGTGCCATGGCCAAATTTTGCTGAGAGAATGCTGAACGAGTTAAATAACCAAGGTAAAACTTTTGACTTGTTAATCGGTGACTCACAGTGGATTGGACAAGGAGCCGAATATGGTCACTATGTTAAGTTAAATGATTTCTTTGATGCCAACGGAATTTCAATGGATGATTTTAACCCAGCGACTGTTTACGCATATTCAACATGGCCAAAAGGATCACCTAACTATTACGCTCTTCCAGCAATGGGTGATGCTTTAGCATGGGCTTATCGAAAAGACTGGTTTGATAGACCAGAGCTTCAAGCTGAATTTAAAAGTAAGCATGGATATGATCTAGGTGTTCCAAAAACTTGGGATGAGTTATATGACATGTGTACTTTCTTCCAAGGAAGAGAAATTGATGGACAAGTAAGATACGGTGCAGCTATCAATACAGAGCGTGGATCTGAAGGTATCACCATGGGTGTAACAGCAGCCATGTATGCATGGGGTATGCAGTATGAAAATCCTGATAACCCATACGAGATGGACGGTTACTTCAACTCAGATGCTTCTGTAGAGGCTGTTGAATTTTATAGAAAAATGTACGAAGATTGTGCACCTCCAGGGCACTCAGATGCTTATATGGTCGCAAATCTTGATGCATATAAATCAGGACAGGTTGCATTTCAAATGAACTGGTATGCTTTCTGGCCTGGCGTTTCTAAAGAAGACAGTGACGGAAGAGTTTCTGGTTTCTTTGCTAACCCATGTCAAAACGTATGTGCAGCTACTCTTGGTGGTCAAGGTATCTCAGTTGTGAGTTACTCTGATAAACAAGACTTGGCTCTTGAATACATGAAGTGGTTTGCAAAGCCAGATATTCAACAAAAATGGTGGGATTTAGGAGGATATTCATGTCATATGGATGTTCTTGGATCACCTGATTTCGTTGACTCAGCTGTGTACGCACAAGGCTTCCTTGACTCAATGGGCATCGTCAAAGACTTTTGGCAAGAGCCTACATTTGTTGAATTAATGCTTCCAATGCAGGAGAGAATTCATGACTACGTTGTGAATGGAAAAGGTTCTGCAAAAGACGCATTAGACAAAATCATTGATGATTGGACTGAAGTCTTTGAAGACGACGGTAAAATTTAATCACTAAATTAATATAAAGGGTGGGATTAATCCCACCCTTCAATCTAAAACATATATGAAAAGTGCTGTTAAAAAGTTCAAAGGCTTATCTGATAAAGCAATAGCCTGGATTTTCATAGCACCAACTTTAATTCTATTACTTGCTATAAATATTTATCCTCTCATCTATGCCATAAGAATGTCATTCACCAATTTTTATGCCAATAAAATAGGTAGAGAAGTAAAATTTGTGGGTTTAAAAAACTATAAAAAGATTTTAGGAAAAGAAGAGATATGGGAAAAGATGCAGATAACTGCCCACTTCGTTTGTTGGACATTAGTCTTACAAGCATTAATTGGATTGGGTCTCGCTCTTCTTTTAAATAAAAAATTTAAAGGCAATGAACTACTTACTACTTTAATAGTTTTACCAATGATGCTTTCCCCTGCGGTCGTAGGTGTATTTTGGACTTACTTATATAACCCTCAAGTAGGTTTGTTTAATTACGTAGTTAATTTTTTCTATGACTTTGGTATTTTTGATATGATTGGTTCAAGCACTTTAGCTCCTTGGTCAATTGTGATTGTCGATACATGGATGTGGACACCTTTTACCATGTTAATTTGTCTGGCAGGATTAAGATCAATCCCAAATTATTTGTACGAGGCTGCAGAGGTTGACAGAGCTAGTAAGTGGCAGCAATTTATCCATATAACATTGCCATCTGTCCTTCCTTTTCTACTTCTTGCATTATTATTTAGAGGGATCGAGAATTTCAAAATGTTTGATCTGGTCGCTGAGCTTACTTCAGGTGGTCCAGGATCGGCGACTGAACTAGCATCAATTAATTTAAAACGTGAAGCATTTGAAAAATGGAAAACAGGTTACAGCTCTGCTTTTGCTGTAATATTATTTGTCACCATATTCGGCTTTGGAAATGTGTATGTAAAAGTTATGAACAAAATTAAAGAGCGATAATGGACACTTCAAGATCACCACTAGAAGCAACAGGATTTTCAAGAAAATTAGCTGCCACTATCATCATCGTTTACATGATTGTAACCCTTATACCGATCACATGGATGGTTGCTACAAGCTTTAAAAGTGTTGATAGTGCTATCTCTTACCCACCAGAGGTTTTTTTTGAACCATCTTTAGAGGGTTATGTGAATTTATTTACAAATCGATCAAGGCAACCCAAGGATTATTTGGACTCTCTTCCACCACCAGATACGTGGTATGAGGAGTTAGTTCGTAGTAGAGAAATGGTCATAACAGGTCCATCAAAATTTTTGCCGAGGTATTCCAATTCTTTGATAATTGGATTTGGTGCCACATTCTTTTCGGTATTTTTAGGCTCCTTAGCTGCCTATGCTCTCTCAAGATTTAAAGTCCCACTGAAAGATGATTTATTATTTTTTATTTTATCTACGAGAATGTTCCCACCAATAGCAGTGGCAGTACCTATATTTATTATGTACAGAAAACTTGGTCTTGGTGATACTCACGTTGGCATGATTATTCTGTACACTGTTGTAAATTTAAGTTTGTCAGTTTGGCTGTTAAAAGGCTTTATGGATGAGATACCGAGAGAGTATGAGGAGGCTGCGATGATAGATGGTTACTCTAGAATGCAAGCATTTTTTAAAGTAGTCCTTCCGCAAGCAACTACAGGTATTGCAGCAACAGCAATTTTCTGCATGATATTCTCTTGGAATGAATATGCATTTGCTGTTTTACTAACACAATTTAATGCGCAAACTGCACCACCATTTATCCCAACAATTATAGGAGAGGGTGGTCTTGATTGGCCTGCTATTGGAGCAGGGACAACATTATTTTTAATCCCAGTGATGATATTTACAGTTGTATTGAGAAAGCATCTTCTAAGGGGAATAACATTTGGAGCGGTGAGAAAATAATGGCTGAGAAAAAAAGTTTATTGAGAAGAATTTTTAGAAGATCTATTTGGGAAAATGCATCAACTGTTTTAATTTTATTGGGTGTATTTATGCTGATGCAGCCTTTTGCTATGTGGATGTATACATATTCTTTTATCGTTATTTTGGTGGGAACTATCGGATTTGTGATCACAAGTCATTTCCCAGATTAGCCATGGCAGAAATAGAAATTAAAAATTTACATAAATCTTTTGGAGATTTCGTAGCAGTGAAAAACTCCAATCTTATTATTGAAAATAAAGAATTCTTCGTTTTACTCGGTCCTTCAGGTTGTGGAAAAACTACCACTTTAAGAATGATTGCTGGTTTAGAGCTACCAACTTCTGGAAATATATATTTGGATAAGGAAGATGTGGGCTATCTAAGGGCCTCTCAGCGAGATATAGCATTTGTTTTTCAGCTTTTTGCACTCTATCCACACATGAATGTAAGAAATAATCTGGCTTTCCCACTGAAAATGCAAAAGCTCTCACGAAGCGAAGTAGATGCTAAAGTTCTAGAAGCTGCAAAGCTTCTTAGAATTGATCACTTATTAAAATCAAAAGTATCCTCTTTAGCAGGAGGTGATCGTCAACGTGTTGCACTCGGAAGAGCGCTAGTCAGAAGACCTAAAGCATTTTTAATGGATGAACCTTTGGGCACACTTGATGCAGAATTTAGAGAATTGATGTGCTTGGAATTAAGAAAACTTCACGATGATATTGACGCAACTACAGTTTATGTAACGCACGATCAACAAGAGGCAATGTCGATGGCTGATCGAATAGCAGTAATGAATGAGGGAGTGGTGTTGCAGGCAGACTCACCAAAAGTTATTTATAATAAACCTAAAACAAAGTTTGTAGCCAATTTTATTGGATCACCAGGAATGAACTTCATACCAATAAATGAGAAAATTTCTCCAAGTCAATCGAGTATTAAATTATTAGACTCATCATTAAATATCCCTGAACAAAAAGAAGGAACAGACTCCAATGAAAATTTTTTAGGTGTAAGGCCAGAGAATTTAAAATTAGTTTCTGAAAATGGCGTCAAAGGCAATATCTTTGGTGTTGAATACTTAGGTTCAAGAAAAATTCTTACAATTGAAACTCAACTCGGAAATATAAAAATTAGAGTTGATAGTGACACACAAGTTAATATTAATGAGCAAATTCAATTTGATACTCTTAATAATAACCAAATAATTTTTGATGGTTCAAATGATAAAGCACTTCAAAGTGAGTTTATGAGTTAATGTCTAAAGTAGAACTACAAAATATTACAAAAATTTATGATAAAACTATTAAGGCTTTAGATGATATTAGCTTTACAGTAAACGATGGAGAGTTTTTTGTATTATTGGGTCCAACCGGTGCAGGTAAAACAACAACATTAAGATCAATAGCAGGTTTAGAAAAAATTGATAAAGGAAAAATACTTTTTGATGATGAAGATTTCTCACAAGCACAACCTGCAGCAAGAGACACAGCGTTTGTATTTCAACAATACTCTTTATACCCTCATTATAAGGTTTACGACAATTTAGCTTTTCCTCTTCGGTCTCCTCTTAGAAAAATCCCAGATGACAAGATTAGGGAAAAAGTCACAAAAATAGCGGAAATGTTGAAGATTTCAGCTAAATTAGACAACAAAGCTACTGAATTATCAGGGGGAGAAATGCAAAGAGTTGCGATAGGTCGTGCTTTAGTTAGAGACCCAAGTATATATTTAATGGATGAGCCTCTTTCATCCCTTGATGCAAAATTAAGGGAAAGTTTGAGAGTCGAACTGAAAAAAATTCAATTAAATTTAGGCTCCACAATTCTCTACGTCACACATGATCAAGCTGAAGCTACAACTATGGCAGATCGCATCGGAGTATTAGAAAATGGTAAGATCGCCCAGATTGATAAACCAGAAGATATATATAATAATCCAAAATCTATTTATGTTGCAAATAGATTAGGTTCACCAAAAATAAATATTCTCAACAGAGCTTCTTTAAATACTTCATCACCAGATAAAGCAAGTCAACTTGGTCTAAGACCTGAGCACATTAAGATAGGAGAAGGTGAACTTTCAGGCTCAATTAAAACTGTTGAGTCTCTCGGTGCAGAAACTGTGGTAGAGTTAGATTTTAATGGAGTAGAAATTTTATCCTTATATCAAGGAGCATTCCAAGGACAAAAAGGGGATAAAGTAAATTTTGCAATAGATCAAAATAAAATTTTATTTTTTGACGAAAAAGGAATGAGCGTGCAATGAGTGTTAATTTTTTAATCCATAGAGCAAAAGAAATTCAAGCTGTAATTGATGCAAATGCAAGTGAAATAGAAAAATTGGACCAAGAAATAGGAGATGGGGATCATATTTTTAATGTCCAAAGGGGAATCAAGCTTGTTATAGAATTAGAAGCTGTAATTACAGATTTGCCAATGTCTAAAGCTCTAAACCAAATAGCAATGAAAGTTCTTTCTGGTATTGGTGGCTCATCTGGAGCCCTGTTTGGCACATTATTTATGACCATGGCCAAAGGAAACGATATAGATAATGGTGTTGATTACAAAAAGGCAATCGAAATTTTTGCAGATGGTGTGGAAGCTGTAAAACAAAGAGGTAAAGCAGATGTAGGTGAAAAAACAATGATGGATGTTCTCATACCTGTATCTAACTGCCTTAAAAAAGGTGTCGAGGATAACAAAGATGTTAAAGAGATACTGAAAGAAGCTATAGAAGTGGCGGAAAAAGGGATGTTTTCAACAAAAGACCTTTTAGCTACAAAAGGGAGAGCTTCTTTTTTAGGAGAGCGAGCGAAAGGTCATATCGATCCTGGAGCTAGGTCTTCACAATTAATGATAAAAACTGTCTGTGAGTCAGTGTTAAATAGTTAGGAGGATACTATGAAAAAATTTATGAATTCAGCGGATGATTTTCTAAAGGAGAGTCTACAAGGTTTTGGTGCTGCGCATCAAGATATTGTTAACTGCCACTACGACCCCAACTTCATCACTAGAGCCACTCCCACAAAAGAGGGAAAAGTAGCTCTGATCAGTGGAGGGGGGAGTGGACACGAACCCATGCATGGTGGCTTAGTCGGCTACGGTATGCTGGATGCAGCCTGCCCTGGATTTGTTTTTTCATCACCGACACCAGATCAAATGTTAGCTGCTGCTGAAAAAGTAGATAGCGGAGCTGGAGTTTTATTTATCGTTAAAAACTATTCTGGAGATGTAATGAATTTCCAAATGGCAGCTGAGATGATGCAAGGTCCAAATGAGTCTGTATTGACAAATGACGATGTTGCTGTAGAGGACTCTTCATTTACAACTGGTAGAAGAGGTGTTGCTGCTACTGTTGTTGTTGAAAAAATAGTTGGTTCTTTAGCTGAGCACGGAGGTAGCTTACAAGAATGTAAAGCCTTAGGAGATAAGGTAAATAAAAATTCAGGTTCTATGGGAGTTGCATTTTCAAGTTGCACTGTCCCGGCTGCAGGAAAACCAAATTTTGATATAGGCGATGATGAAATGGAATTTGGTGTTGGAATTCATGGTGAACCTGGAAGAAGAAGAGATAAAATGAAATCTGCACAAGAGATTACAAACGAGTTATTAGAGGCAATTAACGAGGACTTAAAGCCTGAGGCAAACGAAGAAATTCTTTTATTTGTCAATGGTATGGGTGGTACTCCTTTAACAGAGTTATACCTAATTTATGATAATGCTAAAAACATGTTAGACAAAAAAAATATAAAGATATCAAGGTCTCTTGTCGGTAATTATTGCACTTCTCTTGAGATGCAGGGCGCCTCTATTACTCTTACAAAACTCGATGAAGAGCTTTTAAAGCATTGGGACTCATCTGTTCACACAGCAGCTATGAGATGGGGTGTCTAAATAAAAATCATAAAGACTTTAGACAGATCTAAAGGCTTTTATATTTGTCTGATTACCCTAATCATTAGTGATTATGATGATCTAATGTAACCTCGCCAACTACTGTCTCGACTGAGACTCTATTTTCTATATTAGTATTTAATCTTTTTTCTCGTGCTGCATCTGCTGCTTTCATAGTTTCAGCATCAGGATAAATTGTAACTGCCATTAATGTAACATCATCAATTCTAATGCCAATTAATTGACTTGCTTGTGGGAATTCTGATGGTGCACTTTGTACGTACCCTTGTGTTTGTTTATCAGCTGCCTCTTTTGAGTCCATTTTTACTGTTGTCACTCTTGCTATACTCATTTATTACCCTCCTTAATTGTGAGATAAATAATTTAGCTCTAGGACAATAGTACACTCTTTTAATAATTAAATTAAATATTTTATAAGATAATTAACCTGACTATTTTGCATATCAAAAGATAAAATAATTTTTAATAGCTAATTAACTATAGAAGTATATTAAGAAGCCGAAAATAAAAATAAAAATTAAAAAATAGCTAATTGCTGATTTTTTAAAGTATATCTCTGATTTAAAAATAATATTGAATATTTTGTAACTAGCGTAAATCACAACCGCTATAATCAATAAAGTAATAAGCCATGTTCCAATAAAGTTTAGAGAAAAAAGTTTATTTAAGACACCATCGTTCATATTTTCATAATATATTAATTTATTTTTGAACCAAGGCTATTAACCGTGACAAAATATAGTTAATTATTTAAATGTAATATTTTTAAATTTGGTTTATTTTAATGTATCTTGATACTCAACATTAGTCTTTACATAACTAGTATTATTTTTGGCATAATGGTTTTTTTCTCTTTTGTTGTTGCACCCATAGCTTTTTCTTCATTGAATAAAGAGAGCTATAGTGTCTTTATAAGGAGAATTTTTCCATATTATTACCTGATAAATTTAGCCCTAAGTTTGGCCGTTTTACTTTTATTTATTTATTTAAATATCTTTGGGATTAAATTTTACCTTATTTCTGTTATAGCAGTACTTTTTTTCATATCTAACTATGTATTAATGCCTCTGATAAATAAGTTTAGTGATAAAAATCTACATCAAAAATTTAAATACTCTCATCTTTTGTCAGTTGTTTTAAATTTTATACAAATGTTTTGTTTAGTTATTATTCTTATCTGAGTCAAATAATGACAAATAAATTATTTTTATCTTTCTCTCAAAGGATAATCTCTCTTTAAAGATTTGTTATAAATCAAAGAAAATAATATTATCACCAATGCTCCTAAGGCAACTGGTATGAAAATAAAATCATAAGATTGTGAGCTCATTACAGCAATTATTGGGTTTCCGCCAGCTGGTGGATGAATTGTTTTAGTAATTATCATTATAAAAATTGCAAGACCAATTGCTAAACCTATTGATAAAAAACTTGATCCCATAAAAGTAAAAACAGCCACACCAGAAAGGGCAGATAATGTGTGACCAAAAAAAATATTCTTAGGCTGTGCTAATGGACTATCGTGAACTGACATCACTAAAACCATAGATGCACCAAACGGAGGTATTAGCCATAAAGTTGTCTCATTAATATCATTTAAAAAAGCTAAAAATGATATACATAAAAATGCACCAAGACTTGAGACTAAAGCATTAAAAAGTAATTTTTTATTTAACATAGTAGAAAAGAATTTTTAAATTAATTGAAAATAACATTTTTTTTATAAAGATTTTGCCAACTTTCTTACCCTTACCATGTGCTTCTCAAAAGTATTTTTATCTAAATTAGGTAAAATAGAATAAAATCTGATATATTTTGTTTTTAAGCCTCCTAGCTTGAATACAGATTTTTTTATTCTCCTAAAAGGTATGTTATCAAAAAAACTAAAATTCCAATAACTAATCATAGGCCCACCATAAGTTATAGACACAATTCCTAATTTTCCTTTCATAGCACCTGGAATGGGGTAACCATAATTTTTAAAAAATTTATTTGTTGGAAACATCGATCTGTAAGAAAAAAACCACTTGGGATGAAGCACCCAATCTATCCAATTCTCTAATATACTATTAAGCCTTAAATTGTGACACGCACCAATTAAAAACATTACATCAGAATTTTCAAGTCTTTTTCTATAATCTAGGACTAATTTTGGTGGAGGGTTTATATTTTGATCATAAAAAGGTAATTGAATTTTTTCATCAAATAAATTTACTAAATCAATATTATGACCATTTGATTTTGCCTCTTCTATAAATGTATTTCTTATTTCAGCATTAAAAGAGTTTTGAGTATTATGATGACCATAAATAATAAATATTTTTTTCGACATAAATAATAATAGAAAAATTTAATTTACTTATCACCTAAATAAGTAATTTTGAATTATGTGTTTCTTTGTAATGTAATCCAAAAAATTAATAAAATTAAATCCTTTTATTACTTTTAAGAATTTATTGTAACAACATACTAAATAATTCTATTTATGAACAATATTAATAATAATTTTGTGAGAAAAAAAATTATGGATTAGATTATTTGTAACTAATTAGTTAAAACATTTATTGCTACTGATTTCATTATTTATTTTTTTTTAACATATTTTTAGTAACAAAAATAATTACTTTAGGTATGTGAAAAATTTATTAAATAATTTTTTAAAAAAAACAATAGGAAAAAAAAAGGAAAATAAAATGAAAATATTATGTGTTTTATACGACGATCCAACTGGTGGAATGCCTGAAAGTTATCCATTGAGCACGCTACCAAAGATTGAAAAATATCCAGATGGCCAAACACTTCCAACGCCAAAATCTATAGATTTCAATCCCGGACAATTATTGGGGTGCGTATCAGGTGAACTTGGACTCAGAAAATTTTTAGAGGATTTGGGCCACGAGTTAGTTGTGACTAGTGATAAAGACGGTGAGGGCTGTCAAGCTGATAAAGAGCTAAAAGACGCTGATATTGTTATTTCTCAACCTTTTTGGCCTTATTATCTTACAAGAGCAAAAATGGAAACTGCACCTAATCTAAAAATGGCCATAACTGCAGGAATTGGATCTGATCATGTAGATTTACAAGCTGCTATTGACCACAAAATCGATGTCATGGAAGTTACATTTTGTAATTCAAGATCAGTTGCCGAGCATATCGTAATGATGATCATATCGATGGTAAGAGATTATCATAACCAGCATGCTATTGTAAAAGCTGGAGGATGGAATATAGCTGACGCTGTAAAAAGATCATATGACGTTGAGGGTATGCACATCGGTACTGTTGCAGCTGGAAGAATTGGCTTAGATGCACTAAGAAAAATGAAACCTTTTGATACTCACTTACATTATTTTGATAGACATCGATTACCTGAGAGTGTCGAAAGTGAATTAAATTTAACGTTTCATGAAAGTGTTGAGTCACTTGTGTCAGTGTGTGATGTGGTTACAATAAACTGCCCATTGCATCCTGAAACTGAACACATGTTTAATGCGGAGTTAATCAGTAAAATGAAAAAAGGTGCATACATTGTAAACACAGCTAGAGGAAAAATTTGTGATAAAGATGCTATTGCAGACGCACTAAAGTCAGGACAACTATCTGGCTACGCAGGAGATGTGTGGTTTCCTCAACCAGCACCAAATGATCATATTTGGAGGACTATGCCAAATCAAGGTATGACCCCTCATACTTCAGGTACTTCTTTATCTGCTCAAGCAAGATATGCCGCAGGTGTCAGAGAAATATTAGAGTGTTTCTTTGACGGTAATTCACAAAGAACTGAGTATACGATTGTTTCAAACGGTGAATTGGCTGGTACTGGTAAACATTCCTATAGTAAAGGTGATGCAACTGGCGGGTCTGAGGAGGCAAAAAATTACACTAAATAAATATATCTATTATCTATAGGCTAAGGGCAATTACTTCTCAACAAATGCTTTTTCTACCAAATATTCTCCTTGTGTGGAAGTGTTGCCCTCTGATAATCCAATATGAGAAAAATATTCAATCAATTCTTTATTAAATTCCAGAGATCCACATACCATAAACCTATCTTCTTGAGGGCTAATAGGCTCAAATTTTATAGCTTTATGCAGCCTATCTTCTTTTACCCATTGAGTAATTCTTCCAATGTTGTCCCATGGAGCTCTTGTAAGTGTATTAAAGTAAGTAAAATTATTTTTTGTAATAGTATCCCATCTTTTATTAAATAAAGTCAGTTCCTCTAAGTAAGCAAGTTGTGATGAGTCTGGAACAGTATGAGTTAAAACAACTTTATTAAACCTTTCATATGTAACTGGGTCTTTTATTATAGACATAAATGGGGCAAGACCTGTTCCTGTAGATAATAAGTATAAGTTTCGACCTGGCTTGAGATAGTCAATAACCAGAGTCCCTGTAGATTTATCCTGTATCAATATTTCATCACCAATTTTTATTTTTTGAAGCTTTGATGTAAGTGGACCTTTGTCTAGTTTAATTGATAAAAATTCGAGGAAATCCTCATGATTTGCTGAAGCAATGGAGTAAGCTCTCATAATATTTTTTCCACCAGTCTCTAAACCTATCATCGTAAATTCCCCATTATAAAACTTATTTGGATAATTTCTCGTAGTTTTAAAACTGAAGGTTCTCGCACTCCAATGTACAATATCAGTAACTACTTCTCTGTTGATCACATGGGGAAAATAGCTATTTTCAAAACTAATAAAATGAAATTTTTAAAAATATTGATAATAAATTTTTCTAAAGTTTTTCTGAATTGAATTATAAAATGATATTAGACAAAAAATTTGGTGGAGCCAAGGGGGATCGAACCCCTGACCTCTACGCTGCCAGCGTAGCGCTCTCCCAGCTGAGCTATGGCCCCACAATTAGTGTGAGTGTTATTACATTTTTCTAAATTATACTAATAGTCTGATTTTAGAGATCAATATCTTTGAATGAATTATTTTTAAATAAATTTTATAATAATTCATAGAAAGGATAGCTATGAAAATTATTACAAATGCAAAAATCACCAAAGGTTATGAACATTGGAAACAAATGTTTGAAGAAAATGAAAATCTGAGAAAGGAATATGGTCTTAATGTATTAGCCTATGGACATCCAAAAGATAACAATGATGAAATTTATACGGTTATAGAAGTAGAGTCGATGGATAAAATGCAAGAAATGTTAAAACTTCCTGAAATGATAAAACTTAGAACAGAAGCCGGTGTTGATCTAGACACACAAAAATTTATTTTACTCGAGGGCGGAAACTAAGATTGTGTAAGTAAGAAATATAAGCTTAAAAATATTAAAATTATTGATACAGATAAACCCAATTTGAAGGTTTTATCTATAATAGAATATTCCTTTTTACCAACATACCTCTTTTTAATAATGTAAATAGCTGCTGTAAAAATCGAAAAAAACCAAAATGAATTTATCACTAATTCAATGTTCATATGCTCTTGTATGAATTTCTCTCTAAATATTTTTCACCGTTCTCAGACAAATACCAAAGATATCGCTTTTCATTATTTTGATCATCTTCCCACATAATTTTATTTGCTAGTTTCATTCTTATAAGTTTTGCCCCGGTATCACTCACAATATTGAAATTTAATCCTGTCAAAAATGAAATTTCATCCAAGTCAAAAGCATTAATCAAATTTTTTGAAATTAAAGACTCATCGATTATCTGTTTACCTGTTGTTTTTAATGTGACATGTCTTTTACATATTTTTTCCTGGAGGCACTTCATAAATATGTAATCTTGAGTTTCAATATCATCACTATTCATAAGTTTTGATTATTGAAACCAATCGCTATAAACACTAATTAAAACTAGTGAGAAAGTCCCGTATCCTAAAACGATTATAATGAAATATTTAATATATATTCTTTTGGAACTAACATTTTTTGTTAATTTACCAAATTTTTTTTGAGTATAGATAAAAGCTACCCATAGTAAAATTGCAAAGCCGTATGACGATAATAATACTTTAATTACATCTGACATTTAAAAAGATAATGATCCTGACAATAAGTTTTCATTCAAGGGGCCTAAATTTTTAGGGTAGGTTAGTATACCATGAGATATATATTTATCATCAAATTGTGACACACACCAAGATAGCGAAGCTGGTTTGGGTACTAGAGTTTTATTATCTCTAATAGAGTAAAGTAAGTTATCTCTAACAGCTAAGTCACCCATATATACTAAATAAGCAACTTTTGTCCGCCTTGTAATAAAGTTACTTTCGCCTTGGTTGAGACTTTTAGGAGGATCGTAGATCACTGGCTTTTTTTTAACATACTCATCTTTTAGTCTCTTTATTAACCAATTTCTCATTATTTTTCTAACCGCATGATAAGCTGCAAATTGTGGTTTAATTAAATAAGTAGTTTGGTGCCCAATATTCAAAATTGTATTATTTTCAGAAAACTTGTAAGAGTAGCCGTCTTTATATCTTTGATGAAACTTTAAGAATTCTTTAGCCCAAGTTACTCCCTCAATTACCCTATCTTTAGTTTGAGAGGTGTACTTTTCTCTTGTTGAGGTGTCATGTAAAACTACATCCTGGAAAAAAGATAAGTAATCGGACTCATTTTTAAATTTTTCCTTGTGAATTTGTTTTAATTCTTCCCAAGGTTTGATTTTTATATCTTGCACTTGTTTAAACTTATATTATTTTTAATTTATACACAAACTATTAAATAATTTATGTGTAATTTATGAAAAAAATAGAAAAATTATCAATAAAATCAACAATTTTTCAATAAAATTGAAAAATTAGAAAAAATTCCAAATTTAAGATAAATTAAAAAAAAATTATGATAAATTTTTTTAAATCTATTGTTTTCATTTTTAAGATTTTTCTAAGATTAATAAAAATTTTATTACACTAAATTTTATAAATTATGTGTGTAAATAACAAAGTTAAAAAAATACTTAATTTACTTGTATATTTAATTTTTTCAGAGATAACCCCTAAATTTACTAGGTTTCCAATTTCTGGGAGCAATTTCTAAATCCTTAAATTCAAAAGCTGGAGCAACTGTGCAACCAATTAAACTAAATAATCCAGTCGATTCCAAAGAAAACCATATATTACTTTCGACGCTGTAAATAAATCTATTTTTAGATCCTATTTCATTTATTTCATATTCTTCGCCATTTTTCGAAGTATATATTCTCAAAGGACTACCAGTATAAAAGTGTATTGTTTCGTTTTTTTTAATGCGATGCCAATGTGAATATTGCCCTTTTTCTAGCAAATAGTATATGTGACTAACATCCTTATTTTTATAAACTTCGACATAATGACCGCCTTCAGGATGAGGTACCATTTTATGGCTTTTTATTAGAGATTTAATTGTGTCCATCCAAATTAAAAGTATATTTTTATTTTATGCATACAAAATATAAATTTGTTTAATCAAAAATAGTGAATTTATTGATTATTTCCTATTTTTAGGAATCTATTCCATTTTTCATCTAAAAATGTATAATTATAGTAAAATATGGCAATGGAAAACGTACAAACAATATCTTGTCCAAAGTGTGATTTATCTGTCTCTTCTATTTGTTCAAAGTGTAACAAAGAAGTAGAGGTATCTCAATTAGCTGATGGCTGTGTAGTTCAAATCACTAAATGTGTTGAGTGCACAAATACACCAGTTATTAGAGATGTCTGCGTAGAAAATTAGCTCTCACTTAAACGACATTAATCTTTGAATTGTTCTTTAAAGATCCAAAGATTACTTAGAGACTAAAAGTAATATTGGAGATTTATTTTAATGAAAATACTAAAAATATTGGATAAGGCTGAGCTGATACTTGTAGATTTAGAAGTGAACTTAGGAAAAGAAGTTAGAAATGCCCCAACTTTATGTGTCAGATATAAAGGTAAAATTATTCCTTTAAACACTGCACATGACGGTAGACCAATACTAATGAATGAAGAAAACGCTATACCACATCAAAATTAAAATTAGATGTTTACCAGTACTCTTTGGGTAGATTTAACAATCTCTTTTACACTAATAGCTACTTTTTTTATGTGGATAATGAGAGGGGATTAAATAAGATCAATTCCTTAATGGAGATATTAACCAATAAAGAGGAAGTTAGAGAAAAACTCAAAAAAAACCCATTACAAGCTGCCCATTTACTTAGACTTAATGGATATGGCTCAATTAAATACGAATGTGCATGTGGCAAAACACATGACGCTAATGGTAAAGATGTAAGTTGTAAGGGATCGGCTAAGCCTTTTAAAGCTCTTCTTAAATGTGCAAACAATTTTATGACGATGATAAAAATTGAGGGTTTTTTTCGAAAAAAAGCAATCTCAGAGTATGGATTTAAAGCTAATATTATGGATTAAATTATGAGATTTTTTTTTATATTATTATTAATTCCAAATTTAACTTTCGGCCAAGATATAAAACTAGTTTGCCAAGAAAAATCTCTAATTGATTATTCAAAAGTACAAGTTTTTAAATTTAAAAATAGGGATATAAATGAATTTGAATACTCATTTAACCAAAGCCTTTCTGTTTTAAAGGAAAGACATCGAGATTTACACTATAAGTACATGGGGGAAGATGACGTAAGCTATCATTTTAGAATTGAAACAGAAATCTCTTTTAATACCCTAATTCTCTATAAAAATATCTTTAGATATGAGAGAAATGTATTTTATCCTGATAGTGTAAATTTGAAAAAAACCTACTACGGGGATTGTAATAAATTAGATAGTGTTTTCGCTACTTTGTTGTAGTTAATAAAAATTTTAGTCAATTTTATTGGTTATTAACACAATTATAACTAACTCCCTCTTTGGAGTATTGATATAAATATCCATCTTTATTTTTTAATTCAAAAAATACTGCATTTTTAATATCAGTATATCCCTTAGAACCTATTTTTAATTTAATATTTGGGTGATTAAGAGTCTCAAAGTGCATTTCAAGATTTTGTGTATCCCATTTAAAAGATTTAAGGGTTGTGTCTTGAGTGATAATTTCAATAGTATTTGGAGATGTGTCTTTAATTAGAGATTTCTCTGTTATGTCATTATCATTTTTCTTACAAACTAAATCAAAAGATTGAGCATTTAAAATTATTGGAAAAATCACAAGAAATATTAATTTTATTTTCATAAGTTCTTTTACAACAATTGTGTTAACTTAAAAATTAAAAATGATAGATAAATTCATGCAAATGTCAGTTTGGACTCATATCTTTATTAATTTATGGGGAATACCTTTATACCTTTTACTGATCTATTTGACATATAATGGTAAAATTAAAATAAATAAAAGAATAAATAATAAGCCGACACTATTTGTCTATTGTATGATTATTGTGGCATTTGGATATGTTGCATTTATGGATTAATAATTTAGAAACGTAATATTATGAGTATAAGTTTTATTATAGCCTTTATTGCAATTTTCATAGTTTCATATTTTGTTGGTAATTATATTGCTATCGACGGTGACGAATTGAGTAAAGCAAAAAAAACTTATTATAAAATTATTTCTATTTTAGCTGTATTTGTATTTCTAGGTAGCTTTGTATTTTTTATGTTCTTGGTAAATAATGGAAATTTTGGTTCTAATATAAAAATAATTTAATTTGTAATAGAATACAGAAAAATCATCTTTTAATTTATTTTAGGTAATGGATTTTCAATTACTAGACTAAACTTTTTTTTTGTATAATTTTTCTTATATGTCTGATGTATATAGTTTAATGAAATATTTAACACCATATGAATTAGATCATATTAAGTTCCTAGCACATAATGAAGAGATACCTTACCAAATAATAAATACCCAATATAATATTGATAAAAATGATGTTAAAAACTTGATGAGATTTATGTTAAATGATCAAGACTATTTAAATTGGAAAAAAATTTATAATAAAACGCACTAGAATTACCTGATTTATATTAATTTCAACAGTAAGCTTAATTTTTAAGTCTTATTTCACTAAAATGTTGAGCTAATTTTTTACCAGATAACCAGGCATCTTGCATGCTTGGGCCCTCACACCAATCACCAAAAGCATATAGCCGTTGATCTATAGACTCTATGAATCTTTTTGAATTTTGATCTCTTAAACTTTTCTTTGTATAAGAATATCGCCATCTATGTGATTTCTTAAAAACAGCATCAGCTTTTGATTGAAAAGACTTTTTCATTTGATTTACCACATAATCCTCTAAAACGTAATTTTCTATGTTGTAATACTCTTTTGTCCAATCAGCTCTCATATTTACAACCCAGCACTCTTCATTAAAAAATTCGTGTTTAAAATTTTGATTCATTAAGAAACTAATTTCGGGTGTTAGATGATATCCAAATTGAAACGGAGCCCCCAATCTTTCATTAAATGCAATCATTACTGTCCAAATTGAGTCAAATTCAATTTCAGGAATATCACTATAATCTATAAATTGATCTAACAGTTTCTTTGATTGTTCAAATGGCATGCTACAAAAAACATAATCATAAGGTCCAAATTTCTCATCTGATGCTATTAAGAAATATTCATTATTATGGCTTTCTATATTGGTTATCTGTTTTGAAAAATGCGTATGGTAGTGCAGTGATTTATGAATATTAATAGGAATTGACTCATTACCATCTTTACCAACAATGACCTCTTTATCTTCAATTGGCGAATTTTGGGAGATATTTGAACAAAATTGACCTTTTAAAATTTTAATTGCATCAATTTTTTTTAAGTATTCACTCAAGCCAATAACTCCATGATCTAATTTCAAATAGTGAGCACCATGATCAAAAGCATATTGTTCATGTTTTCTTGTACTTATTCTGCCGCCTGGTCTCCATGATTTCTCAAAGAATGTAATGTCAAGCGCAGGCAAGTGGTAAGCTAAAGAAAGCGCACTAAGCCCAGTTCCAATGACCGCAATTTTTTTCAATTCTATTACTTTTTTGTGTTTCTAGGTTTAATTTCATCTACGTCTTCAATAGGACGAAGTATTGGTACATACCTTAGTCGAAGAATGATGACTGCAATGGCAACTAAAACTATCGCTCCCGCTTCATAAAGAAGAAGTTCAGGATTTGAGTCTTTACCTTGAAGAATAATAAGTCGAGATAAAGCTGTGATAGCTATGAATAATGGATATGTCATTCTTACACGATTGGATACGTAGTAGACTCGAACCATCCCAATAACTTCAACATAAATAAATAAAAGAAGTAGATCAGCTAACTCTACATACTGAACCTCTATCATTCTCATTATCTCAAACATTATTGCAGTAATAGTAGCTACTAATATTACCGCAATAACTGATTTCTCAATAAATCCTACAAGATTTTCGACATTAGTTTTCATTACCATTTAACCATATCAATTTGTTTTGATTTTAGAAAGGTATTTGTCTTAGAAAAAGGTTTACTCCCAAAAAAACCGCGGTGAGCCGATAATGGTGAAGGGTGCGGTGCTGATAAAATAAGATGTTTATTCGAATCGATTATCTCTTTCTTTGATTGAGCAAACGAACCCCATAATATGAAAACAATATTTTCTAATTCATTACTGACAACTGAGATAACTTTGTCTGTAAAAATATCCCAACCAAACTTTTGATGTGAGAGGGGTTTTGATTTTTCTACTGTAAGAGTTGTGTTTAAAAGAAATACTCCCTGCTTAGCCCACTTATCTAAATTACCGTTGTTGTAATTCACCTCTGTTTTTAAGTCATCTTGAAGTTCTTTATAAATATTCAAGAGTGAGGGTGGTGGTTTTATATTTTCTGGCACAGAAAAACTGAGCCCATGAGCTTGACCAGGTCCATGGTAGGGATCTTGACCTAATATCACTACCTTCACCTTGTCTAAAGGAGTTAAATTAAATGCATTAAAAATTTGTTTTCCTGGAGGATAAAAAATAATTTTATTTTTTTTTAATTCTAAAAGTTTGCTTTTGAGTTTAATCATATAGTCTTTATTAAATTCCTCTTTTAAATGTTTAAGCCAAGTATCAGGAAGTTGAATGGTAGATTTTTCCATTCAGATTTTAGTTAATTTAAAGTTGCGTCTTTACTTCTGCCGTATTTTTCAAGCTTGTATATAATCTTTTCCTTAAGTTCATGATTTTCTTCTAAAGCCATTACTAAGGCTTGTGTATAGAAAAAACATGCTGCTTCAATATCAGCCTTATCTTCGAAGTAATTTGCTGCTTCATAGTAAAGGGAGCATACTTTATCCATTTGCTTTTTTTGAAAAGCATCAGCAATATCGCTATCTAATTGAAAAGTGTCTTTCATAAGTATTCCGAAACTAGCACATTTCATTAAAACACCAAGATTAAAATAATTTTCTAGAAATTATCCTTAGCAGAGCGCATTTTAGCAAATACCTCTGTTGCATCTTGCGAGTCAAAAAATTTCATAAATTGATCTGTGTCACATCTCAAAAATGGATTACAGAGCAATTGGTCTGAGAGAGTTGTTGGAATTGTTGGTCGATGCTCTTTTTCTTGGTGTGAGGCCCATTTATAATATTCGTTAAGCTTTTCATTATCAGGGTCTATGTTTAGGGCAAATTTTAAATTAGCCATCGTATATTCATGCCCACAATATACTTTTGTATCTTCAGGTAATTGTTTTAACTTAGACAAACTGTTCCAAAAAACTTCAGGATTTCCCTCAAACATTCTTCCACATCCAATGCTAAATAGAGTATCCCCAGAAAATAAAATATTATGTTTAAGCATAAAATAATTTATGTGTTGAAGCGTATGTCCAGGAGTATGTATGACTTTATATTCATTTCCGTGTATTTCAAAAATTTCGTGATCTTCAACTTCTTTATCTGGTTTTGGTATTTTGGAGTCATTTTTGTACCCAATAACTAAAGATTTAAATCTTGATTTAATTTCATCAACAGCACCAATGTGATCATTGTGATGATGTGTAATGATTATGTGAGAAGCACTGCAATCATTTAGTTCAAGTATCTTTAAACACATATTTAGATCTGAGGGATCAACTAGTACTCCTTGTGTTTCATGAGGATTTTTAATTAAATATCCATAGTTATCTTCTAATTGGGGAAACAAATACACATTAGGTTTTTGCATAAGAAATAGAATGTTATGTAAATCTCGTTAAAATACAACAATGGATATTAACGCATCCGATATTTATAGTTTTTATAATTCAAGACTGGGCACTATTGTTAAACGTAATATACGTCATCAATTAAACACTCATTTAGGTTCCTTAAACGATGGTGTTATTTGTGGATATGGTTATACAAACCCTTTTCTTTATTTTCTCAGTAAGCAAAATAAAAATTTACAAATATCCTCTATGCAACCAGAATTTTTAGGTGGTAATGTTAAAGAGAAATACGATTTCAAACACCAAATAATACATGAATATTTCTTACCTTTGGATCCGAGTTCAGTAGATGTGGTAATATCTACTCACTTACTTGAGTTCGTTGATAAGCCCCAGAGTAGTATTGAAGAAATATGGAGAATACTTAAGCCAAACGGGTTATTTTTATCAATTATTCCCAGAAGGTCAGGTATATGGACTCGCTATGATAATAATCCTTTTGGGTTTGGCAGATCTTACTCAAATAAGCAATTTAAATCATTAATACAAGATTTTTTGGTTCTTGATTATAGAAAAACATTTTTGCACTTTCCTCCATGGAACCATTATTTAAATTATAAATCACACCGAACAATTGAAAAAATAGGTAAATTATTTTTTCCTTATATGGGAGGACTAATGACTTGCGTATGTAAAAAGATTGTTTACGCAAAGAGTTCAAAAAAGCAAAAAAAAATACCTATTAAAAATTTTGTGCCGACTTAATATTAATCTATATTGAGATTTTAAAATATAGGATCAATTTTTGATAGATATTAGTTATTACTTAATAGTTTCTTTTTCTATTCTTTTATTTGCAATTTCAAAATCAGGTTTTTCCGGGGGTGGATTGGCTTTAATTTCAGTAACCCTATTATCCATAACTTATGGTCCTTTAACTGCAATAGCTATATTAATGCCAATGTTAATTGTATGTGATGTAATTGCTTTATATTTAAATAGAAAACATTTTGAATATAAAATTTTATGGTCAATTGCACCATATTCTTTATTGGGGGTTATCATTGGAACAATCTTGTTTAAATTTATTAATTTATCAATGATAAGTATTTTTATTGGATCAATTTCCTTACTATATGTTTTGCTTAATTACTTAATCGCAGACAACAAAAATTTAAAAAAAATACCCTTTTATGGAAGTAAATCTTTTTGGGGAGCGCTAGCAGGATTTACTAGTTTTGTACTTCATTCTGGAGGATTGCCATTAAATATATATTTTATGTCAATTTATAATAAAAAAGTGCAGTTTGTTGCAGGCGTAGTTTTTTCTATTGCTTTAATAAATTTATTTAAACTAATCCCGTATTTCTATTTGGAAATATTAAACTTTGAGAGGTTATATAATTATTTAATTTTTTCACCAATCGCAGTAATTGGAGTAATTTTGGGGCATTGGATGAACAGTAAACTTTCAGATAATTCTTTTTTTACCATTATTAATATTTTTGTTGTGATAGGCTCGCTTCGATTAATTTATTTGGGTTTACTAGGTCTATAATATTTTTTCTAAAACATTGATTAATTCAAATTCATTTTTAAATTCATTCATTTGTATCTTATTTATCAATAATTTGTATTTACCTTCTTTTTCCTCAAGACATATAGGCAGGTCATCTTTGTAATTTAAAATATTAAATTCTTCCAATTCTTCAGAATGTAAAAACTTAAAATTATGTGGTGAACCATCAATAAATTTCTTCCATGCCTCGCGCATTTTCAGGTCGTGAGTAATTTTACATAAATTGCAATCATAGGTGCTTGGGGAGGCATATTTATGGACTGTATCAAGAATATAGTTCCATTTCCCACCTTTGGCGTTATAGACAAAAATTATATTTTTACTGTTCATTAGTAATATGGAAGAGAACTTCTTTACAAAACAAATTTGAAGGAATCTTGCCATTTTCAAATTTCTTTTGAGAAAGGACATCAAATGTTGAAATTATTTTTAGATCCAGATCTGTTGCTAATTTTTTAAAATCTTTGATGCTACATGGGTGAATATAATCAGTATTATACCAGTGATCACTGTTTGCTTTTTTTAAAAGCGAGTCAAAACTTCCTGTTAAAAGAAAATTTGAAATTTTACTCAGACGTGCCGAATTATTAAAGCTTACAATGATATTTTTACTTACTTTTTTGAGGGTGTTTAATAATTGGTCTGGTTCTTGAACTGCCTGAATTGTCTGAGTCAAAAGACAATAATCGAATTGATTAAATGGAAAATCTTCAACTATTAAATTTATATCACCGTGTATTACATCTAATCCTTTTTCCAAACATTTAATTACTTTTTCTTGATTTAATTCCACACCTTGAGCACTTATTCCTTTATTTTCTAAGTAAGTGATTAGCTCTCCATCAGAACAACCAATATCCAACACCTTTGAGTTTTCTGGAATTAATTTTAAAATGATCTCATAGTCTTTTCTCATTTTATTCCCTTTAAAAATCCCTGAGCAACCTTAAAAAATTGTGGCTCATCCAATAAAAAACTATCATGACCTCTATCTGATACGACCTCAGCAAAACTAACATTGGACCCAATAGAATTTAGTAAAGATACTATCTCTCTTGACTCTTTTGTTGGAAATAGCCAATCACTGGTAAATGATAAAACTAGAAATCGGATCGAATTCTCAATTATAGTTTTTTTATTTGCAATAATTTCATCTTTCACGTCAAAATAATCCATTGCTCGAGTCATATATAGATAGCTATTAGCATCAAATCGATCAACAAAAGATCTACCTTGATAACGAAGATAACTTTCGACCTGAAAGTCTATTCCAAAGCCAAAAGATAAATCATTTTTTTCTTGTAAATTTCGACCAAATTTATTTTGAAAAGCTTTCTCAGATAAGTAAGTAATATGAGCTATCATTCTTGCAACAGAGAGACCATTCTCAGGTTTTTCATTACTCTCCAAATATCTTCCATTTTGCCAATGAGGATCCAACATAATGGATTGCCTTCCTGCCTCGTCAAATGCAATATTTTGGGCAGAGTGTTTCAATGAACCTGCTATACTCATAATAGATCTTACACTCTTTGGATAAGTAGCAGCCCATTGTAGAACTTGCATCGCACCCATTGAACCACCAGCTACAGAAAGCAATTTGGATATTCCAAGCTCATCAACAAGAATTTTTTGTACTCTCACCATATCTCTAATCGTTATGGTGGGAAAATCTAAACCATATATTTTTGAGGTATCAGGATTATTATCATTAGGACCTGTCGTTCCAACACAGCCCCCAAGAACATTCGAGCAGATAACAAAGTATTTATTCGTATCAATAGGCTTATCGGGTCCAATCATTAATTCCCACCAACCATTTTTTTTAGTTATAGGATTTTCCTCTGCAGGGAATTGATCACCAGTTAATGCATGACAAACCAAAATTGCATTATTTTTTTGAGCATTAAGACTTCCATATGTTTGATAAGCAATTTGAAAATTCTTAATTTTTTTACCAGAGTCCAATGGTAGCTCTTCTTGGCATTTTAGTAAGAAACCTGGATATTCAGTATTTGCAATTATTTCTCTCATTTTTAAACCTGTTCGAAAGATAACTGCGGGAGATACGCTTTAGCTGTTTTACACCCGCAAGCTGCTATCAAATCGGTGAAAATGGAATTTAAGGCTTTTTGGATTAATTTTCAATATAAAATGATGATATTTTCTTTATATAGTTTATTTATTATCAAAAAATTATGAAAAATAGCCAACCAAAAAATACCTACAAGGGTGGATCAGAAGTATTTAAAGGGTATGTAAGGCTTTCATCAAATGAGAACAACTATGGCCCAGCTAAATCTGTAAAATCATTAATAAAAAAAAATATTAAATTTTCAAATATCTATCCTGAGCTTGATGGAGAGAGTTTAATTAATCAAATTGCTAAAACTTATAAAATAAATAATAAACAAATTATATTAGGCGCAGGCTCAGATGAAGTTCTCCAAATGATATATGCTACTTTTTCAAAACCCAATGATGAAGTCGTTTTTACTAAATACGCTTTTGCTATGTATTCAATCTATGCAAAACACTTTAGATGCAAAGTAAAAAAATATGATGATAAAGAGTTTCAATTTAAATTAGAAAATTTAAGTAAAATTATAAGCTCAAAAACAAAAATTGTTTTTTTAGCTAACCCCAATAATCCTACTGGGTCTATTTTTTACAAAAATGAATTAATTAAATTTTTAAATAAAGTAAGTAAAAAAACAATTATTGTTTTAGACTCAGCATACTGTGAATACATTAGAGATAAAAAATATGATGATGGAATGCAATTAGTTAAAAAATATTCTAATTTAATTATAACAAGGTCTTTTTCAAAAATTTTTGCTCTAGGCGGCTTAAGAGTAGGTTGGGGATATGCTAATTCAAAGCTTATTTCTCAACTCTATCAATATAAAAAGCCTTTTAATGTATCAAGATTGTCTTGCATAGCAGCCCAAGAGTCTTTGAAAAATAAAAAATGGATTAATGACTCTGTAAAAAATAATTTTGTAAACAAATCTCTTACTTGCAGAGGTCTAAATAGCAAATTATTTGAAACCATTGATACTCAGGCCAATTTTATCCTTTTAAAGTTTAAAAGTTCATCAATAACTCAAAAATTTGTTGATTTTTTACACTCTAATAAAATTACAGTCAGATCATTGTCATCATATGGATTACATAATTTTGTTAGGATGACCATTGGAACAAAAAGTGACATGAAAAAGGCAGTAAAAACAGCCAATAAATTTAATGTTTAAAAATATTCTCATCATTGGTTTTGGAATGATTGGATCATCAATAGCAAGATCAGTAATTAAAAAATACAAAAATGTTAATATTTTTGCCTTTGATAAATCCAATAACCTCAAAATTAGAATTAATAAATCAAAATTAAATAATGTAAAAGTTTTGAAATCATTTCAAGAAATCAACAATTTAAATATTGATCTCATAATTATTTGTGTACCTATGCTCCAGTATCAATCTATATTCAAAAAACTTAGCAACATTAATTTAGATAAAACAATTGTTACAGATGTGGGCTCAACAAAAGTAAATATTGAAAAATTATATAATCAAAAAAAATATAAATTTAATTTTATTCCCTCACACCCAATAGCGGGTATTGAAAAAGCTGGACTGGAGAATGGATTTGATGGACTATTTACAAATAGATATAATATTATTTGTCCTTTAAAAAAATCTTCCAAGACAAACATAAACAAGATAGTTAGGTTTTGGAAGTCACTAAATATGAAAATAGAAATTATGTCTGCAAAAGAGCATGATAAAGTGCTTAGCTTGACTTCACATTTGCCTCATTTAATTTCCTATTCATTAGTTTTGACGGCAATGAAAAAAGAATCTTCACTAAATTCAAAGCTTGTAAAATTTTCTGCTGGTGGATTTAGAGACTTTACTAGAGTAGCAGGAAGTGATCCAGAAATGTGGAGGGATATATTTTTAGCAAATAATTCTCAAATTCAAAAATTAACTAATAATTTCATAAGTGAACTAAAAAAATTTTCTAAAACCCTCAATCAGGGAAATTCTAAGAATTTATTAAAAAAATTAAAGAAGACCAAAAACGTAAGAGATAGAATTGTAAAAGCAAGACAAGCAGGAAAGTTTATTCCTAATGATTAAGGCTATTTATCTCCATTTTGAGTTTATTTAAAAATTCTTGCTTGCTTAACCCCGGAGGTATCGGTTCTTTAAACTCTACTGTTATGGAGCCTTTATGAATCTGATTATTTTTAGGCCAAAATTTTCCAGAATTTAAAGCAATAGGCACAACTGGCTTGTTCAAAGACTTGTACATAGAATAAATTCCAGGTTTTAAATCTGGTTGATCCTTAAAGGTTGTTCTGGTTCCCTCAGGAAAAATTATTACAGGTCTATGATCTAAATATTCAGCTGTTTGCTGATTTACGTAACGAAGACTATGTATTCCTTGTTTTCTATCGATAGCAATCATTCCCAATTTTTTAAGATAGGTCCCAAATAATGGAATATTCAATAATTCTTTTTTTAAAATATATGCAGGATTATAAAAGAGCTCATTAAAATATATTGTTTCAAACATTGACTGATGTTTACTTGCATAGAGATAACCCTTTTTGTGGGCAAAATCAGAATTAATTACTTCTATATTAATTCCAAACAGTTTTAAAATTACTGTCATGTTTCTTGTAAAGAAAAGCACAAAAAATCTAAATTTTATATATTTGAAGGGAAGGCCTAACAAAGAAATAATTAATACAATAGCTGTTGTAAAATAAAATATTATTAAAAAACTAAATTTCATATTTTTTTATAAAAACTAATTTTGAGACAATTAACTTAATGTATTCCTCTACCAATTTTTCAAAAGGAATGACTATATCACTATTGCTCACAGAATAAGGAGTTACTTTCAAACCTGATAGTTGATTAAATAAAAATTCTGCACGTTGCATATGTAAATCTGAAGTAATTAATAAAATCGATTTTATTTTTTTTTCTAAGGCCCAATATCTTGTTTCTAATGCATTTTCATATGTATTTTTTGATAAATATCCAACCTCAATACAACATTCAACAATGTTTTGATCAAAGTTAAGAATATTCACTAATACAACTTCTGAATTAAAGGTATTATCAACACCAGAAATAAACAACTTGTTTTGATTAGATTTTTCGATTTGTTTATAACCCTCAATTATTCTCTCTCCTTTCCCCCCTGTTAATACAACAATCGCATCAACATTAAAGTTACTTACAGGACCATGAGATAAATTATTTTTAAATTTAATTAAACCAAGAGTTAAAAATAATAAGATTAAGGCAATTATAATATTTACACGCTTTAAAAATATTATCATTACATGATCTCATTTTTACATAGATCTTCTAAGGTATCACGAGATCGGATAACACGATACTCATCTTTGTTGAATAATACCTCTAGAGGTCGAGGTCGACTATTATAAGTTGAGGACATAGAGGATCCGTAAGCACCAACATTCATAAATACTATATTGTCTCCTACTTTTATCTTGGGGAGTTCAATATCTTTTACAAAATAATCAGTAGACTCACAAATTCCACCTGCAATATCATAAATTTCAACATCCTTTGACTTGTTTGAAACTTTTATTGGTGGCTTTATGTCATACAAAGCTGGACGTAAGTATTCAGAAAATGAACAGTCAATAATAGCAATTTTCTTTTTACCACTATTTTTTATATATAAAACTTTACTGATAAGTTCACAGCTATCAGCTACTATAAACCTTCCAGGTTCAAAAATAATATTATAATTTTTACCATTAAGTATTTTGTTACAATTATTTTTCCAAATATCAAAATTGATTTCTTTATCTGAGTGATCAAGAACAGCAAATCCTCCACCAAAATCTAAAGTATCAATATTTATATTATTTTTTAGATTTTGCTCATCTGCAATTTTGATTAGATTTTCATATGAACCAAGTAACTTCTGATAATCAGTTATTTGACTTCCTATATGAACAGAGAGTGTTTTTAGGTTTACCCCCTCTAAATTAGAGATTGTATCAAAGTCAATTTGATCAACTGAAATACCGAATTTACCTCCTGATAAACCAGTAGTAAT
>CACPCY010000001.1 GCA_902632575.1 uncultured Alphaproteobacteria bacterium | reverse complement strand
GCAGCTTAAAAGGATTAGAGCCTGACTCAAAAAGCCAAGTAACTCTTAAATACGTTGATGGTAAACCAAGTGCAGTTACATCTGTTGTTATATCAACACAACATGCTGATGGATTGTCTCCTGCTGATGTTAAAGAAATAGTAAACCCAGCATTAAAAGAGTCTATCCCTGAAGAGTTATTAAAAAATTTAGATGATAAAGAATACTACGTAAATCCAACAGGTAATTTTGTAATCGGAGGACCAGATGGTGATACGGGATTAACAGGAAGAAAAATTATTGTCGACACCTATGGTGGTGCAGCACCTCATGGTGGAGGGGCCTTCTCAGGAAAAGATCCTACAAAAGTCGATCGCTCTGCTGCTTATGCTTCACGATATTTAGCAAAAAATATTGTTGCTGCTGGTTTATGTGATCAGTGTACTATCCAGTTGTCTTATGCAATCGGTGTAGCCAAACCATTGTCAATTTATGTGAATACTCAAGGCACTAATAAAATAGATGAAGCAAAAATTGAGTCTGCGATACCTGACATCATGAATCTTTCTCCAAGAGGAATCAGAGAGAAATTACAGTTAAATAAGCCAATTTACGAACAAACAGCAGCTTACGGTCATTTTGGTAGAACACATGACAGCTCTTCAGGAGCTTTTTCATGGGAAGCTCTAGATTTAGTGTCCGATTTCAAATCGCTAGCTTAATTGAGTTTGAGATTTGCAGTCTCAAATGAAATTGAGTTAAAACCTTTAGCTAGAAATATATCTAGGTCTATTTCTAAAAACCAGATTATTTTTTTTGAGGGAGAGGCTGGTTCTGGTAAAACAACTTTAATTAGATATATCTTAAGTGAAATTAGCAAGTCAGAAAAAAAAACTTTTTCCTTCCAAGGGAGTCCCACGTATCAAAGAGAACATATTTACAATTTTAATAAGTTTAATATTATTCACTTTGATTTTTATCAAGTTCAAAATAATAAACTAGATTTGGATGAGTATTTTAATGATAATTGTATTCTTATTGAGTGGCCATTAGAAAATCTTATTAAAAGATATAACCATATGGCCTTATCTATTAATATTTCGGTTACTGGTGAGAAAAGAAATATAGAGATAAAATCAAGTAATAAAAAATGGCTTCACAAAATAAAATAAATCTAATCAAAATAAAAAACCACCTTCAAAATAAAAATTTTAAAATAGGGGGATTTCTAAATTTCAAGTCTGATGCATCAGAAAAAATTTTCAAATTATGTAAAACAGCAAATCAATCATTGCTTGTCCTCTCTTTTTTAAATAAACCTAGCGATTTTAAAAAATATATTAAAGCTACTGATATTTTAATTTCTCAAAATGTTAATACACCAAAAATAATTGACCAAAGTAATTTATATAAGTTTGTAATCATGGATTATTTCCCTATTGCAAATGCATCAAAATATTTCCAAAAACCACAAATTAAAAAAATACTTCCATTGGCTGTGAGAGCTCTTACAAATCTTCAAAAACCCAAGAAAAAGTTTTCAGGCGTTCCGGTAAAATCACAAAATAATTTACTCAAGGATGCTTTGAACGGTATTGAGATTTTTATTGATCATTATGATCACAAGATCCAAATTGGTTTTTATCTTAATAAACTTGTGAAAGTATCTCTGAAAAAAAGTACTGTAAAATATCAAAAATTTAAGCCAACTTTAACTCACGGTGATTTTTTTTTAGATAATTTAATTTATTACAATCAAAAAGTTTATGTTATTGATCATCAAGATACTCACTACAACCATCCATTATTAGATATTGCTTCACTGATTTTTGATGCTAGGAGATCTTATTCTAACAAAGTCGAAGATAAATTATTGAAGCTTTATGCAAGAAGAATGAAACTTAATCTCAAGCAGCTTAGGTCAGACATTCATATGATTAGTCTTTTACGTAATCTGAGAATTCTTGGTAATTGGGTGCAATTATATAATGCTGGAAAACCAAAATATCTTAAAGTCTTTAGAAAAAATACATGGGCTCAAATATTTAAACATGTCGAATATTTAAGACTTTGGGATTTAAGAGAAATATTTATGGAGATATATAACAAAACAAGTTAAATGGACGCTCTAATATTAGCTGCAGGTTATGGAATGCGAATGGATAACTTAACCAAAGATATCCCTAAACCCTTATTAAAAATAAAAAATAAAACACTTATTAGCTATGCAATCGATCTCATTAAAAATATGTCATTTGATAAAATTTATATCAATACTCACTATAAACATAATATGTTGGAGAGATTTGTCTCTGAAAATTACCCTGATATTTCAATTTCTTATGAAGAAACTATCTTAGGAACAGGAGGTGGCATCAAAAATATACAAAGAAACGATACAGTAATTCTAAATACAGATAATTTATGGGATCAGTCCTTTGAAAATGAATTAAAAAAATCAATTAAATTTTTTGATGAAAATAAAAGTTTTGATTGTGTCCTTCTTATAAATTCTAAAAATAATAATTTTGACCTTGAAGTAAATAATGAAGGGCTTATTAACTTTCCATCAAAATTTTACAATACTTCATTTCAAGGTTGTCATATTATTAGAAAAAACTCTTTGCATCCTTACCCTGAAATTTTTAACATTCAAGATTTTTGGAAAGATTGTTCGTTAAATGAAAAAATCTATGGATATGAGACCACTATAATCAATGCTCATGTTGGGACTAAAGATGAGTATTTGAAATACAAATAATAATAACCATGTTAAATATATGACAGTTGAACAAATAAACGACGATGAATTTAATCAAAAAGTTCTTGAAGGATCAAAAGATAAGCCTGTTTTGGTAGATTTTTGGGCTGAGTGGTGTGGTCCATGTAAGGCTATTGCACCCATTTTAGATAATTTAGCCTCTGAAATGGGCGATAAGATATCTATTAAAAAAATTAATATAGATGAAAATCCTCAAGCACCAGCAAACTTTAGTATTAGGAGTATACCCACAATGATACTCTTTAAAGATGGATCAATGGCTGATGCAAAGATTGGTTTAGGCTCAGAAGCAGACTTAAGAAGCTGGATTAACAGTAAACTTTAGAAGAAATTCATCTCTGAACACGCTTTATCAAATGAGATTTTATTTCCAATAAAATTTTTTCCTCTTTCACCTTGAAAAGCATCCTCAACATATTTATCCCATTCAATTTTTGGTACTCCAATTTCATTTAAATTTAATGGTGCCTCAAGAATTCTCAATGTCTCAGATAGTCTTTTTGAGCTCTCAATGAGATTGGCATTATAAATTTTTTCTAGGGATTTTTCTGTTTTTTCATCTTGGCCAATCAGACTCCTCATTATTGTCGGCAAAGTAAAGGAACAAGCTATTCCATGTGGAACATTAAAATTAATTGTTATCGGGTATGAAATATTATGTGCTATTGCAGTTTTAGTATTTGAAAAAGCTAGACCTGCATGAACACAAGCTTTAGCCATTAAAGTTCTCAACTCTATGTTTTTTAAATCATTTACAAGTTTTGGAAGTGTATCGATCAAGGTTTGAGCACCTGCAATTCCATGAAATGTTGAAATCGGATTTGAGTTTACATTCCAAATGCTTTCTAAGGAGTGGGACAATGCATCAAGACCAGAAGAAATAGTCAGATTTTTTGGCTTGTTGATCGTTAACTTAGGGTCAATAACTGATATTTCAGGATATAAAGATTTATCTGCTAATGAAAATTTACTTTTATACTCATTATCCCAGACTGTAGCCCAACACGTTAGTTCACTCGATGTGCCCGAAGTAGTAGGTATGGCTATAATTTTTTTTGGATCTTGAACGTAAGCTGATTTTTTATTTCTTACAAAATCATTTAAATATTTATTTTCACCTTTAAAAGCCGCAAGCACTTTGGCCGTATCCATGACAGAGCCGCCTCCAAGAGCAACAACTGTATCAATTTGACTTTCTATTTTTGAAAATTTTTCACCTGCAGAAATTAAATCTTTATAGTCTGGATTTGGTTGAACATCATCAAAGATTTCTAGAGGCTTATTTGATAAATTGTTAAAAAACGCTCTATATGTATCAAAGTTATCATCAGGATAGGTAACAAGAATGTACTTTCGATTACTTATTATATGTTCAATTTCACTAAATTTTTCTGAACCAAAAATAATATTTACCGGATTATAATATTCCCACATAAGATTTAGAGATTTTTAACAGCTTTTGAGAGAATTTGCATTTTTTGTTTTGCTTGATTTCTATCAAAAAACCCTAGACCACAATCAGGAGCAGCAATTAATCTTTCCTCATCGATATGTTCAAGAACTTCTCTGATCCTTTTTTGAATTTCCTCAACACTTTCCATACGACTTTTAGCTACATCAATCAAACCCAAAATAACTTTAGTTTTTTTAAATTTTTCTAATAATTTTAAATCTAAAGGTCGGTGAGAGTCTTCCAAAGAAACTTCGTCTATACTAGAGTCTTCAACTAAGTCAGCAATTTTATCATATGCATCTAGGTCTGCTTTTTTGTAGTGTTCTGAGTCAAGCGAGTTAGGATAACCGCAGCAAATATGACAAGCTCTTTGAGTTTCTTTTAGTATTCCATGCATTGCTCTTTCTAAGTTTTCCATACCATAATCGTGTGTTTCTTCTGGTTTTCTGGCGAACACTGGTTCATCAATTTGAATGTATTGACAACCAGCTTCGGATAGAGCCTTAACTTCATTACTAACACATAATGCTAGATCATAACCCATTTTTTTGGGATCATTATAATAGTCATCAGCAATGGAGTCAGTTATTGTCATAGGACCAGGTATAGTTATTTTCACTGGGTTATTAGTAAACTGCTGTGCAGATTTCCAATCATCTACTAATCGTAATGATTTATTTGAAACTTTACTTGTAATTGTTGGGAGTGTTGCCTCAAAAGCTCCTTTCCTGACTGATTTAGTCGTTAAGTGTTCAAAGCTTACCCCATTAAAAAATCTCAATTGATAAAAAATATAGTTTTCTCGCCTTACTTCACCATCTGTGGGGATATCTATTCCGCTACTTGTCTGATCAAGAATTACTTCTTCAATAGCTTTTAAGAATAGTTTTTCTTTTTCCTCATCTTTCTCTTCATATACTTTATGGTCTTCAGTTTTGGGATCCCAATTTGATAACAATCCCTTGGATTGTTTTTTTTCTTCGTCAGATTTATCTTGGAGAAACCAATCTCTTATAGGAGTGTAATTAGGTTTTGGATAAGCTCCAATGGTTGTAGTTTTGATGCTCATTTGAAAAAAACAGCAGCCAATATACTAGCTGCTGTTTAAAAATCTAATGATAAACGGAATTGAAAAGACCTACATTAAGTCTTCAATTTCCTCCATCATTTCTTCCTGAAGATCGGCCATGTCGTCGGCGTCACCTGTAGCAATGGTCTCAGTATAGTCATAGATTACCTGAGTCACAGCAAGACCGTTTTCTCCAGGATATGCGAACCAATCAGCTAACAAAGGCAGCTGATTAACAGCAGTTAACTTGTTGGGATTTGCATCATAAAAATCACCTAACAGGTCATTTGCAGCTTTGTTAGGAGGAACGTAACCTGTTGTTTCTGCAACAGCAGCTGCTCCTACACCTGATGTGATAAACTTTAAAAATGTCCATGCCGCTTGTACTCTTTCAGGATCATCTGAAGTAGTAACTAACATCGCTGCGTTACCACCGGCAGGTAATCTAGCTGGAGTTCCACCATTAACACCAGGTATTCCTGGGAAAGGCGCAGTCTTTAGTTCAAAGTCAGCTTTTGCAGCTTCAACAGAGCCTAAACTACTAGTACTCCAAAACATCATACCAATAGTACCTGCATTAAACGCAGCTTGTCCGTCAGCAATAGAATAGTTAGGCATATTACAGCCACCCATGATATCTTTCATTTGCTCTAAAGTTTTTAGACCAGCATCTCCTCCCATATTAACAGCTCCATCTTTAACCATTGGAACATTTTGGCTATGCATTAGAGCTTGATGGAACCAGTTACCTGTAATATTCCATCCAAAGTAAAGTGTACCGTGTCCTGCAGCTTCTAATTTATTACAAGCGTCAATGACCTCATCCCAATTTGATGGAATGCTGCTAACACCAGCACTTGCTAAAAGATCCATGTTGTAGTAACCAACTGGAGTTGATACTGAAAATGGCAAGCCATAAACCTCTCCTCCAAAGGTAGATAAGCTCAACATAGCTTCATGATAACCGTCTTTTGCAAAATCTGGCTCATTAGCAATGAAAGGCTCTAAAGATAAAGCGATACCTTTGTCTACTAAAGGTGCTTGTCTATTAAGACCTTGCATGGTGATGTCAGGTAAGTTTCCTGATGTTGACTCTCTTAGTATAGTAGCAGTAGCATCCTCATAGTTTTCATAAGTTGCTCTGAACTTAACTTTAATGTCAGGATGAGCTTTTTCAAACTCTGGCATAATTGCTTGGTATGTTACATCGAACAAACCTGAATAAGGATATGCAAATTCAATTTCTACCGCATTAGCGTTGTATGCGAAAACTGATGCAAAAAATCCTAAGATTACTTTTTTCATAGTCCCTCCTTAAAATAATAATATTTAACTATTAAATCCTTAATGTTAAGAATATGTTAAATTTCTGAAGCAAAGTACAAATATTCAGTATGTGTTAGAAAAAATCTGTGAATAATTCTTAAAAGCTTTTAATTACCAAGGTAATGAGAAAGTTTTTACATTTGTGTAACTTTTCATAGCCTCTATTACACCCTCTTTATAGCCTAATCCTGAGTCTTTTATTCCGCCAAAAGGTGACATCTCAATTCTGTAACCGGGCACTTCCCAAATATTAACCGTGCCTACATTAAGACCGCTTATGTATTTTTTAATTCTTCTAAAATCATTACTACAAACACCTGATGACAAACCAAAGGCTGTTGAATTTGAAATTTCCATTACTTTATCATCATCATTGGGAACTCTAATGACAGGCACAATTGGACCAAAAGTTTCTTCAACAACAAGTTCTGATTTATAATTAACGTTGTCTAAAAAAATTGGTGGCACAAGAGCTTCTTGAACCCCAGGGTTATAAAGAATTTTTGCACCGTCCTGTTCAGCTTTATTTACTCTGTCATTAAACATACTTGCTGCCTCTTTATTAATTACTGTACCCAACTGATTGTTAACATCCATAGGATCACCATATTTAATTGCTTTTGCTTTTTCCAAAGCAAGCTCGACAAATTTATCAGCTACTGATTCTTGAACTAATATTCTTTTTACAGCAGTGCATCTTTGACCAGAGTTTTTTGTTGCTCCCATCATTGCTAGATCAGCTGCTTTATTTAAATCATCATCATCTAAGTCACTCAAAACTATTAAAGGGTCGTTTCCACCTAACTCTAAAACAGTTCTTTTGTAACCTGCATTTTCAGCTATCAGTTTCCCAACACCAACGCTTCCTGTAAAAGTAATCAAATCTATATTTTTATTTTTAATTACTTCATTCCCAATGTCTTCAGGCCATCCTGTTAAAATTGAAAACATTTCTGGAGGAAGGCCACATTCATATAAAATATCTGCTAGTAGCATAGCTGTTAAAGGGGTCAATTCAGTTTGTTTACAAACAGTACAGTTGTTAGTTGCTATTGATGGAGCAATTTTGTGAGCAACCATATTTAAAGGGTGATTAAATGGAGTGATTGCAGAAATTGTGTTAAGCGGTTCTCTAATTGTAAATATTTTTCTTTGTTTTCCATGAGGTGTTAAATCACAAGAATAAATTTCTCCATCATCCTGAATACAAAGCTGTGCAGTAAGAGAAAATACATCAAAGGCCCTACCAACTTCATAAAGCGTATCTTGTTTCGATAGCCCAGACTCAAGTGAAATTAGATCAGAGATTTGTTCTTTTCTTTCAACAAGTGTTTCAGCAGTCTTTTGAAGTATTTTTTGACGATCATATCTAGATAAATTAGGTTTATAATTCGCAGCAATATCAAAGGCTTTTTGAGCGTGTTCTGCTGTGCCAGCTGGTACTGTGCCTATAACTTTACCTGTGAAGGGATAGATAACATCAATCTTGTTATCGGCGTGAACAGTTTTTCCACCAATCCTCATACCCTCATTAATAATTTTATCAGTCATGATTAAGCCCCATTAATAGCATAAAAAAATGCATCATAGTTATTTAAACTTTGATCTTTGGCAATGTTTAGTTTTTTATTAGAAATAAAAGGAACTTCTCTTTCATGATGACCTCCATGAGATCTAAGGGGTTCCTTTAATTTTGAAAGATCATGATTAGTTTTTGAGGTACCAATTGTCATATCTTCAGATGACATGCATACGATATCTCCTATTCTATCTGAAGGTAATCTGTATTCTCTGCATGCTTCATCTTGTTTAACAACTACTTCAATTTCTTTAATTGATGATATTTTGCTAATTGTTTCATCAATTTTTGATTTATCTTTTACATATATAGTGGCAAACGATCCCAGTGAACCATGATGAACTACATAAGGGTCAGTAATTGGAAGTATTACTTTAGCCTCATCTTTACCCATTTGATCATCTAAATAATCTTGAAGAAAGATGGCATTAGGTTCTCCATTAATATTTGCTTTAGACTTCATTCCATGATCTGCAGTGATGACAACCGAATTCCCATTACTACAAATTTTACTGACATACTTATCAAACATCTGATAAAAATCATTTGCTTCTTTATCTCCAGGTGCGTATTTGTGTTGAATAAAGTCAGTGGTAGATAAATACATAATGTCAGGATTAAATTCCTCAAGTAATTTTACCCCAGCTGCCATAACAAATTCTGATAGATCCTGAGAATATACTTCAGGCACTTTCATTCCAATCCAGTCATTAATATTTTCAATACCATTTTCACTGAGAGTGGCCTGATCTGATTTTTCTGATGAAAAACAGATTGCTCTTCCTTCATTAAATTTTAAACCATTACCTAAAAGAGTTCTTAATTTGTCCTTAGCAGTGATAACTGCTATTTTATAACCTTCATTATAATATTTCTCAAAAATAGTTGGAGCTCTTAAATATTTTGGATCATTCATCATCACTTCTTCACCGGTTGATGGGGTATAAAAGAAATTACCACTTATTCCATGAACATCACTTGGCTGCCCTGTGACTATCGAAATGTTGTTAGGGTTTGTAAAACTGGGAATAGCACTGTTAGCCATCATATATTGGCCATTTTCCAGTATTTTATCAAGATTTGGTGTTAATCCTTTTGAAGAGGCGATATCAATATACTCTTTTTGACTACCATCGAGGCAAATAACTACTACAGTTGAAGAAAGTGATTTATTATATTGTCTTTTATTAATGTCAATTTTATCACTCATAATTATAACTGCTCTCTATAAAGAACAAATTTTTGATTAATTTAAAATTTGTTCATAAAGTTTTAACATAAATTTTACAAATTTACTTTTAAAATGTCTTAATCAGAACTATTTTAGTGTTGAGGGATAAAAATAGATGGGGACAATTTCTTTAAAGAACATCAATAAGTCATTTGGCTCAACTGAGGTGCTTAAACAACTAAGCCTTGATATCCAAGATGGTGAATTTTTAACATTAGTCGGTCCATCAGGTTGTGGCAAATCCACTTTGTTAAAAATTATTGCCGGATTGGAGCAACAAAATAGTGGTGACGTAATTATTGATGATAAGAATGTTAACAGCATCAGAGCTAGCAAGAGAGACTTAGCAATGGTTTTCCAATCTTACGCTCTTTACCCGCACCTGACTGTCAGAAAAAATTTAGAAACACCTTTGAAATTAAGAGACTATAGTTTTCTAGAAAGGTTGCCTCTTATTGGTAATTTTGTACCTAGTAGAAAAGAAAAAAAGAAATCAATTGATGACCTTGTTTTTAAAACATCTGAAACTTTAAAAATAACAGAACTACTTGATAGAAAGCCAGGTCAACTATCAGGTGGTCAAAGACAAAGAGCGGCATTAGGAAGGGCGATGGTAAGAGAACCAGTTGCATTCTTAATGGATGAGCCTTTATCAAATCTTGATGCTGCATTAAGAGTTCATATGAGATCTGAACTATCTGAGCTTCACAATTCTTTGAAGACCACTTTCATTTATGTGACGCATGATCAAGCTGAGGCACTTACAATGTCAACTCGTATGGCGGTAATGATTGATGGGGAACTTTTGCAACTTGATACACCAAGTGAGGTTTATAATAATCCATCATCTTTAAGGGTTGCAGAATTTGTCGGCAGCCCAAAGATTAACACATTTGTTGCTCAGATTAGCTCTGATGGTTCTGCTGAATTTATGGGTATTAAGCTTGAAAGAAAATTTAATTCTAATAGTCAAAAAGCTTTAGTTGCTGTGAGACCAGAACATTTAGAAATTACAAAAGACTCAAACAAACCTGCATTAGAGGCTACGGTTTCATACAGAGAAAACCTTGGTTCTGATATATTTTACCATGTTCAAGTTGATCAATCTGACTCTAAGATCATAGTCAGAGGCTCACCACAAGCTGGACTGATTTCAAATGGGGAAACAGTTAGAATAAGTCCCTCTCATGCAGAGGCTATGCTTTTTGAAACATCTGGTGAGCGTATCCGATAAATATGCACCACTCTAAAGCACATATTTGGTTTGTTTGGCCTGCAATCATACTAATGATTGTCATATTAATACTTCCAATTTTTTTAGCCGGAGGTATCTCATTTACTAATTACAATCTTGGTAATTCTAGTTTCGAATGGGTAGGTACGGAGAATTATGAAAAAATGTTCTCCAGAAAAACCTACATAAAAATGATTATATCAACGGCAACTTACGTGTTAATCGTTGTCCCCGTTTCAGTGGTATTAGGCTTAGTTGCAGCCATTATGCTCAACTCTCTTCGATTTGGAGCTGATATTTATAAAACAATTTTCTTTCTTCCGGTGATGGCTACTTTATTGGCAATGGCTATTGCTTGGGAATTTACTCTTCATCCAACTCTTGGAATAATAAATTCTTTTCTTGCCAATGGATGCGGAGGTATAAGAGAATTTATTTTAGGTTTTCATTGGCTACCGTGGGTTAGTTCCGAGGACAGTTGGTACAGTGTTGCTTGTGCTAACAATATGGATTTCCCGTACTGGCTCAAAGATAAAAAAACAGCGATTTGGACAATTTGTTTTATAGGAGTATGGCAAGCCTTTGGATTTAATATGGTGTTATACTTAGCTGGTTTAACAAGCATACCAAGAGAATTGTATCATGCTGCAGAAATGGATGGTGCTCAGTCAACTTGGGAACAATTTAAACTTGTAACTTGGCCAATGTTAGGTCCTACAACTCTTTTTGTGGTTACCATAACGACAATAAGGTCATTTCAAGTATTTGACACAATTGAAATTCTTACAAAAGGCGGTCCTGCCAAAACAACGTATGTAATGATGTACGCAATTTTTGAAAAAGCAATTCAACAAAATATTACTAGTATTGGTGCAGCGATTACTGTTGTGTTTATAATTTTTATAATCTTGTTAACATTCTTCCAAAGATATGTGATTGAAAAAAGGGTACATTACTAAAATGTTAGCTAGACATTATATTGGAGAGTCATGGAAGCATGGACTGCTCATTATTGGAGCATTAATTGTGTTGATCCCATTCTACATGATGGTTTCAATGTCACTTAAATCTCAACAAGAAATTCAGTCAATATCTGGAGGTTTAGTCGGAGCGCAGGAGATTCAAACATTCCCAGTATGTACTAAGCACGGATACACCGAAGAGGTTTGTACAATGCGACCTTATAAATACAATTTCTGGTTTGCGTTCAAAAAAGCCCCAATACCAAGGTATTTAATGAACGGTTTGATCGTGACTGTTTCAATCTTTTTAATACAAGTTTTGATTGCACTTCCATGTTCTTATGCACTAGCCAAGCTCAGGTTTAAAGGAAGGGAATTTGTCTTTTCGATGGTTCTGTTCTGTTTATTAATTCCTGTACATGCAATCGCTTTACCATTGTATGTCATGTTAGCAAAAGCTGGACTGGTGGATACCTATGCAGCCTTAATAATACCGTGGACGATATCTGTGTTTGGAATTTTTCTAATGCGGCAATTTTTTATGACAGTACCAGATGAACTAATTGATGCTGCAAGGATGGATGGCATGGGAGAATATTCTATTGTTTGGAAAGTTATGCTTCCTGTTGCCATACCAGCGTTACTAGCTTTTGCTATTTTCTCAGTTGTTGCTCACTGGAATGATTATTTTTGGCCAAGGATTGTTATTACAGGTAATCGTGATTTATTTACACCACCACTTGGTATAAGAGAATTTAGAGGTGGAATTGATAGTGATGAATTTGGACCTATGATGGCGTCGATAGTTACTGTTACTATTCCACTTATTGTGGCTTTCATAGTTGCTCAAAAAAGATTTGTTGAAGGTATCACTATGACTGGAATGAAGTAATTATTTACCCAGAGCGTTTACCATAACAATACCAAGTATAATTAGCCCGCAACCAAGTATTCCAAATAAGTTTGGACTCTGACCAAACTTAATTATACTTAATACGAATGTTCCAAAAATTACTAAACCAGCATAAGAAGCATAGGCAATTCCCATCGGTAAAAATTTCATTACCTTAGAAATAAAAAAGACTGCGATTACTATGGAGATAGCACTTAGTGAAGTCGGTATAAATTTCTCGTATCCATTAGATATTTTGGCAAAATTATTTGAGAGTATCCCGAAGAAGACCGCTGCAGCTAAATAAAAATATCCAATCAATTTAGATATCTATCTCATAAGGAAATGAGCTTATTTGCTTCAGGCCATCTTTGGTTACAACGAACTGATCCTCAAGTTTAATTCCTTCTTTGCCGCCAACTTCACCTATATAACTTTCTACGCAGATAGTCATATTTTCCTCAAAATTGGCTGAGTAATCTGCATTGCTAAAATCTCTATTTGGGTAAGCAACAAGAGGCCATTCATCACAAAGACCGACACCATGAATAATGCATGGATAATGATTATCGTAACAACTATCAGGCAATTTCCAGGATTTTTCTGCAAATTCTCTAAAATTTAAACCAGCTTTAATCAGAGATTTGTTATGATTAATATGCTCTAAAGACATTGAGTAAAGCCTTTTTTGTTCATCATTTAGACGATTGCCCTCAACAAAGGTTCTAGAGATATCAGCACAGTAACCGTATGGTCCAACCATATCTGTATCAAAAGCAACTAAATCTCCAGACTCAATGACTCTGTTACTGCATTCTTGAAGCCAAGGATTTGTTCGTGGCCCAGATACTAAAAGACGAGTCTCAAACCACTCCCCACCATTTTCAATATTGACTTTATGCATATATGACCAAAGCTCCTCTTCTGTCATACCTGCCTGAAGTTTATCTTTCATTAGCCACATTCCTTTTTCAGCAGTCTCAATAGAAGCTCTCATGCAAATTAACTCATCATCAGATTTAATAGATCTTGCAAGCTCAATGTACTTTTGGGCATTCACTAGTTTAACATTAAACTGTTTAAGTAACATTTGTATTCCAACTGGATCAGAAACATCTATTGCAAGGCAATTATTATTAGGTGAATGCTCTCTCATTAAATCTTGAACAGTGCCAGCCCATTTTTTTGCATTTTTATTAACAAAATTATTTGCTGAAAAAAAATCCCAACTATCAACAGCTCGAATCTCATCAATCGTGCACAAATGTTCTGAGAGATGTTCGCTCTTAGGATAATCAAATAGTATTACTTTTCCCTCTGCAGAAATAAATACAAATCGTACAAGTTCATGCATTGTAAATAAACTCATATTTCTACTGTCGGTTGCATACCTTATATTGATCGGATCAAATAATATGCAAGCACCAACATTATTTAATCGTAGTTGTTCTAAAACTCTATTGAGTCGGTACATACGTAAACGGTCGAAGTCTATTTTTTCTTCGTAAAGTCTAGGTTTGAAAACTTGATTTTCAAAAGTTTGGTTAATTGTTTCGAAAAACTTTGGACCAATTTTACGGTCAGCAAATTTACTTGTAAAATTACTCATCTAAATGACTTTTAACATTATTCTTTTCAAACCTTAAAAGATGGTCACTGAATTGCAATTTAAGTTTTTTTGCACTATTGCTAATTTTATCAAGGAAATTAATACTTATTTTTATACTTTTTTGTTCATTTTCGGATATTTGACCAACATAGGTGATAGCATTCCATAATCCAAGAGAGTTCATTGGTGAAAATTTTTTCTTAGAGGATAATGATAGGTTTATAAATGAAAATAAAAATGAAGATGTGGATACTTTAAATTTTTTTCTAAAATGAGGTATTTTTTTATTTAGGCTTTCTACAAATTTTTTGGGATCACTAAATTGATAGGGATTAATCTTTGGAAAGAATAATTTGAGAAGCTTTTTTGAAAAATCATTTCCGGATGAATAAATAAAAAATAGCTGACCTTTTACATCTAACATTTTTAATAATGGAACAAGCACTAGCTTAAGTGTTCTGTCGTAAGGAGATCTTAGCCTGAAAGCTTGAGATGCAATTATATAGTCGTAAAACTTTGGAATACTCTCTAACTTACTTGGTATCAAATGCTTTAATGCAATTTTTTGATCCCTCCTATAAATAACCATCAGTGTCTTTTGCCTCGGTCTCAATATGGTTGAAGAAGTATCTTCTTTTATATCCCAATTTTTTCTTATAACCTCACCCATATTCATGAGTTGCTGATTGAAACTAAAACTTGAATTTCCAACTAATTCTTTTTTAATTAACTTACAATCTGTGAAACGATTATCATTAATTTCTCTATAGGATGCATTCGTAATACAGAAAACTAAATTCTTATGTTCAAAAAATCTATAACCAAGATAATTTAGAAGACTGTTAATATCATCAATACTAATTTCTTTGCCAACAACTATAATTGGATCTTCAGGAAATTTGTCATGAACAGCTGATAGCAATGTGCAGATAACTGAGCCATCTCCTGTCCCAGCATCAAAAATTCTAAATGCATCTTTAGTAATTTTAGAATTTTTTAAATACTTCGCTAATTGAAAAGCTATTCGACTTTTTTCGTTGGTAGAATTTACAAATGATAAATACTTATCTCTTGAGTCGAAAAAATCTGATTTTTTTGCCCCCACTTTAGCTCTCCTGAACCTTTATTTCCCTATCCTTTTTTTAAACTAGAAACAGATTTATTTCCATAATAGAGTTTTGTAAGTGCTGTTTTATTTTATAAATTTAGTTCAAAGGCTTGATCGAGTATTCATTTTTATATACCGATGACATATATTGATGCTTATTATAAAATTAACTTTTAAAGGGAATTGATATTGCGAAAAATAGAATTTGAAACAGAAATTACTGAACAAAAGTATGTTCCTAGTCTTCAAAAATTGGAGCAGTGCACGAAGCCAATTCACAAAGCAAAAGGTATTCCCAATGAATACTATACTAAAACAGAATGTTTTGATTTAGAGAGAGATATTCTTTTTAACAAGGGATGGTTTGCTGTAGGCTTCGTTAAAGATCTTCCTCAAATTGGCTCTGTTAAACCAGTCAATTATTTTAAAAATCCTCTTTTATTAATCCGCAGTAGCCAAGATAAAAAAATACGGGTTTTCCAAAATGTATGTCGACATCGAGGAATGACTCTCATAGAAGAACCTACAGTTTTAAAAGGAGCAATTCGATGTTCTTATCACTCTTGGTGTTACAAACAAACAGGAGAAGTTGTTGCTACCCCACACATAGGAGGTCCTGGCTATAATTATCATTCAGATATAAATAAAAGTGAATTATCATTAATCGAGGTTCGCTCTCATATCTGGAGAGATGTTATTTTCGTTAACCTTGATGGAAGAGCTAAACCCTTTGAAGAGGTTCATAAAAACTTATTAGATCGTTGGTCTTCCTTTAATCAATCAATGTACTCAGATATGAGTGACTCCTCTTTTAATCTTGAAGTCAAAACTAATTGGAAGCTAGCAGTCGAGAATTATTTAGAGTCTTATCACCTTCCTTGGATTCATCCGGGACTAAATAGCTATTCTAAGTTAGAAGATCATGAAAATATTGTAAAATATGGGCATTACTCTGGGCAAATAAGTAACAAATATATTCCAAAGTATTCAACAGGAAAACAGTTTCAAAATTTTAAAAATTTAAGCCCCGAATGGGACAGTAAAGGCGAATATATAGTTTTGTTTCCAAATTTAATATTGGGTGTACAAAAAGATCACGTTTTTAATCTAATTATTGAACCAATAGCATGTGATCAAATTAAAGAACATGTTGAAATCTATTATTCAGATCCTTCTATGTTATCAGATGAATATCAGCAAACTCGCTTAGAGAATACTAAACTTTGGAGAACTGTATTTGAGGAAGATATTTTTGTTGTTGAGGGAATGCAAAAAGGACGTTATGCAGAAGGCTTTGATGGAGGACGATTTTCACCAGTGATGGACGAGCCAACTCACGTTTTTCACGATTGGTATGCTAGAAAAATGTTAAATAAATTTTAAAACGACTTTTGAAACATTGCTTTTTTAGGTATCTTTGGTGTCGTACTTGCAATTGCTATTATTATGCACGAAAACAATAAGCATTAATAATATTTGCTTTATTATATATAACTATTTGATCTTAAATCTAATAGATTACTATAATATAAGACATGAATAATAGTGTAAATCCTGGATCTAATCATGAAACTGATGTTGTAATTATTGGTGCAGGACCATGCGGTCTTTTTCAAGTCTTTGAGTTGGGACTCTTAGATATGAAATCCCATCTTATTGATAATTTAGACAAGATTGGCGGACAATGTGCCGAGCTTTACCCTGATAAAAATTTATACGATATTCCAAGTAGGCCAGCTATTACTGGTCAAGAATTAACAGACGATTTGATCAAACAAGCTGAGCCTTTCAAACCTTCATATCACCTCAATCAATTAACATCAAAAATTGAAATAAATGAAAATGATATCCTAGTTGAAACTGATAAGGGTACTTCAATTAAATGTAAGTCTCTTGTAATTGCAGCAGGCGCTGGTAGCTTTGTTCCAAGAAAACTTCCTGCAGAGGGTGCCCAAGAGCTAGAAAATAAAAATATATTTTACTCCGTAAAAAAAAGGACTGACTTTCAAGATAAGAACATTTTAATAATTGGCGGTGGAGACTCTGCGCTCGATTATGTTATGGGATTTCAAGGCATTGCCCAAAAAGTTTCCCTGGTTCACAGAAGAAAAGAATTTAAAGGAGTTCAAGACTCAGTAAATAAGGTTATGTCACTGGTTGATGAGGGTGAAGTGAATTTCAGTATGGGAAGTCTAAAAAAAGTTGAAAAAAATAATAATGGTAAAGTTAATGTTACACTTGACGATGGATCAACATTGAATGACATTGATGCTATATTTCCTTTTTTTGGTTTAAAAATAGAATTAGGACCGATTGCAGAGTGGGGATTAAACTTAGAAAGCAATTTAATATCTGTTAATACTGAAAATTTTGAAACATCAATACCAAGAATTTTTGCTGTTGGAGATATTTGTATTTATCCCGGCAAATTAAAGTTAATTTTGAGTGGCTTTCATGAAGCTGCACTTGCAGCTAAAAAAATGTTTGAATATTGTCATAGTGATAAGAAATATGTGTTTAGATACACTACCTCTTCTAGTGACTTACAAAAAAAACTTGGCGTAAAATAACTAAGATAAATGCTTATAAACAGTTGTTCTTGAGATATTTAATGTTCTTGAAACGCTGCTTACCTTTTCACCAGTTTGCTTATATGTTTTTTGAATAAGAATACACTGCTTTTCTTTTATTGCAGAACCTTCACAATTTACACAGGGCTTATAAGGCTGTTTTAAATTATTATTTACACTTTTAGAATTGTAAGTTTGCCTTTGGAATAGCTTAATAAAAAGACTTGAACCCAACCAGTCTCTTATTTTTAAAACTTTATCTAAATTTAAATCATAAGCAATTTTATGATATGGAGTAGTAAAGATATTAAAAAAATCATTTGTTGTATCTCTAAAAATACCACTAAGCATAACTCTTGCGTTAGAATTCAATCCCTCTATCTCTCCATCATCATTAACAGCTATCAAACCTATACTATTTGTATTCAGATATTCGCTTCTTGGGTGAAAAGAGTAAATGTTAGTGTGCTGAAATGAATTCAAAAATAATTTCTGTTCTACAGATTTTGCAGATAGTTTCACAAGAGCCAACGTATGGTCTTGTCTAGATGATGTATCAGTTGAAGCATCAATAATACCAACAATATTTTGGTTATGATCAAAAATTGGACTTGCAAAACAGGAAAGGTGACAATGCTCATTAAAAAAATGTTCACCCCCAGCAACTATAGATGCTGATTTTGTCTTAAGTGTTAATCCTAATCCATTCGTTCCTCTATACTCTTCTTTCCAAACTGATCCAGGTATAACAACCTTTCTTGCTTTACTATTATAAAATTCATTATCATACAGAGTGTCGAGAACAACTCCCTCGTTGTTCGCAAAAGCAACCATAAAGTTTGTTCCAGCAATTTGAGAATGAAGAAGTTCTAATTCCGGTAAAATAAAACCTCTGATATCGTTATACTTATCTTGAAGTTCATTTAATTTTGTTGCACTTATTACACTATCAATAGAATTTCTCTCAGGGCTTAAACCATTTTCAAAACATCTAATCCAACTATCAACAATTTTTTTATCTGTAAAATCTAATGATATGTTTCTATCCTTTTCCAAAAGACGAGTTCTTTCAATTAACTGTCTGTAAGATTGCATTTTTGAAAATTAGCAATTTCATAAAATTATTACAACGTCTAAGATTGTTCAAAAAATGAACAATTTTAATATTTTTTTCTCATAAACAAGAGAATGCATCAATTTTGAACATTGGAACTATGGATTTTTTATAGTTTAATATATTAAATTTTGGGAGGAATTAATGAAAGCACAAGTTTTACACAGCTATGACCCTGAGATGAAACAAGACGTTTGGGTAAAGGAAGAGGAAGTTCCAAACCCAAAACTTGAAAAGGCATCTGACGTCATTGTTAAGATTGGAGCAGCAGGTGTCTGCAGAACAGATTTACATGTCATTGAGGGAGAGTGGAGACATATCCAAGACCCTGATGATAAACTTTTACCATGTGTAATGGGTCATGAAAACGCTGGATGGATTGAGGAAGTTGGAAGTGACGTAGAGGGATTTAAAAAAGGTGACTCAGTTATTCTCCATCCAATTATCTCTGGAACCAATGGCACTTGTTTAAGTTGCAGAAAAGGTTTAGACACTCACGCCGAAAACGGAATTTTTCCTGGATTAAATGTTAAAGAGGGTGGATACTCTGAATTATTAAAAACAAGTGTAAGAAATCTTATCAAGATCCCGAACACATTAACCCCTAAGGATGTTGCTCCATTTTCTGATGCGGGTTTAACAGCATATCGCGTTGCAAAAAAAGCAACAAGACATCTTTTACCTGGTGAAAACTGTGTTGTAATAGGTGCAGGTGGTTTGGGTCACATAGCTATCCAATGTTTAAAAGCAATGTGTGCTGCAAATATAATTATTGTTGAAAAATCTGAAACTGCACTTAAGCATGCTATGCCTCTTGGTGGAGATCATGGTGTTTTAATTGACGGCAATGAAGTAGAGAGAGTTATGGAGCTAACCAAAGGTCTCGGCGCTGAGGCAGTCATAGATATGGTGGGAGAAAAAGGCTCAACTTCAATGGGTCTTAATATGACAAAAAACACAGGGTCTTATTATATAGTTGGTTACGGAGAAGATATTAAAATCAAATCCGTTGATATGATTATTTCTGAAAGAAATATCATAGGAAATTTAATTGGTACATGGTCCGAACTTTATGAGCTAATGGAGTTAGCGAATAAAGACCTAGTAAGGTTATCCATGCAGGAGTACAAGCTTAGCGAAGCCAATAAAGCTCTGCATGATCTTAATAACGGTCTTGTAAAAGGAAGAGCAGTTTTAGTACCATAAAAAGTTTGTTATCAGATTAAGTTCTGAGCAAAAAACGAAGTATTAAGGGAGGGAAATATATGAAACTTAAAACTTTGATAAGCGCCTTGGCGTCTGTCCTCTTGATAGGCAGCCAAGTTGCACATGCAGACAAGTGGGGAGATCAATTTCCGCACATCGCTGCTACAGGAGACATTCCTGGAATGTGTTCTTATGAGTCTATGTCTCAAAAAGACTATAGCGGAAGAACACTTACTATAAATACACACGCTATCCCTGTTATGGGAGAGCCAACCGCTCTTCACGCTGAGCAGTTTGAAAAATTAACAGGTGCTAAAGTAGAAGTAACACATACTCCTGCTGGTGACCTTTATTCGAAGGCAATGGTTCCTTTCCAAGCTGGTCAGGCTCCATATGATATCGTCTTTGGTTTTTCAAACTTTATTAATGACTGGAAAAGATATTTAGCGCCCGTGCCACAAGAATATGTAGACCAAATGGATGGCGTATCAGCCTCACACAAGGCTATCGCTTCATGGGACGGTGTTATGTATCAGTATCCTGTTGATGGTGACAGACACTATTTAAAATATAGAAAAGACGTCATCGATAATCCTGAGATGCAAGCTAAGTATAAAGCAGATACAGGTAAGGAATTAAAAGTTCCAACAACTTGGAAAGAGTACGGAGAAATGGCTTCTTATTTTAATGGTTGGGACTGGGATGGTGACGGAGAACTAGAATATGGTTCTGCTGAGGTTATGAAAAAAGATGACCTTATGTATGCTGCTTTCTATTCGCGTTCAGTTGCTTACGCCAAAAATGAGAGAACCCCAGGAGGTTTCTTCTTTGATTTAGAAACTATGGAACCATTAATTAATAACCCTGGATTTGTTGAAGCTCTTACAGATTGGGTTGATGCAGTTAACTATGTACCACCTGGTGGAATTAACTTTGGTCTTGGAGACGAAATTAATTCTTTTGGTGGTGGCCAGACCTTATTTAGTTTCTCTTGGGATGATGCTTTTGTTGCTGCAATGCAACCAGATAGTCCAATTGCAAACCAAGTTGGCGCCGCACAACTTCCTGGAGCTGATAAAGTATGGAACAGAGATAATGGAATGTGGGATGCTAAATACAATCAAGCTCCTTTCTTCGTATGGGGATGGGCAGTTGGTGTTGCAGGAAAGTCAGAAAATAAAGATGTCGCTTTTGATTATCTTTGCTTCTTTGCAAATGGCGCTAATCATCAAGCAGATATCGGAATTGGTAGATTTGGTGTGAACCCATTTATGGAAGAGGACTTTAAAGCTGATGTTTGGACACAAATTGGTTGGGATGCAGATATTGCTCAATCATACGTCGACACACTTGCTGATATGGAAAAAAGCACTAACAGAGTATTTCCATTAAGAGTTCCTGGTACTTTTGAGTTCAACAGTGCATTAGCAACTGGAACTGCAAAAGCTTTAGCAGGACAACTATCTCCTCAAGAGGCACTTGACGAAGTTTATGCTGAGTGGGTATCAATTCTCGAAAGAGTTGGTGCTGATAATGTTAGAGATGCATACGCTGTTGGTGTTAAGATGGAAGATAACGAATTATAAACTATAATTTTGTTTTAATTAGTGATCGCTCATAATATGGGCGATCACTCCAAAGATTAATTTTAGAAAATATTAATTACTGAATGAACTTTAAACATAAATATGTATTTTTACTTCCAGGTTTAATAGTTTTAATTGGTATATTAATTTTTCCTATAATTTTTACTGTAAGATTAAGTTTATCAGGATGGAATAGTTTTAACCCTGGATTAGATTTTATAGGTCTTAAAAATTATATTCGATTATTTACTGATGACCCTCGTTTTTGGCAGTCATTTTTTAGATTAAGTTTTTTAGCAATAACTACGGTTTTTCTTCAATATATAATTGGGTTTGCTTTGGCTCATATGGTCTGGAAGGACATTAAGTTTAAAAGATTTTTTAGAGTTTTATTTCTCATTCCAATGATGACCACTCCAGTGATTATGACTGTTATTTGGAGAACTTTTTTTCATGAGTCTTTAGGGCCTTTGAATGATTTTCTGAGTATCTTTGGTTTACAGCCACCATGGTTATCTAGTCCTGGTTTAGCAAAAGTCTCCATTATTGTAGTAGAAGTTTGGCAGTGGACATCATTTATGTTCCTATTAATGTTGGCAGGACTTTTAAGTTTGCCTAAAGAACCTTTTTTAGCTGCAGCTGTTGATGGCGCTTCTCCATTTAAAAAATTTATATATGTCACCTTTCCCCTGATGGCACCTATATCTATTGGTGCAATAATAATAAGACTTATTGAAGCTTCTAAAATTATGGACACGGTTTTTGTTTTGACAAGCGGAGGCCCTGGTACATCGACAGAAACATCTAGCTTTTTCATTTTCATAAAAGGGCTTCGAGAATTCCAAATGGGATATGCTGCTACCGCTTCTTTTACTTACCTAATTATCATGATCATAAGTTTGACAATTATTGTTAAAGTTCTAACGAAAGTCTTGATGAGAGAATAAAATGCCCAAATTATATACATTTTTGAAATATTTTTTTGTCGTACTATGGGCTTGCTTTGTTATAGCACCGTTTCTTTGGGCCATATCAACCTCTTTTAAGGATTTTAATTCAGTTACAGGAGGAGCGACTTACATTCCTTGGTTGCAGTTTGAACCAACATTAGACGGTTGGAGTGTTTTATTTAAGCCTGGTTCTCAAGGTGGCATAAATATTATCGGACCATATTTCAATAGTATTTTTGTTACATTAACAGCAAGCTTGATCAGCATTGTGTTAGGCACATTAGCTGCTTATGCTTTATCTCGTTATACTTTTAAAGCTGGTGTTGTTAAGAATAATGATATTACGTTTTTTTTTATATCTCAAAGAATTATGCCACCTGTTGTATTGTCAATTCCTTTTTTTATTTTTTTAAGTTCGTTAGGGTTGCTAGATAGTCTTGCTGGTTTAATTCTTGTTTATATCGTTTTACTAATGCCAATTGCTGTTTGGATTATGGTTGATTTTTTTAATCGTGTTCCAAGGGAAATTGATGAAACAGCTTTAATTGATGGATGTAACCCATTTCAAGCTTTCTTTAAAGTAGTTCTTCCAAATTCAGTACCAGGCATGTTAGTAGCAGGTTTGTTTTGTATTATCTTTGGTTGGATTGATTTTTTCTTTGCCTTTATTTTAACTTTTACAAAAGTACAGTTACTACCAGTTAAAATTGTGGCATTAAACTCTTCAATTACACCATGGTGGAGTTTATCTGCAGCAGCACTAGTATCAGTCGCTCCGTTAATAATTGTGGCATTTATTGTAGAACGTTATTTATCAAAGGGTAATTTATCTGGAGCTTTAAAATAATGTCTTTATTGCTTAATAATATATCCTTTAAACCAACAGATGAATATCACCTAAATGATATATGTCTTAAATTTGAATCAGGCAAAATGTATACAATATTGGGCAGAACCTTATCAGGAAAAACAACACTTTTGAAAACTATTGCTGGTCTTCAAACACCTGACTCAGGATCTATAAATTTTGATAATATAGATTTTTTGTCAATTCCTGTTTGGAAAAGAAATGTAGCCATGGTTTACCAGCAATTTATAAATTATCCGCATTTAAATGTCAGAGATAATATCGCTTTCCCTTTAAAACAAAGGAAAATGGATGAAAATTTAATTGAAAATGAAGTCAAAGAAGCAATGGAGAAAGTTGGTTTAATTGGTTTTGAGTCAAGAAAAATTCAAGAACTATCTGGTGGACAGCAACAAAGAGTAGCCCTCGCAAGGTCTTTGGCAAAAAAAGCAAAAATACTTTTATTAGACGAACCACTTGTTAACCTTGATTACAAATTAAGGGAAGGCCTTCGAGAGGAGTTTAAAAAACTTTTTAATGTATCTGATGAGTCAAACTCTATTTTAATTTATGCTAGCACAGATCCTTTGGAGGCGATGCAACTTAATGGCAATATTATTGTAATTGATGAAGGTAAAATACTTCAAACAGGTACAGCTAAAGATGTATTTGAAAATCCTGCAAATGCTAAAGTTGCTGAAATAACCAATGACCCTGCGATGAATATTAATAAATGTCTTATACAAGATAATTCTTTGATTATGAATGATAGTGTTAAAATCCAAATACCTGATGAACTCAAATCTGTTCCTAACGGAAAGTATTTAGTGGGTATTAGGGCTACAGATATATATCTAGATGATCAAGGTTTTGCTTTTGACGTAGAAATTTCTGAAATATCAGGTTCAGAGACTTTTCTTCACTTACGTAATAATAATTTAAAATGTGTTGCTACAATTGAAGAGGTAAAAACATATAACACAAATGAAGTTGTAAAAATTAATTTTAACAAATCAAAAATTTATTTGTTTGAGGAGTCTGGGGAACTACGACATTCTCCATATCAACAATAATGGCTAAAATAATTTTAGATAACATTGCACACACATATGAGCCCAATGCAAGTAACCCAATATTTGCTTTGAAAGAAATGTCTCTTTCTTGGGCAGATGGTGGACGTTATGCACTGCTTGGCCCTTCTGGTTGTGGAAAGACAACAATGTTAAATATTATGAGTGGTTTAGTGAACCCATCCCATGGAAAAGTATTTTTCGATGAAAGAGAAGTAACCTCGATGATCACTGAAGAAAGAAACATCGCTCAAGTTTTTCAATTTCCAGTAATTTACGGAACAATGACAGTATTTGAAAATCTTGCTTTTCCTCTTAAATGTAGACAATTTTCAGAGGATCAAATAGAAAGAAAAGCCAAAGAGGTTGCAGAAATATTGAATTTACAAGATTATTTAAATAATCGAGCAAAAGGATTAACAGCAGATCAAAAACAATTGATTTCTCTCGGAAGAGGTTTAGTTCGGGAAGACGTAGCTGCAATATTAATGGATGAACCACTGACAGTAATTGATCCTGACTTAAAATTTCGTCTCAGAAGAAAATTAAAAGAAATAAATGATAAGTATAAGACAACATTGATATATGTAACTCATGATCAGAATGAGGCTATGACATTTGCTGATAATATTATAGTTATGGATCAAGGTGAAGTTGTGCAGGCAGGATCACCAAAGGACCTTTTTGAGAGACCTCAAACAACTTTTGTTGGTTATTTTATTGGTTCACCTGCAATGAATTTATATAAATGCTCCGCAAGTTCTGAAAACGAAATTAGTATAGGTGCTAATTCATTCAAAGTTCGAACAAATATCAGTAATTCTAATCCAGAAAATCTAAAACTAGGAATTCGTTCTGAGTATATTACAGTTGAAAATAAACATAGTGATAATTCGTTAGAAGCACAAGTAGTCGAAGTCGAAGATTTTGGAAATTATAAACTTATTACAGCATCTTTTGATTCATTTAAAATAAAAGCAAAAGTTAAAAGAGAATTAGATATACCTTCAGAAAAAGTTATTCTAAGATTACCAGCAGAACATTGCTGCATATATGAAGATAATAAACTCATTTAAAAAAACTTTCTTATTTATATTTTTTCTATTATTTTTTAGTGCACACACATACCCAAGAACTTTAGAGAAAACATCAGTATCTTTAAACAATCCTTGGGGGATGAGTTGGGTAGATGATCACCTATTGATCACTCAAAAATCAGGTGAAATTTTCCTTGTAAATGCAAATAATTATTCACAAACAAAAATTGAGCACAACATTCCTTTTGTACAACATGGCCAAGGAGGACTGTTAGATATTGTAAGTGAAAAGAATTTTGTATGGGTTACAGGTTCAATCAACAAAAATGGCAATTATACAACTGCAGTGTATTCTGCTGAGCTTAAAGAAGATAAGCTCATTAATGAAAAACTTATATATGAGGCTTTACCATATTTTGGTAATGGTAAACATTTTGGTTCTCGAATAGAAATTCTTGATGATTACCTTTATGTAAGTATTGGTGAAAGAGGAAAGGGTATGATTGCTCAGGACTTCTCAAATTCAATTGGCTCAATAATCAGAATACATAAAAATGGTGAGCACCCTAAAGATAATCCTTTCATATCAGGTAATGATTGGCTTCCTGAATTATTTCAAATTGGTGTAAGAAACCCTCAAGGGATGACTTTGGATCCTCATACTAAATCTATTTATATTTCTAATCATGGACCTAAAGGGGGAGATTTTATAGGTAAAGTTGTCGGAGGTACCAATTATGGCTGGAAGAAAATCGGTTGGGGAGGAAAAAATTACTCTGGAACTAAAATTGGAGATGGCAATGCATGGGAGCCTGGTTTTTTAAAACCTGATTTTATTTGGGTGCCTTCAATTGCAGTTAGTGGTATCAAATTCTATCAAGGAGAGGCTTTTCCAGAATGGCAAAATTCACTTTTGGTGACCTCATTAAAATTCAGATATTTATCTGTATTACATAGAGAAGATAATAAGTTTGTTAAAGAGGAAATTATATTTCAAGATAAAATTGGAAGAGTAAGAGATATGGAAATAGATAGTTTTGGAAATATATATATTATAGCAGATGAGACTAACTCAAATTTATTTGTGTTAAAACCATAGCTTAGATTTATCCTAGTCATAAACCTATAAATAAGATAATTACTATGAATTTTTTCTCCTATCTGTATAAGATTAAAATATGAAAATCTTGGTTGTGGGCGGTATGGGATATATAGGCTCACATATGTTAAAGCGTTTTAAAGAAACTAACTATGAAATAGAAATTCTTGATAATCTATCAAGTGGACAAAAAAAAAATACCCAAAATTACAAACTTCATGTTTGCGATTTATCAGATAAAGAAAAGGTTTATAAAATTTTGTTTGAGGAAAATTATGATCTTGTAATGCATTTTGCAGCATCTATCAATGTCGAGGAGTCATATAATAATCCGGAAAAGTATCAACAAAATAACGTCATCAATACAATCAATCTTCTCGAATGCATGAAAGTTTTAAAAATAAAAAAATTTATATTTTCTTCATCCGCTGCTGTTTATGGCGAACCGGAACATATTCCAATTACTGAAGGACATCCTCTTAAACCAATCAATCCATATGGTGACACAAAAGCAGAAGTTGAAAAAGTTTTGAAAAAATATGATGAGCATTATGGACTAAAATATGTATCTCTAAGGTACTTTAATGCATGCGGCGCTCATCTTGACGGCACATTAGGGGAGATGCATGATCCAGAAACACATTTAATACCTATTTTGCTACAAGTTGCGTCTGGAAGAAGAAAATATATAAATGTGTTTGGTGATGATTATCCCACACCAGATGGTAGCTGTTTAAGAGATTATGTTCATGTGATGGACATAGCAGAGGCTCATATGCTTGCCTTAGAAAATCTAGTAAGCACAAAAACTTCTCAAGTCTTTAATATTGGCAATAGTAAGGGTTTTAGTGTGAAGGAAATCATTCAGAAGGCCAAAGAAATTACCAAAGTCGATATTCCCTTTAAGGTCTTGGGTAGGCGAAAAGGAGACCCAGCTAAGTTGATAGCTGATAACAAGAAAATAACTAATTTATTAAATTGGAACCCAAAATACTCTGATTTAGAAACTATTGTTAAAACAGCATGGAATTGGGAAAAAAATTTTAAAATCAAGTAAGTTAGCTATTTTACTGTATCAATATAATTATTTTACTATAATAAATTCAGCATAACTAATCACAAACTAATTTAAATTAGTGGGAGGATAAAAATGAAAAAAATTATAGCTACTTTTACAGCTATTTTAGCTATGGGATTTACTTCTTCATTCGCAGGGACATTAGTCATTAATACCGATTTAACTGATCCAGCTCCTAAAGCAGCGTTTGAATGGGCTTTTAATAAATTCCAAGAAGAAAACCCTGACGTAACAATTGAAGTTAATAACTTCGATCATGAAGGATATAAACAAGCAATCAGAAATTTTTTAACCACAAGTCCACCTGATGTTTTCAATTGGTATGCCGGAAACAGAATGCTTCCATTTGTAAGAGCAGGTCTTGTTGAGGACGTATCAGATATTTGGTCAGATACTGGATGGGTTGATGGAAACTTAACAGAAGGTATGTCTCACGCAAAGAAACCAATGACTATTGGTGGCAAGCAATGGGGTATTCCGTACACCTATTACCAATGGGGAGTTTATTATAGGAAAGATATTTTTGAAGCTAATGGTATTTCAGTACCTACAACATGGGATGAATTTGTAGCTGCCTGCGCAACACTGAAAGCTGCAGGTGTCACACCAATCACAATTGGATCAAAGTATCTTTGGACAACAGCAGGTGTCTTTGACTATTTAAACTTAAGAACAAATGGTTATGAGTTCCACATGGCTTTGACAAAAGGTGAAATACCTTACACCGATCCAAGGGTGCACGCCGTATTTGACAAGTGGGATGAGTTAGTTAAACCAGGATATTTTCTAGAAAATCATGCTTCACTTGCTTGGCAAGAAGCAATTCCTCCAATGATTAATGGAGAGGCAGCAATGTATGTTATGGGAAACTTCTCAGTTGCATTATTCAAAGAGGGTGGATTAACAAATGATAACCTCGGCTTTTTCCAATTTCCAGAAATAACCCCAGGTATTCCTATGGCTGAAGAGGCACCAACAGATACGATGCACATTGCTTCGGGAGCTAAAAATAAGACAGATGCTAAAAGATTCCTGATCTTTTTAAGTAGAGCAGATGTTCAAGAGGAGATGAATAAGACTCTAGGACAACTTCCCGTTAATAGTGGCTCTAAAGTTGATCCTGATCCATTTTTAGAAGCAGGTTTGAATATGTTAAATAACGCATATGCAATGGCACAGTTCTATGACAGGGATGCACCAGCTGAAATGGCCTCTGAGGGAATGAAGGGTTTTCAAGAATATATGGTTAACCCTGATAGAAGAGATAAAATTCTTGAGCGTTTAGAAAAAGTACGCCAAAGAGTTTACAAATAATCAATTTCAATTGGGGTGGTTTTCAACCACCCCATTTCTTAACGTGCCTAATTCAACACAAATTACTTACAGAAAGTCTTCATGGTGGAAACTTAATCAACAAAGGTTAACACCATGGATTTTTTTGTTTCCGGGTTTGTTACTTTTTTTAGTCTATGTAATTTGGCCAATTTTTAATTCTTTATATATTTCTTTATTACAATGGGACGGTCTGTCTCCAGCAATTTACATTGGACTATCAAACTATATAGAACTATTGGACGACGAGTATTTTTATATTTCGTTAATGAATAATCTTAAGTGGTTAATCTTATTTATGTTAGCAGTTCCAATAGGATTAGGCTTGGCTATATTTTTAAATCAAACCATTTTTGGTATTAGACTAATCAAATCTCTTTTCTTTTTCCCTTTTGTAATTTCCCAAGTTGTTATCGGAATTATATTTTCATGGTTTTATAATCCAAGAGGTGTTATTGGACCTTTTTTAGATAAAATAGGTCTTGGTAATTATGCAATTTTAGCAGATGAGAATTTTGCTACCTACGGAATTATTTTTGCAGGAATTTACCCACAAATTGCATATTGTATGATTTTGTATTTAACAGGTTTAAACAATCTTAATACTGATCAAATTGAGGCAGGTAGAATGGATGGTGCCAAAGGTTTTTCTTTATTTAAAAATATTATTTTACCTCAATTGAAGCCAGCAACTTTTTTAGCAATTGTTGTAACTGTGATAGGATCTTTAAGAAGTTTTGACATGGTCGCTATCATGACACAAGGTGGCCCATATGGTTCAACTAATGTTTTAGCTTATTATATGTTTGAGACCGCTTTAAGTGAATATGGATATAGAATGGGTTACGGTTCAGCTATTGCAGCAGTTTTATTCACCATAATGATGTTCTATATATTATTTTTTATTTATCGGATGTATCAAAGTGAGAAAAAAGGACTTTAAATGTTTCCCATACCAATTCAAAAAAGACCTTTAATTAACAGGATTTCATACAAAATACTTGTACCTGTATCCTTATTTGTTTGGTTGATCCCTTTAATAGGGATTATGCTTACTTCAATTAGAGGTCTTGGAGATATTACTGCAGGAAATTATTGGGGCATACCTAGTGAGTTTTTATTGTTTAGTAATATTAAAGATGTGTTTCAAAATACCCCAATGTTGTCTTACATAATTAATAGTTTCAAAATAACCATCCCCACTGTAATAGGTGCTGTTGCTATTAGTTGTATGACAGGTTTTGCCCTAGCTTCATATAAGTTTAAAGCAAATCTTTTTATCTTTTTCACATTTATTGCTGGAAATTTTGTTCCCTTTCAAATTTTAATGATACCAGTTCGAGACCTGACTTTCCAAATGGGTTTGTATGATACAGTTACAGGTTTAGTTTTATTTCATGTTGCCTTCCAAACTGGCTTTTGTACTTTATTTATGAGAAATTTTATCAAAGCTTTACCAAATGAGTTATTTGAAGCAGCTAGAATCGATGGTACTTCAGAGTTTAATATATTCTTAAAGATAGTAGTTCCCCTCACAAGACCAGCTATTGCTGCATTATCTGTTCTGATATTTACATTTATTTGGAATGACTTTTTTTGGGCGACTGTTTTAATTCAAGGACAACACGCAATGCCAATTACTGCAGGTTTAAAATCTCTAAATGGTCAATGGGTTACTGTCTATCATCTTCTATCTGCTGGATCAATTATCGCTGCAGTTCCTCCTGTGATTATGTTTTTTCTAATGCAAAAACATTTTATAGCTGGTCTTACACTCGGCGCTAGTAAGGGGTAGAATTGGCTAAAATTACTTTTATTGGTGCGGGCAGTACTGTCTTTATGAAAAGTATTTTGGCAGACATTTTACTTGAACCAGAATTAAATTCGTTTGATATTGCATTACATGATATAGACCCAAAAAGATTAAAAACATCATTAATAGTAGCTGATAATATATGTAAGTCGCTCAAAGCTCCGGCTTCAATAAAAACTACGTTAGATAGAAAAGAGGCTCTAAAAGAGGCTGATTTTGTTATAGTTATGATACAGGTTGGGGGCTATAAACCCTCAACTGTTATTGATTTTGAAATTCCAGCCAAGTATGGACTTCAACAAACAATTGCAGACACGCTAGGTATTGGAGGTATTATGCGCGGGTTGAGAACAGTTCCTGTTTTAGTTGAGATTGCTAAAGATATAATTGAACAATGCCCTAAAGCGTGGATGTTTCAATATGTAAATCCCATGGCAATCAATTGTCTAGCTCTTTCAAATTTTGTTCCAGAGCTTCAATATGTAGGACTTTGTCATTCTGTCCAAGGCACAGCTGCTGATTTAGCGAGAGACATAAATGAAGATTTAAGCAAAATTCAATATGAGTGCTCCGGAATAAATCATATGTCATTTTTTACAAAGTTTGAAAAAAAATTAGATAATGGTTTAACCGAAGATCTTTATCCTAAAATTTTTAAGGCAGGAGAGGAAGGGAACTTTGGTACCAATTGGGATGGCTGTTCAAATCTTGTAAGATATGAAGTATTGAAAAGGCTTGGTTATTTTGTTACAGAGTCATCGGAACATTTCGCTGAATATACGCCTTGGTTTATAAAAAATCACCAAAAAGAATTAATTTCAAAATTTGATATTCCAGTTAATGAATATATTCGTCGCTGTAAAAAACAAATTCAAGAATGGGAAATCCAAGAAAAAGAGTTAATTAGTAAACCCCAAAAAGAATATAATAAATCTGTCGAGTATGCCTCTAGAATAATTTTATCAATGGTGACTGGAAATCAAGACACTATTTATGGTAACGTTCTTAATAAAAATTTCATACCTAATTTACCTAACAATTGCTGTGTTGAAGTTCCTTGTATTGTTCAAAAAAATGACCTCACTCCACAATCAGTACCTCCATTACCTATGCACTTAGCAAATTTAATTCAGACCAACATTAATGTTCAACAATTAACAGTTGAGGCTCTTAAAACTCATAAGAAAGAGAGTATTTATCATGCTGCCATGCTAGACCCACACACTGCAGGTGAACTTAGTCTAGATCAAATTTGGAAAATGGTTGATGAGCTACTTGATGCCCATGCTGCAATGTTACCTGTCTTCAAATGATGGCGAAGTTATCGATAAAAAGAATTGATAGGGGTGACGGAAAAGAACTTATTTTATATAGTCAAAATCCTATAAACTACAGAGTTTTTGAAGGCTTACCGCCAATCTCTGATAATAAAACCCATCTTAGGTACCACCCAACTCGCTCTGAATGGGTAGGATACTCAACATCAAGACAAAACAGAACCTTTTTACCTAAGGCTCCTGAATGTCCGTTATGTCCAATGAACAATGATGAAGCATCGAGTGATATTCCTGTTGACCAATATGAAGTTGCTATCTTTACAAATCGTTTCAGCTCATTCAAATTAGTTGAGTCTGAAATACCTCATTTAGAAGTAGAAACTAATCAGGCAATGGGAACTTGTGATGTAATTTCTTATAGTGCAAAACATAACGATGAGTTTTCTAAGTTACCTATTGAGAGAATTGAACTAATTATTCAAGCACTATCTAACCGCACTAAAGAATTAAATAATAATTCAAAAATTGAATTTATTTTACCATTTGAAAATAAAGGAAAAGAAATTGGGGTAACTTTAGATCATCCCCATGGACAAATATATAGTTTTGGACATATTCCAGAATTGATTAAAAGGCAAGCAATAGAACAAAAATCAAATCCTCTCGAAAAATATTTATCAAATATTCCTAAAGAATTAATTTTGAAAAAAAATTCTTCTGCTATATCGTTTGTACCTCGTTGGGCTAGATACCCCTTTGAAATTTGGATAGTACCTTACCGAAGGATATCTAACATTTTTGAACTTTCAGAAAATGAGCAAAAAGATCTTGCTGAACTTATGCTTGATGCCTCTAAAAGTTTAGATAAAGTATTTGATGAGCCTATGCCGTATACTCTTGCATGGCAGCTTTCCCCTAAAGGTTATGAGAATTCTTACCATTTTCATGTATGCTTTCAACCTATACGCAGATCAAAAACAAAATTAAAATATTTAGCAGGTGTTGAGCAAATTACAGGTTTTTATTTAGTAGATCTTCCTCCAGAACGCTCAGCTAGTATATTGAGAGGTGAAGAACTTCCTGATGAATAGTCAGTCTTTATTTAAGCAGCACTTTCACTATTCTGCTGTATCATCATCAGAGGCACATGGAAGAGTAAATTTAATTGGTGAGCACACCGATTATAATAAAGGTTTCGTACTTCCAACATTAATCGAACAGAAAATTGAAGTGTGTCTGAGTCCTCGATTAGACTCTAAAATTGTTGGTATTTCTGAAGAATTTGGTGAAAAAACTGTATTATCTGACTCAAATACTGATGGTACTTGGATAGATTTTGTCAGAGGAGCTATATATTATATGGCAAAGGAAGGGCATCTAATTAAAGGTTTAGATATTGCGGTTGCCTCTAGTATTCCAACAGGGTCTGGATTATCTTCTTCAGCCGCATTTGAAATAGCAATTTTGAGGGCCTTGTGCCAATTGGTTGGACTTGAACTATCATCAACTAAAATAGCAAAAATAGGACAGCTAATAGAACATCATTTTATAGGAACTTTTTGTGGAATAATGGATCAAATGTCATCATCAAAATCTAAATTTGGACAAGCACTGTTCTTAGATTGTGAAAATTTGAATACAGAAATAGTACCTATCTTTAAAGATTATACTTTCATTATTATTCATTCTGGAAGTACACGAAAACTTTCAGAAGGGTTGTATAATGAGAGAAAAAGAGAGACAGAAATAGCTGCTAAATTTCTTAATATCTCATCATTACGCCATGCAGAAATTTCTGATTTAAATATCATTAAAGATCCAAAAATTTCAAGAAGAGCTAGACATGTCATTACTGAAAACGATCGAGTAATAAAGGCTGTACAATTTTTAAAAGATAATAATGCGCAAGCATTTGGAAATTTAATGAACGAAAGTCATATTTCTATGGACAGAGATTATGAAATATCTAGTCCTGAATTAAACCATATTGTTAAAACTGCTCAGTCATACGGTGCTTTAGGCGCAAGACTTACGGGAGCTGGATTTGGAGGTTGCACTGTGGTTTTGTCATCAAATACTCGAAGAGATGATATTATCAAAAAAATATTAGAACATTGTCCTAAATCCTATTTAGTTACTAATATAGGACAAAATATTTCACCTAGTCAAAATGAATAAATCAAAAGTTTCAACAATTCTTAAATGCGAAAATTTACTTGGTGAAAGCTGTTTTTGGGACCCCAGATATAACTGCTTAATTTGGACAGACATAGAAGCAAAGAAGGCATGGATGCTTGATGATAACAATCAAAGCTTTGTATTTAATTTACCAGATAGAGCGGGGTTTATTCTTCCAAGGAAAAAAGAAGGGTTCATTATTGGATTTCCCAACTTTATTGCTATTTCTGATAAAAATTTTTCTTCATTTGAAAAAATATGTGATGTTGAAATCACAAATAATCAAACTCGAATTAATGATGCAAAAGTAGATCCTTATGGAGGCATAGTATTTGGTACTTATAACGAAGATCCGGATAAAGCAAAAAGAAAGCCTATTGCTAATCTCTATAGACTTGCACCAGATTTATCTTTAACACACCTTTTGTCAAACGTTACAGTTTCTAATGGAATAGCCTTTTCAGAAAATGAAAATATCATGTATTTTGCTGACACTCCAACTGGTCGAATACAAAAATTCGAGTACGCTAAAAATTTCAATAAGTTTTATGAATTAGAAACAAATATGATCTTCAAAAATGTGGGTGAGCCTGATGGGGCTACTGTAGACATAGATAATAATTATTGGTCGGCAAGAGTCAGAGGGAAATGTATTATTTGTATTGATACAAAAGACGAAAAAATTATAGAAAAAATTAGTCTTCCAACCAATACGCCCACATGTGTTACATTTGGTGGTGCAAATTTAACCAGTCTTTACATTACATCTTTAAGGGCAGATCCGACTAGTGATAATGAAGGTGGAAACCTTCATAAAATTGAAACAAGCACTCAAGGCCGTGTACAACTTTTAACTGATATTTAATCCTAAAGAAATTTCTTATTAACTAAATTTTCCAAGTTTAATTTCATCATATTTTTTAAATAGTAGAATATATTTTGTGAGGCCTCAAGAGACATTCTCTCTCTACACTCCAAAGTTAATGCAGCATTATGCGGTGTTAATAAAATATTATCTAACTTAAAAAAAGGATGATTAGACTCTGGAGGTTCAGAGACAAATACATCCATTCCTGCACCTAAAATTTTTTTTGAGCTAAGAGCTCTATATAAATCATTTTCGTTTATTATCCCACCCCTAGATGTATTTACTAGAACTGATTTTTTTTTCATAAGATCTAATTCTGTTTGCGATATAAAATTTTTTGTATCTTCGTTTAACGGTAAATGTATGCTAACAAAATCTGCTAGTGCTAAACCATCATTTTTTTCTATGGGTATACAGCCACTTTTTCTTATTACATCACTATTTAAATATGGATCATAAACATATACTTCCATATCAAAACCGAGACATCTCTTTGCAACTTCTTTTCCTATTCTACCAAAACCAGCTATAAGTAATTTTTTTTTATATAATTCAAAAAAGTTCGGCAGTTCAGATCTTCGATTAAAATTTCCTCCTTTTACTAATTTATCAGATAGAGATAAATTTTTCGTTAAATACAAAAAGAACGACATTACATGTTCAGCAACACTTACGGCATTAGATGTTGATGTAATACAAAGAGCAATTTTTTTCTTATTTAAATAATCTAAATCAACATTGTCATAGCCAACACCATGTCTTGAAATAATTTTTAAATTTTTACAATTTTCTAAAATATCCTGATCAAGCCTTGATGTTCTTAGTAGTATTGCATCAACAACCTTTAATTCCTCTTTTAAGTTTTGATTCTTAAAATTTGTTATCTCAACTATTTCAAATTCATTCTCTTTTAAAAAATCTAACCCTTTTGGATGAACTGTACCTAATATTGCAATTTTCATTTTATTCTCTGATTAAAAGTTATGTCAAAAAAGTGTCAATTTATAAAGGTTTTTCATTCAAATTATTTTTCTATCATGTAATATCTTTAATAGGTTTAGTTTTTGGAGGAATAATGAAAACCATCAAATTGTCCTGTGCACATGCGCTCTTTAAATATTTAATTGCTCAGAAAATTATTATCGATGGTCAAAAATTACCGTTATTTCCAGGAGCATTTGCAATTTATGGTCATGGTAATGTGGCTTGTTTAGGACAAGCAATGGAAGAATTTCAGTCTGATCTCCCAGGTTATAGAGGGCATCATGAACAAAGCATGGCATTGACTGGTATTGGTTATGCACGAGCTATGAGAAGGAAGCAAATTTTTATTGCTACCTCATCTGTTGGTCCCGGAGCTACAAATATGGTAACAGCGGCAGCAGTAGCTATGAGTAATCGTCTTCCAATATTACTTCTTCCAGGAGATACATTTGCTAGCCGATTTCCTGATCCTGTACTACAACAAGTTGAAAATTTTAACTCTCCTATAGAAACTGCAAATGATACCTTTAAGTCCGTATCAAAATATTTTGATAGGATTACTAGACCAGAGCAGATTCTTGCTTCTCTCCCTCAAGCTATTCAAGTGATGCTTGACCCATCAGATTGTGGTCCTGCTACAATTGCTATGTCTCAAGATGTTCAAGGAGAATCATTTGATTATCCTGAAATTTTTTTTGAAGAAAAAATACATCAGATAAGAAGAGTTCACCCTGACCCAAACCAAATTCAAGAAGCAGCTGATAAATTAAAAAATTCAAAACAACCTATAATAATTTCAGGGGGTGGTGTCCTATATTCTGAGGCAGAACAAACACTCTCTAATTTTGCAAAAAAACATAATATCCCCGTCACTTCAACTGTAATGGGAATTGGATGTATGACCAAAGATGATCCTTATTATATTAGTGCTGTTGGGGCTTTAGGAGAGGGCTCCTCCAACAATTTATCTAAAGACACTGATTTAGCTCTAGCTGTCGGTACAAAACTTGCGGATTTTACAACAGGTTCATGGGCAAATTTCGAAAATCCTAATTTTAAACTAATTTCAGTTAATACAGCCCGTTATGATACTACTAAGCATTTAGCCACTCCTGTTATTAGCGATGCAAAAGTGGGATTGCTACAAATTTCGGAAGCTCTTGGTGATTGGAGGGCCCCTGATACTTGGTATCAAAGAGCAATTAAAGAGAGAGATGAATGGGAAACATATATTGCAAAACAAAGTGGCCCTACAAATCAAGAAGAGCCATCTTACGCTCATGCAGTTGGTGCAATTTATAGAAATTCAGATCCAAGTGATATAGTGGTAACAGCAGCCGGAGGCCTTGTAGGAGAGGTCGTTCAAGTTTGGAAGCCAAAGGAACTTAACACCTTTGAGACTGAATGGGGCTTTAGCTGTATGGGATATGAAATATCAGGAGCGCTGGGAATTAAAATGGCTAAACCCGATCAAGATGTCGTTGTATTTGTTGGAGATGGTTCTTATCTTCTTAATAATAGTGATATATATAGCTCAGTTCTCTATGATCAAAAATTAATTATTATTATTTGTGATAATGGTGGACATATGGTTATCAATCGTCTTCAACTAGCTAAAGGAGGTAAGGAATACATTTGTAATCTTCGTGCTGCAAGAGCTACCAATCTTAAATTCGTAGATTTTGAAAACCATGCTAAAAGCATGGGAGCGAATGCTGAGACTGTAAGTTCAACCTCAGAGTTAGAGGCTGCTTTCAAAAGAGCTAAAGAGTCTGATAAAACATATGTCATAGCTATAAAAACTCATGGCTATGAGTGGTTAGATGGGACAGCTTTTTGGGAAAGCCCAACACTTCAAAATCCTATAACTGAAGAAAACAAAAAAGCATTAGATGACTTTCAAACGGGAAAGAGCAAACAACGTAAAGGCGTTTAATCTTGATTTCTAAAAAAAAAATTGTCCTGATAACTGGGGCTGAGTCTGGTATTGGAAAAAGTACATCCAAAATATTTGCAAATAATGGTTATATAGTACTAGGTACTTCACTCAAAAAAATTAACTACAAAATTAAAGACATTGAATACTATCAAATAGATATAACCAATAATTCTCATTGGAAAAGTTTATCCAACACTATCAAAAAAAAGTACAGAAAAATTGACGTTTTAGTTAATAGTGCTGGTGTGAGGCTAAGTGGAAATTTAGAAACAACATCGATGAGTGAATGGACTTATCACTTAAATAACAATATTACTGGCACTTTTTTAGCTTGCAAATATGCATTACCATTGCTCAAAAAAAGTAAGAAATCTTCCATAGTAAATTTAGCTTCAATAAATAGCATTAGAGGAGCAAAAAATATGTTGGCTTATGCAACATCAAAAAGTGCAATAATATCTTTTACGGCATCTTTGGCTTTGGACTTGTCTAATTTCAATATTAGAGTTAATGCTGTTGCGCCAGGTGCTATCGATACTCCAATGCTAGCCTCTTTTAAAAAGGATTTTACAAAAAAGGAATTTGAAAAAAGGATGCAAGAAAATCATCCTATTGGAAGGATTGGAAAACCAGCAGAGGTAGCAAGTGTAATTTATTTTCTTGCAAGTGAAGCCTCAACTTTCATGACAGGATTGACCATCCCTGTAGATGGAGGAAGAAGCATAAGATAATTTTTATTTATTAATTTTTAATATAGTTACATCCGCTTGTTTCATGTTTTTTGATCCTAAGAGAATTTCGCCTTGAAAAGTTTTAGGTATAACAACGTTTTTTTTTCCATAATTAGTAAAAAACAATAGATCACCTCTTTGCCTTACTCTTAAATATTCCGGAAGTGTAATTGGTTTTAAACCTGCTGTAGTCATTTGTTCTTTCATTATTGAATTTAACAAGGTTTCATCTGGCCATCCACACAAATAACTTCCTTGGTTTCCGCTAGTGATAACAGGAAAGCCATCTTCTGATTTACCTTCAGATACGCCTGAGCTATCACCTTGTTCTCTCCATACGTGTAACTTTCCCTTCTGACCTTTCCATTCTACTTCTACAGGAAGTTCGTAGGGAAGGGCATCTACTCTTTTAACTTTATAACCAAGCCCCTCTAAGCTTAAGTTTTCTGGAATTTGAAAATTTCTATTTTTTATTCCTGTTCTTGGACCAGCCAAAATTTTTGCTCCAGAAGAAACCATTTTTTTAAAAGTGTCAGTTTCAAGATGTGCAAAAGAGGGAACAATAATTAGTTTATAACCAGCAAAATCAGCATTTTTTCCAACAATATCTAGAGAGCCACCATTAACTCTTACCGATTTATAAAAATCGATCATCAGGCGCGTGTAGTGGAAATCGTCTGTTTGTCCATCCAGCTCAGTAATCCAACAAGCTTCATAATCATGCAATAATGCAATCTCAGATTTTTGTGTTTCTGGTAAATTGAGCATTTGTATCTCATTACTTACTTGTTTGACCTCGTTATAACCGATTGCTGGTGTATTATCACGGTACATTAGCCCTGCATGCATTTGTTCTTGTGCAAAAGGTGCTTGTCTCCAACGAAAATAACTAACAACCTCAGCGTCGTGAGCAAATGCCTCCCAAGTCCACATTCTTATTGCGCCAGCTACAGGAATGGGATTATATCTGGCCCAATTAACTGGACCAGGTTGTTGTTCCATTATCCAAAGACGACCCATACCTCGATAAAGGTCATGATGGTAAGATTGAAAATCAGGATCACCGATATTGTAACAGTCCTCAATAAGTTTTTTATTTTCTCTGGCAATAGTTTGCATATTTTGAAGAAAGCCTAAAGGATAACTGTCCCAAGCAGCAATGTTTAAATCTTTACATATTTCACGATGATCAAATTCTGTAAAGTGACCCATAAAGTTATGACTCACGGGCCTTCCAGGAGAGTAATCATTTAATATCTTTACCTGTTGATAATTAAAATTTTTTACTTGATCCGAGCTAAACTTTCGGAAATCAAAATTATGAGAAGGATTTGCTTCAGTAACTGTTAAGTTAGGAAGTTCGATTTCCTCGAAGGAGCGATACTCCATAGACCAGAAAACATTTCCCCAAGATTTATTTAAATCATCTATGTTTTGATATTTTTTTTCAAGCCAAATTCTAAACTCTCGCAAGGCAGACAAGCACCAAGAGTATGTAGTTTCATGGCAACCAAACTCATTATCCGTTTGCCATGCTCTCACAAAATTATTTTGCCCGTATCTCTCTGCTATAGCTTTAGTTATGCGCTGACTTTCTTTTTGATAACCAATATGAGAAAAGGAATAGTGTCTTCGAGATCCAAATTTTCTAGCCTGACCATTTTCATCTATAGCAACCATGTCCGGCATCTGGTCAACCAACCATTTAGGAGGAGTGGCTGTTGGAGTGCACATTACAATCCTCAAACCATTATTTCCCAATATATCCACAATCTTATCCAGCCAATTCCAATCAAAAGCACCAGAACTTGGCTCGATACGAGACCAAGCAAATTCAGCAATTCTTACCCAAGTGATACCATTTTTGTGCATATTCTCAGCATCAGTTATCCACATTTTTTCAGGCCAATGCTCTGGGTAATAACATACCCCCAATTCGGGACTCTTAGACATTTTTAGTCGATTGAAACACCGGAAGAGTTAAAAAAATGCTGGTGATTTTGATGCCATTCCAGACGAATATTTTCATTAATTTTAATTTTACTATTTACATCAAGTTTAGCTACGATCTCATCATTTTTATCTAAGTTTATATAACATAATAAGTGCTCGCCTAAATTTTCTATATGTCTAACGGCTCCTTCGAGCTTATAAGAGTCACCATTAGACAAACTAAGATGCTCAGGTCTAATTCCTAATTTGGTAGCCTCACTTGGAGCTTTTAAATTAATCAAATTTAATTTATGTCCATCTTTTAAATCAATCATATTCATTTTTGGAGAGCCAATAAACTCAGCAACAAATTGATTTCTTGGAGAATTGTAAAGTTCAATAGGAGTGCCAACTTGTTCAATGATACCCTGATTGATAACAACAATTCTATCTGCTAGGGTCATCGCTTCAACTTGGTCATGTGTTACATAAACCATAGTTGCAGTTAATTGATTATGAAGTTTAGCTATTTCTATTCTCGTTTGAACGCGAAGTGCTGCATCTAAATTAGATAAGGGCTCATCAAATAAAAATACTTTTGGATTTCTTACTATAGCTCTTCCAATAGCAACACGTTGTCGTTGCCCACCAGATAATTGTTTAGGTAGTCTCTCAAATAAACTTTCAATTTGCAAAATTTTTGCTGCTTCTAAAACTCTTCTTTTGATTTCATCAATAGGAGTTTTAGCTTGTTTTAATGCAAATGACATATTATCAAAAACTGTCATGTGAGGGTACAATGCATATGATTGAAAAACCATCGCAACACCCCTCTCTGCTGCAATAATTTTATTTACCACCTCTCCGCCTATAGATATTTCTCCTTCTGTTATATCTTCTAGTCCAGCTATCATTCTAAGGAGTGTAGACTTACCACAACCAGATGGTCCAACAAAAACAATGAACTCACCAGAGTTGATATCAAGGTCTACACCATGGATCACTTCAGTTTTATCATAAGTTTTTTTTACATTTTTAAGATTTAAATTAGCCATAATACCCTGAAAACTTTAGCATTTTTTGTATAAATATACATCAGTGACTACAGTTTTAATTTAGGCTAAATACTTTGAGAATTCATAATAAGATTTTTTTGGAATTCGCTTAAAGCTATCGAAATCAACATAGACTAATCCAAATCTCTTGGAATAGCCAAATGCCCATTCATAATTATCAAGCAATGACCAGGCAAAATACCCCTTAACAGACAAACCTTCATTTAAACAACTTAAAATTTGTTTTAAATGCAAATTAAAAAATTCTATTCTATCTTTATCATAAACTTCTCCTTTTGAAGTTGGTTTATCATTATTTGCCATCCCATTTTCAGTTATATAAATTGGAATTTTATTATCATATTCTTCATTAATTCTTTTAATAAAGTAGCTCAATCCTTGAGGGTAAAATTCCCATCCCATATCTGTTTTTTTTAGTGTTCCACTATTACATTCATAATTAACACCATCTTCTGATTTTTTATATTTGATTAAAGAGCGGGTGTAATAATTCAATCCTATCCAATCAATTGGTGAAGATATTAATTCTAATTGTGTTTTATAATTTTTTGGTAGATATTTTTCTAGTATAGATAAAGCTAATTCTGGATATTTACCTTTAAAGATTGCATCGGAAAACCATTTATTATGAATTTCATCAAAGAGTTTTGTAGCTTGAATATTTTCTTCTTCACTATCTATGGATTGACCAAACTGATTATTTAAAATTATTCCAATTTGATGAGTATTACATGACCTCAGTGCCACAACAGATTGCGAGTGTGCAAATAAGATATTATGCATAGTTTTTGCAGCTGATTGGATATTTTTAATACCTGGCGCATGCTCTCCAAGATAGTGACTTAACCATGAAATACACCACGGTTCATTGATTGTAGATATATTTTCAAATTGATCACCAAATGTTTTTGAAATGAAAAAAGATAAATCACCAAAACGTTTGCAGGTTTCTTGATTTTCCCAACCTTTCATTTCTTGAAATCGTAATGGTAGATCCCAATGATAAATTGTTGGAAAAGCCTCTAAATCCGAATTATTTATCTCATCCAAAAGTCTTTTATAAAAATCCACACCTTTTAAATTTACATCTTTGTCATTGTCTGGAAATAATCTAGGCCATGCAAATGAGAAACGATAGGCTTTAAATCCCGCCTCTTTTATGAGTTTTATATCCTCTCTAAAATATTTAATGTGATTACAGGCATTTTTGCCATCAATGCCGCTTAATTTTCTTTTAGCAAAGGCATCCCATATAGATTTACCACAATCCCCGTAATTGTTTCCTTCAATCTGATAAGATGAGGTAGCAACTCCAAACTTAAAATCTTTAGGAAAGTTTTGTAGGTCAGATAAACTAATCAATTCTAAATTTATTTTTAGAATTAAATAAATTTGTTTTGTTATAATCAAATTTTATTTTAACACCGTCACCAACTTTTATTAAGCTATCACCCGATGCTTCAATTACTATAGGGTCGCCTTCGTTATCTAAATAAATAAATGTGTTTGACCCTAATTTTTCTACAACATACGCTTTACCTTGAAAATCATAATCTGATCCATCTGTAATAGTAATATCCTCAGGCCTTATACCAAAGATAATATCATTACCATCATATGTTTTAATTTTTTTTGGAATTGAGATATTTGACCCTAGTACACTTATTTCAACTCTACTTTCATCTTTTGATAAAACTTTAGAATTTATGAAATTCATCTTTGGTGATCCAATAAAACCTGCAACAAATAAGTTTTTGGGATTATTATAAAGCTCTATAGGATTTCCTTGTTGAGAAATCTCTCCTTCATCTAAAACAACAATTTCATTTGATAGTGTCATTGCTTCAGTTTGATCATGAGTAACATAAATCATTGTAGTATTAAGTTGTTCATGTAGTTTTGCTAATTCAATTCTCATTTGAACTCTTAAAGCAGCATCTAAGTTAGATAATGGTTCATCAAAAAGAAAAACTTGAGGTTTTCTTGTGATAGCTCTTCCAATAGCAACACGTTGTCGTTGACCGCCTGATAATTGTTTAGGCTTGCGCTTTAAATAATCTTGGATCTGAAGTGTTTTTGCTGCATCTAAAACTCGCTCATTAATTTCTTCATTGGATTTCTTTTCTAATTTTAACCCAAAAGCCATGTTATCAAAAACAGTCATATGTGGGTATAGAGCATAAGATTGAAATACCATGGCAATATTTCTATCTTTAGGCGATAAGTCATTAACTTGCTTGTCATTTATTGAAATGGTTCCGGAGTTTATATCCTCTAAACCAGCAATCATTCTAAGCAAAGTTGATTTACCACAGCCAGAAGGCCCCACTAAAGTCGTAAAAGATTGATCTTTTATATCTAAAGAAAAATCCTTTATTACGTGTGTTTTACCGTAAAATTTGTTAAGTGATTTAATATTAATAGAAGCCATTTTATTTTATCATGTCATTTTATATATATTTACAAAACTATTTATCGAAATTTTATATTATTCCTGGATAGCTGATTAATATTAGAAACACCCATTAAAATCATATCTCTTTCTATCTCTTTTTTTAAATTACCTAAAGCTCTTTCTACTCCTTTTTGTCCTCCAACAGCCAATGCATACAGATACATTCTACCCCCAGAGCAAGCTTTTGCACCTAAAGATAGTGCTTTTAAAATATGGGTACCTCGTCTTATTCCTCCCTCACAAATCACATCTATTTTATCTCCAACAGCATCGACAATTTCAGATAACTGATCAAACGGAGATCTTGAACCATCAAGTTGTCTTCCCCCATGATTTGATAACATGATTGCAGACGCACCAACATCTATAGCCTTTTTAGCATCTTCAACAGACATAATACCTTTTAAAGCAAATTGACCACCCCAATGTTTATTAATTTTTTCTATACCTTTCCAATCCAAAGATGTATCAAGCATTTTAGTGAAATAATCTCCAACACTTGTCATAACATTTGTTCCTTCAGATATATGTTTTTTTAAATTACTCAATTCCCATTTAGGTTTTGTAAAATAATTATAAGCCCAAGAAGGATGAGAAATGAAACTCATAAAACTTTTTAATGATAAATTCATTGGGATTGTAAAACCTGTGTTTAAATCTCTTTCTCTATTGCCACCAACAGCAGTATCCACAGTTACAGCTAGTGCATCAAATTTAAATTCTTTACAAGTCTCAATTAAACTTCGATTTAAGCCTTGATCCTTGTGTACATATAGTTGGAACAATTTTGGTGAGGAGATTGTTTTAGAAATTTCCTCAATACTTGCTGTACCTAAAGAGGAAACCCCAAACATAGTTCCAAATTTTTCCGCTGCTTTACCTACACCAATTTCTCCTTCATAATGAAAAAGTCTTTGTAATGCTGTTGGGGCACAATAAATTGGCATTTCCAATTTTTGCCCTAATACTGTAGTGGTCATGTCAACTTCTTTAATTCCACTTAAAACATTAGGAATTAAATCACAGTCCTCATACGCTCGAGTATTTCTCTCATATGTAACTTCATCGTCAGCTGCTCCATCAATATAATGAAAAATAGGACTAGGCAGTTTTTGTTTTGCTAATTTTCTAAAATCATTAACATTATTACATCTATCTATAGTATTGAACATTTGTACCGTTTCTTATTTTAAATATCCTAAATATTCTTTTTGAAATTCAATCATTGTATCCAGCAAAGACTCGACCGCATTTGAATTTCCAACAATGGGGTCAGCTAGAAGAGCATATTTAGCTGCTTGTTTTGATTTATTCAAAATTGCATTTGTGGTTAATTGAATAGTTCCTACTTGTGAGTTAAGAAGAGCCCCAAAAGAATTTGGATAATCTTCAAGTACTTTACCGTGAACCCCTGTTTTATTAATTGTTGCTGGCACTTCTACCACTACATCATTTGGCAAACACTTTATAAAACTATCATTCTTAATATTTACGGCATGTTCTAGCATATTGGAGTCATCGACTATACTTTCAATAATTGGTATTGCTCTTTCATGAGGTTCAGGGTGACTCATATCAAAAAATTGATCATAACCATCATTTGAATAAAAAGATAAACATCTTTTTTTATATTTATCATAAAAATCCAAAATACCATCATGATCAACAACACTGTACGCCCAAGGCAAATATTCTCCTAAATGACTGTCCGTGGTAATTGGCAAATATCCGTATTGTTTGAATAGTTCAAAGAACAAACCTCTTTCTGCTCCTGGATTTGAATAAAAGCCCTCATGATCATTCACTAAATCAGAATAATATTCACTAAAATTTTTTTTTATAAATGGGTATCCATCTTCCCCCGAGTCTTTATATTTGGCTCTCAATAAAATACTAAAATGATTTAAACCTCCTGCCTCAAACTCAATATTTTCTAAAGTTGTTTCCATTAAAGTTGGAAGTTGTCGACTCATAGAAGCAATTTCATGACATAAGCCTGTTATTTTCAAATTTGGAAAACGTGTTGTTAATGCATGACAAATTCTTTGCATGGGATTGGAATAGCTAAATATAAATGCTTCTGGACAAATTTTCTCAATATCCTCACAAATTTTAATAATTTCTGGAATTTGACGCATTGCATGAAAGAGACCACCAGGACCTCCGTTTTCACCGTAGACTTGTTTGATGCCGTATTGAAGGGGAATTTTCCAATCTTGCTCCCAGAGGTCAAATCTATTTCCGACTTCAATGGAAATAAGGCAAAAATTAGCTTCTTGAAGCGCCTCAGCTCTTGAAGTTGTCGACACAATTTCAAAGTTAACTCCAAGTTTTTCTTTATAGTCGTTTGCGATTTTATGAGTATTTTTTAATGTATCAGAATTAATATCATGAAGCACTAAAGTTGATCCGCTGAGAATTTTAGATTTAAAAAAATCTCCAACAAGTCCTAAACCAAAGTTAGTGCTACCTGCGCCTATAATTACTATTTTATTAGTCATTAATGTCCCTTTTCATCCTTTTATTGATCCTGCCACAAGTCCTCTTATAAAGTATCTTTGTAATGAAAAGAAAATAAACAACGGCACTGTCATTGAAACAAACGCACCTGTAGTAAGTATCTCCCAATTTTCTCCTCTAGAGCCAAGTAATTCTTTTAATTTCGCAGTAAGAATGATTTCACTTGGATGTTTATCTAGGAAAACTAAACCAACTAATAAATCATTCCATACCCATAAAAATTGCAAAATAAAAATTGAGGCAAAAGCTGGGATCGACAATGGAACAACAATTTTCAGAAAAGTATCATAGTGTGTGGCACCATCAACTTTAGCTGCCTCCATCATTTCACTTGGTAGAGATTTTAAAAAATTCCATAATAAAAAAGTTGTAGAGGCAAGTCCAAATCCAGTATGAGCCATCCAAATTCCAGGATAAGACTTTGCAGCTACTCCAAATAAAGCACCAAAGTCATTATATACTGTTAGTATAGGTATCAATGACATTTGAAGTGGAACAACTAGTGACGCAATTATACTAGCCAATAAAATATCTCTTCCATAAAACTTCATCCACGTTAAGGCATATGCAAAAAATGAACATATTATTAATGGAATTAATGTTGAGGGAAGAGCAACAGCAAGTGTGTTTAAAAAAGCCTGTCCCAAACCCTCTTTAAATAAAACTTCTTTGTAATTATCTAACGTAAAACTTGGTGGACTTTTTGCAGATACAAAGACTCGTTTACCTTTTTTCTTTTTAAACTCCTCTTGAGATTTCCAAGTATAATCTCCGTTTTCAAAAACAGTAATTTCAGTTTTATCTTTGAATATAGCCGTATCTCCTACTTCAAATTCATCAATGTTTTTAGAAGTTACACCAAATCGGAAAATTTGTTTTCCTTTATCTTCTCCAAAAAGATTTCCTCTTATATAATATTTACCTCCCTCCTTAATTTGAGACTCATTACCTTCGGTTCGATATATTTCATTAACTTCTGTTGTTGTGAAAGATGTCCACCAACCGCTAATTGCCAAAACATCTTTGTCTCGTAAAGAGCTGATAAAAAGACCAAATGTGGGCACTATCCATACGATTACAAAAATTAGCAATAAAAATTGAGAAAAAATTGAGGTAAATGTTAACTTTTTCATACTTTTTGATCTTTCTTGTGTCTATACAAGTTCCAAGCCAATATGGGAGTTACGCCAATTAAAATACAAAATGCCAGAACGCTCCCTCTGCCAGTATCTCCCCCTCCTCTAAACATCCAATCATACATTAAGTTAGCTAAAACCTCTGTTTGCCATTGTCCATTGGTCATAGCATAGATTATGTCAAATACTTTTAAGACTAAGAGTGTGATTATTGTCCAAATTACTAAGATAGTTTGTTCCAGATATGGAATGATTATTTTCCAAAAAATCTTTAGTTCACTTGCTCCATCAATTCTAGCAGCATCTAACGTTTCACTAGGTATAGTTCTTAGTGCAGCACTAAAAATTACTAGGGCAAGACCAGTTTGTATCCATATCATTATTGCCATTAAAAAAAAATTATTCCAGATTGGTATTGTTAACCAAGCTTGAGGTTCGAAACCTAAATTAACAGTTATCGCATTTAGTAGGCCTATCTGTTGGTCGCCAGGACCTCTATAATCATACATAAATTTCCAAATCACTCCAGCACCTACGAATGAAATAGCCATGGGCATAAAAATAATTGATTTAGCAATTGATCCCCACCAGACTCTATCTGCCAAGTTTGCAATTACTAAACCAAAAAATGTACTGAGAGTCGGTACAACCAATAACCAACCTAAGTTGTTAATGATACTTCTCTTAAAATCAGGATCCTTTATAGCCCATGCATAATTATAGAGCCCTACAAAGCTCTCCCCTTGTTTATCATAAAAACTGAGTCTGATAGTTTCAAAAACTGGGTAAAGTATAAAGATAAACAAAACTATAAAAGCAGGTGCAATAAAAATAATAACTCTAATTGAATTTTCCAATGCAAATTTTTTTGTAGCTCTTACTCGAAAATAATCCAATATAAAATTTGATAAGTGAAAGAAAGTAACAAAAAAAAGTACTCCAACAAGAACGGTAATTGCTAAGGAAAATATATTCATTAAATATTATGAAACTAAGGGCAAATATACTATTCGCCCTTAGATAAGAAAATTACTTTTTTACTTACTGACCAGCTTCCCAGCTAGCTTGGATCTCGTCTGCCACATCTTTAGCTGATTTACCATTAGTATAATCAACCATACCGGTCCAGAAAGATCCTGCTCCAACCCAACCAGGCATCAAGTCTGATCCATCAAACCTGAAAGTTGTTGCATTCATTAAGATTTCATGAAGACCTCTGAATGTATCACTAGAGTATTTACTGGTGTCCACATATTTATGAGGTGTTAAAAAACCACCTTTTTCCATAAATCTCTCGTTAGCTTCAGGGTGAAGTAAAAACTTCATGAACTCAGTTGTAATTGGTCTGTCATTAGTAGGAGCCATCAAAGTACCTGCTCCTAGCACAGGTTTACCTAAGTCTTGTGAAGCGAATGGTGGGAAGTAGAAGAAATCATAGTCCACACCAGCTTCTGCGCCTTCAGGAAAGAAAGCCGGAATAAAGCTAGCTTGTCTATGCATCATGCACTCCGCGGGAGAGGTAAACAATCCATTTGGAGAGTCTCTAAAGTCAGTTGTTGCAACAGCTTTAGTACCACCATTAACGTAAGAGTCATTTAATGCTATTGAACCAAAGAAGTCCATTGCATCAATAACTCTTTGATCATTAAATTTCATTTCATTTGAAACCCATTGATCGTATGTGTTTGGTGAATGAGTTCTTAGCATTATATCTTCCATCCAGTCTGTTGCTGGCCATCCAGTAGCTCCACCTGAGCCTAAACCGATACAAAATGGAGTATTTCCATCACTGACCATTTGATCTGCCAATGCTAATAAGTCTTCCATAGTTGTCGGTATTTCGTACCCATTATCTTCAAAGTTGTCCGGTGAGTACCACACTAGACTTTTTACGTTCACTCTGTAAAAGACGCCATAGAACTTTTCAAAACCAACTGGATCTTTATATGTTGTGAGATCAACCCATGATTGACCTGCAGCATAGTTGTCAAGAACCATTTGTTTGACGTCATTACCTAATGGAGATAAACAACCGGTAGCTGCAATGTTTGCTGCTAATCCTGGTTGAGGGAATACAGCTATGTCAGCTGGACTACCTGCTTGACAGTCTATATTAATAATTGATTCAAATTCATCAGAACCACCATACTCGACAGATGCTCCTGTTGCTGCTTCAAAAATTGATATGACATCCCTGAAATCATCATCTTGTGGTGCCAACCAAGGACCAAAGATTGTTAATTTTTCTCCCGACAGGTCAGGGCCTGTATATGCGTGAGAACCAGCATTTGCATAGCTTGCTCCAAATAGAGAAATAGCTATCAAAGCTGTAAGTGTTTTAATTAATTTCATAGAAATCCTCCTCCTATAAAAAAGTACATATAGTTTTAACAAAATGGTGTTTTTTTCAAACAGTCAAAAAACCACAATGATATGCAAATATTAAATACCGTTTACTTAAAAGTGAGCAAAATCAGCATTTTTTAAATTTACACTATTTTGGCAATTATTCTCAGATCTAAATAACTATAATAATGTAACAAAAATTATGGAATTTTATTTATGAGCCTCGCTTTATCTTCTTTCCACTGGCGCTGTAAACATACATGGAAAAGAAGCGCAAAAAATACTTCATGGTGTTTATTAGGATGTTCTATTGGTGACCTTGGAACCATTTTATATTTCCAAATTAATCAAATACCTTGGCCAGTAATGAGTATCATGATACTCGCTATAATTAATGGATTAATTACAAGTATTATTCTTGAGACAATCGTTTTAATTCGACAGAACTTCAAATTTAATCAGGCATTAAAAACAGCTTTAGGAATGAGTTTCATTTCAATGATATCCATGGAAATAGCAATGAATGTTACAGATGTGATTTTAACAGGTGGGGCTATGCTTACATGGTGGGTAATTCCGATAATGCTTTTTGTAGGATTTATCACTCCTTGGCCTTATAATTATTGGAGATTAAAAAAGTATAATATTGCGTGTCATTAAAAATTCTTATTTTTTATTTTTTTTCTTCAATATTTTTTTTAACAAATAATCTTTATGCTTCACACGTCACTGTAGTTGATGGAGACACAATTAAATTAGGTGATGTTAAAATACGTTTTAGCGGAATAGATGCTCCTGAAATTAACCAGACATGTGTTGCAAGTGAGGGGAAAGTTGCATGTGGAAAAATATCAAAAAACCTTTTAATCGAAAAAGTTACAAATAATAAAATTAGCTGCACAGATGAGGGAAAAGACTTTTATGGGAGAGTATTAGGTGAGTGTTTTGTCAATGGAGAGTCTTTGAGCAGATATTTAGTTAGAGAGGGATTTGCGTTTGCTTACAGAAAATATTCAGACAAATTTATTTCTGATGAGGAGTATGCTAAATCAAATGGGCTTGGAATGTGGTCTATGAAATTTCAATATCCATGGGATTATCGAAAAAGTAATTGATGAGAGATAATAAACAAATTGCAGTAATTGGAGCTGGAATTGTTGGTCTTAGCACCTCTTATTATTTACAGTCATCAGGTCATCAAGTTACAATTTTTGATCAGAATGATCCTGGCTCAGGAACTTCGAGAGGACATGCTAGTGTGATTGCAGATTACGGTGTTCCTGCATTAAATCAGCCTGATATTTGGAAAAATTTATTTCGATATACTTTTTCCAACAACTCTCCCCTGTCTATAAAATGGTCTTATTTACCTAAAATGTTTCCTTGGATCTTTAAATTTCTCCAAAATTGTAATTCAAACTCAATGAACTTTACTGCAGAGCATATGACAAGCCTTTTAAAGAATGCTTTACAGTCTTATGAGATATTACTGAGTGAAATTGGTGCTATGGATTTAGTGACACATAAAGGAGTTTTATATGTTTGGATGAATGAAAAAGAAAAACCAACTAATGACCAAATAGAAATAAGAAAAAAAAATAATGTTGAGCAAATTAGTCTTTCCAAAGGTGAGATTTTAGATCTCGAGCCAAATTTAAGTAACAGCATTAAAGGAGGTTGGTATTTTCCACGTGCACATCACACTTTAAATCCGGATAAAATCTTAAATAAGTTATTTTCAAAGTTTACTGAAAAAATGGGAAAATTTTTAAAGGAAAAGGTTATATCAGTAAATCATAGTTTTGGAAAATTCAGCATCAATAATAAAAATTATGACTGTTTAATTATTTGTAGTGGAGCCTTTTCAAAAAATTTAGTTTATCAACTAGAAAATAAAAGGATACCTCTTGAAACAGAAAGAGGTTACCATTTAGAGTTTCTTGGAACTCAAGAATATTTAACTCGTCCTACTTGTCTGGTAGAATCAGGTATGTACTTGACCCCACTTGAATATGGAATAAGAGCTGCAGGGACAGTGGAATTAGCCGGTACAAAAAAAAAGGTTAATAAATCAAGGCTTAATTACATTCATCGTTATGCCAAACAATTAATTCCAAAACTTCAAGAATATCAAAATTCATGGTTAGGCTTCAGACCAACTCTCCCAGACTGTTTGCCAATAATTAGTAAGTCCCCAAGTCTTGAAAATCTTTATTACGGTTTTGGACATAATCACTTAGGTTGGACTTTAGGCCCTATAACTGGAAAAGTAATTACTGGGCTAGTGAACGGTGAGACACCACATAATCCAGCTTTTACGATTGATAGGTATTTATAGTGAACTTAAAACCTTTAATTCTGATAGTTGCTTTTTTAATTCCATCAAAGTTACTCTCTAATTCACTAGATCAAGATTACTGTGTTGGATACTTAGAGGAAGTTTACTGGTCTTTAGATCCTATTGAAGAGGTTGAAATACGAAAAAAAATAATTGAATTCTTTAACAATAATTTTGAAGGTGCAGAAAACTTAAACTATGACTTGTATTATGACTCCCAATCAAAGCAATTTTTAACTAATTTGGATGGTGTGGATATAAGCAAATATAAAAAAGTCAATTATCCTAATTTTGAAATCTTGGTATTAGATGCATACATTAATCTATTTAAGGGTGATGGAATAAACTATTGTCCTGCGTTTTGGGATAATTGTAGTGAGGAGTCATTGAAGTCATTTTTTCAAGCCTCAGAGGATTTTAGTCGATCTTGGAGTGGTGAAGAAAATGCAGTGAAATTTCTCACTGACCACTTCAACAATCACCATTGCACCATGTATCTTGATACCTCTATTGATCAAAAGACTTTTATAAGTGATCTCAATATTTTAATTAAGGAATTAACCAAATAATTTATTAACAACTTTTTTAATTTATGCGTAACTTCTATCAAAGAATGGTAAATATATATGATATTTATCACCAATGGGCTGGTGGAATGGAAAAGAGGAGTTATTTGAAAATAATGAAATTCCTTATAACAAGTGCACTGAATGTGGTGACTACAAGGAGGTCTCAAAGAAATATATCAATAAAATCAACGATGAAATGATTACGATTTGCTACGATTGTAGCAAAAAGCGCTATATTGAGTCGTTAATGGTGGTTTCTGCTATTGATGGAGTTGACGATCTTTGATGATTGTATGTTAAGAAAAAAAATAAGACTACAAACGCGTATAATAAGACACCTACTATTAACACTAAAGGAATGAAACCACTTTGATAAGACATCAAAGAAACAAAGACAAGAACACTCATAGAACTTTTTTTAAAAATACAAGTACAGATAATCTTGTGCGATAATTTTTGAAGCAATAAAAACCTTTTCTGGTGGAAGCTCATCATAGCTGCTCCAACCGATGTATTTAAGAGAACCATCTAGACCAACGAGTTGGCGGATTTCATCTAAAGACTGAATAGGGTGACCCTCTAATGAGAGATCGAGAAGATATGAATGGTTTTCATTTCCTTGGACATGAAAACTCACAACCTGCCATTGATTTTGATTTTGATAAGGAAACACATATATTTTTGACTGTGTTTCTGTACTAATTGTTTGAGCGTAATTGTGTATTTGGTTATAAATTGTTTCTCTAAATAATTGCTTTGTTTCTTTATCTAAACTGCCCAGCACAAAAATCGATGCTTGATTAATTTCTGCTTTAATTGGTAAAGACCAAGTTAGGAGTACGATAACGCAAAATAACTTTTTTATCATGTCCACCCCTGGCAAGTATCCAAAGCACTGTTAAGTGCAGAACTAAGTCCATTAGCTTTCATTTCAATCTCTTGTTTTTTAAACCTCTTGAGAGGATCATTGATAGAAAATGAAATTTGTCCTCTTTCGGACAACAGGTCTTCCAGCTTGGAGAAGTGATGTTTATAAAAACTCATTAACTCCCACCGAACGTATCCATCGGCATTCAATCGGCTCGCATCTTTGCCCTCATAAGATTGACCTGAGAGCTTCCAATCAAATGTCTCACCATTCATAACATCAAAATCTTTGGGTTCAAATTCTCTATTGGTATAAACTAAACGAGCATCGCAACTTAAGTTTGGATCGACAATAAAAATAATCATTTGATCTTGGTTTTCCAAACTAAAGACTAAGTCCAAGTTTTCTTCTTTAGCCTCCATATGTATCCAATTATCAAATTCATGATGTATAGGACTGTTCTCTGCTTTTAAAGAACAATTGGTTAAAAAAATACTGAGAAATAACAATAATATTGCTCTCATTACTTTTTTTCTCCCGGTTTAAAATGACTCATTAAAAATTGCTGAGGAAAGGGCACTTTAAGATAGGAGGCATATTGCCTTGTAAAAAAGTAATTTAGAGGATACTGAATAAATTCTAGATTTCCATTTTCAAGAGCATCAAGAGTACTACGAGAATAATTCAAATGCTGCATTACATCCTCAACAGAAATATTATTTTCTTGCCTGATTTGTGCTAAATAACGCAAATACTCTTCAATATCTCTTAGGGATTGTGGTTCATTTTTTTTATTAGAGGACAACCTTCCACCTAAAGTAGGAGTAATATAATTTGACTTCATGACTACAATAATGAGGAATATTATTTCTACAAATAGTCTAAAGCTTTTTTATTTTTGGACATAGATTATTGATTACCCGCTTAACATAAATTGCTATAGTGAGGTATGTCTAAAACAAAAGAAATTATCACCATTGAACATACCCTAAAAGAGGTTCTTAAAAATTTAAGTGATCAAGACATTCAAGATATTACTGGGAAGTCCAAGTCTTATATTTACAAATGTGCTGATCCTGACGATAGTGATAGGAATATACAATTTAGAACTGTCATTCGTTTAGAGCATGCTATGCATAAAATTTACCAAAAAACTCCCTTTAGCAATTTTTTGAAAGATTATCTAGCAACCGCACAACCTGAAAAACCTGCTAGTGAAAGTGAAGTACAATCAGAGATATTAGCAATAGGTGGAAGATTGGGAGATTTAATGGACGCCGTGCGTGAGTCAATGGATGAGAAAAGTTCAGGGGGATCAAAAATAGTTCCTCATGAAAAAGAAAAAATTTATCAAGACATCCAAAAATTAGATGATCAGTTGAGTAAAATTAAGAGTGTGTTAAAATCACTCTAATTTGTTTTTAAGGGGGATAATTTTAGGATTTTGGGTTTTCTTTTCCAGTGTTAGCTGGGGAGCAGAAATTTGTGAACGACTCCTAAAAAAAGATTTTAGAGAAACGTCTAATATACGTCTGGCCTACAATGATGTCGGTGTAGTTTTAGAGGAAAACGGTGCATTTATTGACAAAATACGTTTTGGCTCTTCTGCTTTTGAGTCCTCTATATCTACAGGGGATCAGATTATCGAAATTAATGGGGAGGATATATCCAATATTGAGGAAGATAATGTAAAGAAATTTTTAGCAACTAGGAATGTTTCGCTAAAGGTAATTGGATCAGATGGTGAAGCTAAAACAATTAGTTTAGAGAGAACTCCTTATTTGGGACATCCTATTGTCGAATTTGATATTATATTGAGAGACATAGAGATTGTTCAACAAAGTAGCAAAACTAGTTTAGATTTTGAAGTACATCTAAAGTGGAGAAATGAAGATTTAATTCATAAGCTACCTCTAATATTAGGTTTAGATAAAGTCAAGTTTGCTGAAAATGAAGACTCTGAAATAAAATGTATTTTTAGAAAATCCGCTGAATTAGAAAATATTCTCCAAAAAATATGGTATCCTAATTTCGATGCATCAGATATCACTTCATTTATTAATCGATCTGAGTTTCATAGCTTATTAGTAACAAGTAATAAACCTTATAATTTTCATTTAGTTCAAAAAATAAATTACCAGGCAAATAACATTTCGGAATTTCAAAAATTTCCATTCGATAGAATAGCAACATCAGCAGGTTTTGTTTTCCAAGACACTGATTTGAGTACATCTGCATTATATAATCCTAAATTTGTGATTGATAGGGGCAATGAAAATCTTTACGAGTGGCAAATAACACATCATGATTTTGATTGCTGTCCTACAAAAATTTACGGTCAGGGTGTGCAACAAGAAGTTCATTTCAACTTTGAGCTTACAAGAAAGTCTTTCTACTATATTTTGAAAATAATTTTACCAGTAATCTTTTTAGTTTATCTATCGTTTAGTGTATTTTGGATACCGGCCCGTGAACTTGAGTCTAAGCTAGCAGTATCATTGGGTTCTTTGCTGACGCTCGTGGTATTTCAATTTACATTTGGTGATGGACTTCCAAAAATCAATAAAATCAGTATTTTAGATGCTTGGATTTTGATATCTTATTTGTTCACAGGTCTTTCTACTATTATAACAATTTGGAGTTACTGGGATTACCATCGTGATCATCAAACGGGTCGCTATAATACAATTGATAAAAAATTATTTTGGTCTCTATGTCTGAGCTATTTTCTATTTATGGCCATCTTTGGATGGGCTATTAAGAATAATTGGAATATTCTTAACAATGTTGTAACTGTCTAAAATTTCAGAAACTTTTCCCAATATTTATTTTTAAAATTTAATATCTTTGTCTTCAGTGCAAAGACCTCTCTCTTCCTTTCTGTTTTCAAGTTACTCCTTCTCTAAGTCATTTCCTACCAGGTTAATAAATGACAAACAAAAAAAAGAGAGAGGAAAAATTGAGGTGGTTTTTTCATGGTTCCTTTCTGTGCTGCGGCTAATCCCATCCTCCTGTAAATTAGCCGTGGTACAAAGAGGAAAATACTTAATATTAATAATTATCTCTCTATTTTTTGTCTCCTTAAGCTCAGCGATGACTTTAGAAAAATTTCACGGTTGGAATATTCAATTATTGGAAGAGGAAATGATTGCAATCGAGCGTAGTGGCGATGTTGAAGACTCAGAAAATATTATTTTTGTTATGACAAAAAATAATTGTGATCGTGTGCTTCAATTCTTTGAATTATTTACCTTATCAGTTCACCCAGATCTTACAAAATTATTAGATAAAGAAATTGAGCTCAAGGAAAATGGTCATTCAACAACCGGAATGGTCCATGAAATATATCCATATAAGAATGGACACATGATTCTAATAGGCATGGGTTCTTACAATCATGAAACGATTAAAGAATATTATACTTTTCATAAACGCTCTCGCTTAACAGTCACTGATGTTCCTTTCGAGGAAACAGTAGCTTTAAGAACATTCATAGACTTGCCTACAATACAGTGGGCCATGCCTCAAGTAGAGGAAGCGATGGACAGAGCTTATAGTCATTGCAAAAAAATACCTGATCCCATCTCTGCTAGCATAAACAATTCTCAGAAAGGACTAAAAACATGACTTTTTTACATTTTCTAGCAGCAGTTTTATTCTTGTATGTTGCAGATGAACAAAATCACAGCCAACTTCATTTTGGTAAGAAATGCTTTCAAAATGAAAACGGGGATATTATTTTTTCACACATCTGGGTAACACGCCCTTTAGATGAATTACCCGCTAACAAAGAGCAATGTACATTGCTAGAGGAGCCCGAGCCCCCTGTCATTCCTAAATATGGGAAATAACACTTTCGATGAAATTAAAATTTACCTATGCGGCCTTAGCTTAAATGGAAAAGCGTCCCACACTGAGATTTCTTGCGGGAAGGGAAGATGCAGGTTCGACTCCTGATCCGGCTGCACCAAAACTATTTGGGGAGTTTTCAAAAAAACTTATAATACCTCTTATGGGTCATAGCTATTTTATTGAATGTCAAAAATGTGATTACAAATCTGAAGAGATCACAATGGGAGTTGGCTTTTTATTTGGAAATATTGATGACATACTCCATGCACTTAGAGGCAATGACAAAAAAACAGTACAACTCCTAAAGCACCGAAAACAAATTCATACCCATTATTCACGAGGTTACTCTCTTTATCAGTGTAGTAAATGCCACTCATTAGAAAATAAGTGTCACCTTACATTATATAACCAACAAGGAGATCTTATATTTCAAACAGAGTCTTATTGTAGGTCATGTCAAAAGGAGAGAGAGTATATGCCAGAGGATAGTGATAATGAAACTATTCCAGATCTGTACTGTCCTCAATGTCATCAGCAGGATCTTAGAGTTTTACTCGGAATACTCTGGGACTAATGTACTATTTAAATGTGATATTTAAATACATTTTAATTTTCTCAATTTGGCTGACACCAACTTTTCTTCTAGCTGATCCATGGCAAATAGATCAAGATGAAAATTTCATCACTTTAAAAAAAAATGGTGAAATCCAACATGGAAATAGCATTCACTTTAATTTTGATAAAGACAATGGATGTAAATTTAATGTTTTTTTCTTCATTTACACCATGCAAGACAACCCCTCACCTTTAAAGGAAATCTTTGAAGATCCACAAATTAATTTAAATTTTGGTGGTCAAAATATACTTGCGAGTGTTGGTTTTACTTCACCATTTGGCTTAGGAGAAATTGCGGGGATCTACGTAGCTACAAATATACCTTTATCAAAAGATTTTATCAAAATGAATGAAGATATGCTGCAAGACAATTTAATGACTATGACCATACAAAAAGAGTATGCAAAATATTTTGATATCCCTGAAGAAAATTGGAGTTTTGAAAATTTCGGAGAAAAAATGCACGATGCTCATAATACCTGCATAGCTAATCAAGTTTAAAGTTTCCTCACGTGTATTAGGTAAAGATTAAAATTAAACTTATTTGCATATATCTATATTGGGATTATTGTTTTTTTTGAAATAATTTATAACCAACGACTATCAAAATAATCCAAAAAACAAATCTTACTAAGGTAGCTGTGTTTATACCTATAGTAGATATTGTTAATATTTCAAATAGCATAGATATAACACCAAAAATACATATAATTAGACCTAAAGCTCTCAGTAAACCCATTACCAAAAAAATATTTTAATCTTTAAAGTCATGCAATTCTTTTATTTGTACTTCATATTTTTTTTTAAGACTATCTAAGTCTCTTTGAGATAAGAAATCCCACTCATTTGTATTTATAAAAATTGATAAACTGTTACTCGCTTCTTCAAGAAACTTATTAATGTTATTGGTAAATGTAAGAAATGATTTGTTATATTGTGTTAAAGTTGTTTGGAAATCCCAGAATTCTAATGGAAAGTTAGTTAACTCCGATTCTTCAAAAGTTTTTATAAACTCTCCTTTTTTGAATATGCCATATGTAATATCAGAGCCATTAATAATTCTTACACCATAACCATCAAAAATACCTAATTCATTGATTTGTGTAATATATGAAACCCTATAATCGTTATTAAGAGTTGATTTTGTGATTTCAAAATAAAAACTTTTATCAGAATAATTCAATTGATCATTCACATAATATAACTTTTGAACAAATCGATCATTATTTTGGTCATAATATGCTTCTTTTACCGGGTAAGATGTGTCAACTTCGTTATTTTTAAATAGATAAGTACGGGATAATTCAAGTGGATCGTCTATATCATATATTTGTAATCCAAGACCATTCCTTTCAGCTTTCTTGTGTTCACTTATTTCAACATAATTTTCTTTTTGATAGTAACCTAAACTATTCATAGAACCATTTTCTAAATAAGAAATAAGCATGGCTCCAGTATTAAATAATTGAAAAGTATATCCGTTAAATTTATGATTTTTTATATGGGAAAACCATTTAACATTTTTTTGTTCACAGTAAACTAGACCAGTAAGTTGTTTATCATTTTGTATATCCTGTTCTGAACAAGTAATGCCATCTCCCTCAAATATTTCACCATTTGATATCAATGGAAAAAAAAATAATATTTTTAAAAGTGATAAAACTAAAAAATTAATCATTTTAGTTTCTTCCCTTTTTCTGTTCATTTTGATTGGACAAATAATAATCGTTAATTAATATTAACACAAATGAAAACCCTTAAAGCACTATTGTTATTAATTCCTATTTTGAGCTTTGCTGAAGCAAATAGAGGAGATGACTCATCTTCAAATAATATTGAAGACAGTGTTGTTGACATATATTTTGATGAAATTATAGATTTTGCAGTTTCAAATTCTGTTTCAACACTAATGCATGAGATTGGTCATTATTATATTGATATATTAGATATACCAACTTTTGGACAAGAAGAAGATATGGCTGATAGTTTTATCTCGATGTATTTAATTCATAAACCAGAGCAATATGAAAATGAAGAATCTTACGAATATTACTCATCTCATGATCACAATTACATAAAAGGAATTGTTAATAATTATTTCTATTTAATTTTATTGGGCAGAGATACTGAATATGTGTCTGGAGTACATTCAAATGATAAAAAAAGATTTTATAACATTATTTGTAGTATGAAAGATGGTAATCCAGAGGTATTCAAAGAATTTGTTTCTTCAAGAGATATAAATTATGAATTAGATTATGATTGTGAGGTTGGGATGTATACTGATATTTGGAATTCATGGAATGCATATCTAACTGACATGTGGCACGGTGCTGGTGCAGAATATATTGGAAAATTTATTATAAACTATGATGACCCAAAAATTGATAATACTGGTGAAGTTGTTGATTTTTATCCTAGTTTATTAAGAGAAGAATTAGAAAAAGTATCTGAAAGATTGTTTGATGATTTTCATATTCAACTTCCAACTGACGTAGAAATAAATTTTAAATATTGTGATGGTGAAATAAATGCATTCTACTATCCAGGATATTATGAAATTGATTTTTGTTATGAACTTTTTGAAGATTATCTTTATACAGCATTAGATATATATTATTTAAAAGAAAGTTTATGATAATTGTACTATTAAGTTATGAATAAATTTCTAATATTTTTATTAATTAAAAATTATCATTCATAATTTTGAATAATCGTAATTAATTATCTATTTATTATATCCACATTTTATTAACAGTTAAATTTTAAGTCTATGTCCTTTTACAAAAGGGCAATGTTAAAATTTTAATAGGTAGTAATGAGGTTTTTTAATTCAAAAATATTGGTGAATATATTTTTTATTCTTTTGCTTTTTTATCTAGCTTACCACACTTTCAACGGTAGGTATAATATCCAAAATTATCTTATTAATAAGTTTGAATTAAAATTATTTCAAGACTTTCACTATAATTTAAAACAAAAGACATTGGCTATCGATATGGATTTGAATGCCTTACGCAATGAGAGTGATGATTTTTTAGATGAGCTATCAAAACAATTTTCTGAACCAGAAAATGGAGAAATTTTATTCAAATTAGATTAAAAAAATGAATTTTATTGAGGAAGCTTTAGAAAAATTGATGTTTGCCTCAAGGTGGTTAATGGCACCTTTTTACTTTGGATTAGTAATTTGTTTATTTTTTTTACTTATTACTTTCGGAAGTGAACTAATTGGTTTCTTCTCCAATGGCTTTGTTTTTGCTGAGACTGAGATGATTTTGTTTGCTCTCACTCTTATAGATTTATCTTTCACAGGAAATTTATTGTTAATTGTAATATTTTCAGGCTATGAAAATTTTGTATCAAAAATTGATATTGGAGATCACGTTGATAAGCCATCATGGATGGGAACGGTCGACTTTAGTGGTTTGAAATTAAAATTAATATCATCGATTGTTGCAATTTCTGGTATTCATTTACTTAAACTATTCTTTGATATTTCTAAATACACAAAAGAAGAAATTTATACATTTATAGCAGTACATTTAACTTTTGTTATTAGCGGATTAATTTTAGCTTGTATGGATTTTGTAGTTGCTAAAACAAAACAAAAAACTAATAAAAAATAATATTCACATTATTGACCTAATTATTATGGAAAATTAAATTGTGAAATGCTATATATTGAATAAAAATTTTTAGTATTTAATGTTTTTTGTTTTTGGAACTGCAGGTAGTACTTCAAGTATAAATTCTGGTGAATTTTTTTGCCCTGAGTGTAATGATTACAAAAAATATGATCATAAAAAAGTCCAAAAAAAGATATCACTTTTTTTTGTTCCTTTAGTACCCATTGAAGATTTGGGAGATTATGTTGAGTGCCAAGACTGTAAATCTACTTACAAGAAATCAGTATTAGAACATGATCCTAAAGCTGAGGAAGAAAAAATTAGATCTCTGTACTACTTTGGCACATTAGATATTATGATTAGCATTGCTCATGCTGATGGTGTTTTATTACCTGAGGAAATTACAGAGATTAGAAATACTTTTGAAAGTATAATTGGCAGCGAAGTGCCGGAGGAGTTCGTTAATGAACAAATAGAAAAATCTAAAGAGACAAACTATTCTCCCGTTCAGGTTGCAAGCACACTAGCTGCACACTTAAATGATTCTGGCAAAGAGAGAGTATTAAGAGGGGCGATTGCTATCTCTAAAGCAGATGGCGTGATACAAAGTGAAGAACTTTTGATGCTGCACGATATTTCCAAAGCTCTATTATTACCAAAGACTTACGCTAATGGTATATTTGCAGAGGAGGGGGTAAAACCAATTTAATTTTGAAAAATAAAATTCTCATAATAATTTTACTGTTAGTAAGTTCTAATTTATTTGCGAAACAAGAATTATACAGATGTGTTGATTATGATATTGGTGGATTTCATTATATGGGAGATGATTATAAACTAATCCACTTTAATCAAGGTAGCTTTGAAATAAAGATAGATATTGATAATAATGAGATTAGAAGTGAAGATTTAGGAATGCCTAGCAGTTTTGATACTGAAAATCTTGCACCGACTGTTTGTCACGATAATGTAAACAATTTAGCCTATTTAACTTGTAGTAATAGATATGGTCAAATTTTTATGTTTAATACTCTGAATAATGAGTTTACATGGGCATCAATTTTTGGTCATGTAGCTGATCATGCAGGCGACTCTTTGGTATTAAGATATGGAATTTGTGAAAAGTTATAATTAATTTTCCCTTCTTCAATATATTTGTAAATTAGATATTTAGACCAATTATTTTTATAAAAGTACATAAAAAAAACTTTTATATTTTTATCCTACATGTTTAATGTAGATATCATCATTGTTTTCAAATAAAACCTTTGTATCAAGTATTTTAAATTTTTTTTTAATTATAAATCTATCATCACCAACAATTTCGTCTTTTGTTTCTTTTAATAATTTACCAATATTGAAATAAAATTTATTATTTAAATAGCTCTTTTCGAATTGATTTAATTTTCTTATCAACTTATCATGTGTATTGCTACTAATAAAAAGCATGACAAAAACTCTTGGCTCAGCCAAAATCATATCATCAGGAACATATCTACATTCAACCATAGACTCTGCTAAAACTGGGTCGTCATCACTATCAATGTTATTGTGTGCGAGTATAGAAAATCTAATCTCAGAGGTGTGAGGTTGTTCATTTAATGATATTAGTTCAATGTTATTCAACAAAATTCCATCAAAAAACATCTGACTAAAGCCTGGCATTATGGACTCAGAAAAGCTAAGATATTTTAGTTCTAATTTCACAATTCAATTTTATTGATGATATTTATTATTTTATTAAAGATAAATAAATGATCAAAATCTTATTTCCATTATTTTTAATTTTTTTAATTTATTTCCCATATTTCTATGTTCGCTTCATATATCAAAATTATAATAAAACATTAGATTTAATGCCTTTTAAAGGAAGAGAATTTGCAGATAAAATACTTAACGACAAGGGGCTAAAAGAAGTAAAAATAGAACCCCAAAAGGTTAGTTTGCAAAATTTTTATAATCCTAGAAATAAATCAATAGGCATTGAGAGTGAGCTATTAAATAAAAAAAGTCTCACAGCCCTATCTATTATTGCTCATGAAGTAGGACACGCAATACAGCATAAAGAAAATTATAAACCCTTGATACAAAGACATGATCTACTCGAAAAGACTGTTGTTTTTCGAACAATCGGATCCTCTATTGTAACGCTAGGAGTTGGCCCAATATTTGCGTTTACTAATAGTTTTTCTTTAACCTTAGTTGTTACGATTATCGCTCTTCTTTTTTTTTGCATTGAGATTTTTATTAATCTATTTACTTTAAAATGTGAGTATGATGCAAGTTTTAATCGGGCAATGCCAATCTTAAAAGAAAATGTTCCTAGCGAATACATAGATCAATGTAAGAGAGTTTTAAATGCTGCTGCTCTCACATATGTGGCAAATTCTATAATTAGAGTTCTATCACTGAGAAATTTCTTTTTTATATTCTTGCGTCTGATCAAACGTTAAATTTAAATGGTGTCAATTTAATGTTGCTATCAAACTAACATCAAATTAATAGTTATTATCTATCTCTTCATAAAAATTCACATTAAATATCTTACTAAACATACCAATTAAGTTTAAATAACCATCAGGGTAATATACTTGACCATATGAATATAATTTCTTCTCCCCATAAGATACTTTCAATTCCCACAAATCTCCATCCATAATCCTTCCATAACCCAATGCCTCATTGTAATTTTTGGGCCAATCCCAAATATCGTTTTTGTTAAACGTATCTGAGATTAATTCTTTTATTTCGTCACTCATCTCAACTTTTTTTTGATAAAATATTTCTCTCATTTCTTTTGGAACTTCTGAAATATCAAAGCCAGGTTCTTTTTTAAAATAAAGGTGATTGGATCTAGTGTTTATATTTATCTCTCCACCATTGTTCGGAAAGGATCTTGAATAATGAAACTTAATTTTCATTTAGAAATTAATTTAATTTATCTTTTGACTGTGCTTCAGCGATTCTTTTGAAAGCATCCATAATAGAGGAGTCATCATAGAAGTATTTTTCAGGTAAGTTTTTAAATGGTTCCATATTACCATAGAACTCTTTTCCTATTTGTACTTCTCCATTCTCTTCAATAAGTATCTGACAGAGCCACTTCTTGAATTTCATGGGTATTTCTTGGTCGAGGTTTTTATTTTTTTTGAAATCCTCGTCAATTCTTGAGGGTAATTGTAAATTAAAACAACTGCTCAAAGCATCGAGATATTCCTCTCTATCTTCAGGTTCAAAACGACCCGTAAAGTAATCAAACATCCTGTATAAGTTATCTATCGCTTTACTCATATGAATAATTAATTAAACAACTCATTTAATTCAAATAATGTGCTTTTACCTTTTTTATAAGATTTTCTGCTTCACCAATGACATCTCGAAATACTTCATTGATTCCATTAGATTTTAATGACTCTTGCATGCGAGTGGCGATGTGGTCATATAAATATTCACGAGCCTCCATTCCTTGAAAGTAATCTTTAAAGA